>NZ_JBFTIK010000012.1:0-130674 GCF_056394725.1 Arthrobacter sp. 10N418
GTCGGCCCTTCGGCGCGAGAAAAGCATTAGGGTGGGACACGAAGACCTCCGTTTGTGGAACTGGACTCTAGACAAGCCCCACTCCACTCGGAGGTCTTCTTCATGTCACCCCACCACGCCGAATGTCACCAACCTCCGTGGGTAATACAGCTAGATGGTCGTGCGCAGCGCGGCGCGGGACGGCCGGTAGGCCAGCGCCCAGTAGACCAGCATCGCCATGCCGCACACAACGCCCAGGCTGGCGACGATGAGCTGCCATTGGGTCTGCGGATCCTTGCCCCAGACCTGCGCTCCTGCCATGACGGCAAGGTATTTTGGCGTCAGGTAAAAGGCCATGGCGGAGAAAGCGACGATGATCCAGCCGGCGAGGCGCATCTTACCGTCCCGGGACGGGACACGGTGGATGGCGAATCCCATGCACGGCAGCGCCACGGCCATCCACACCCAGTGGTGGGACCAGGACACGGGACTGACCAGCAGCATCAGCACGGCGGTGGCGGACACGGCCACGAAGTTCTCCTCCGCGGCGACGGCCCATTGGATGACGAGCGCCGCGACCGCGGCCAGGACCAGCGCCAGCACGAGCCACACCACGCTGGTCAGGCCGGAATCGGGCAGTCCCAGGTGCAGCAGCAGGCCCTTGACCGAGAGGTTGTCGACGTAGGCCGGACCGCCGATCCGCCCGGTGTCCGGCAGGATTTTGGTCCAGAACGTCACCGATGCCGTGGGCAGCAGCGCCCAGGCCAGGGCGATGGAGCCAAAGAACCCCGCAGCCATCCAGCCGAGGGCCCTGAAGTCCCGCCGGACCAGGAAATACAGCCCGAACGCGAGCGGGGTCAGCTTGATGCCGGCCGCGATGCCGATCAGGAACCCGGCCGGCCAGCGCATTTCCCGCGCCCGCGACTTTCCGTGGAGCGCAAAGTCCGCCAGGATCAGGCCCATCAGGATGATGTTGATCTGGCCGAAGTCGAAGGTGTCCCGCCAGGGTCCCAGCAGCAGGACCGCCGCGGTTCCGGCCAGCGCCACGGCCCTGAACCGCCAGTCCGCAAAGGCGTCCCGCCAGCCGCCGAGCCGGAAGTAGTGCCGTGCCAGCCAGGCCGAGACAACCGCGGCGCCCAGCAGTGCCGCGCCGATGAACACCAGGCTGCCGGCGCCCTGGCCGAGGGATGCCAGGGCCGCGAACAGCAGCGCCGCAAACGGCGGGTACGTGAACGGCAGCCCGTCCCGGATCGCATACAGTTCGTTGACGCCTGTCTCCCCGGTCTGCAGCACGCGGCTGCCGCCGTAGAAGTAGACCTCGAAGTCGTTCATGAGCGGGATATACGCGGAGTACAGCACCACCAGGGCCGCCACGACGGCGAGCGCGCCGGCCGCCGTCGCAAGCCGGCCGCGCGTGGTGGAGGCCGTGGCCCTCATGGTGATCGTCACGGGTTGTTAGTTGCCTGTCTCGAGGGTTGAGAGGGCGTGCTCGAGGTCGGCGATGAGGTCCTCGACGTCCTCGATGCCGCAGGAGAGCCGGATCAGGTTCACCGGTACGGCCAGTTCGGTGCCCTTGACCGAGGCGTGCGTCATTTCCGAGGGGTAGTTCATCAGGGATTCGATGCCGCCCAGGGATTCGGCCAGGGTGAACACGGAGGTCGATTCGGCCACCTTGCGCGCAGCGGCCTCGCCGCCCTTGAACTGCACGGAGATCATCCCGCCGAACTTCTTCATCTGTTTCCTGGCCAGTTCGTGGCCGGGGTGCGAGGGCAGGCCCGGGTACAGGACGGCTTCGACTTCGGGACGCTTCAGCAGCCATTCGGCCACGGCCTGGGCGTTGTCGCTGTGGCGGTCCATGCGGACACCGAGGGTCTTCAGGCCACGGGTGGTCAGGAAGGCGTCCATCGGGCCGGAGACGGCGCCCACGGCGAACTGGACGAAGCCGATCTTCTCGGCCAGCTCGGCGTCGTTGACGATGATCGCCCCGCCGACGACGTCGGAGTGCCCGCCGATGTACTTCGTGGTCGAGTGCACGACGACGTCGGCGCCGAGCGCGAGCGGGTTCTGCAGGTACGGCGAGGCGAAGGTGTTGTCCACGACCAGGAGGGCTCCGGCGTCGTGCGCCAGCTTGGCGAGGGCCTCGATGTCGGTGATTTTCATCATCGGGTTCGACGGCGTCTCCACCCACACCAGGCGGGTCTTGCCGCCGGCTGCGATGGCGGAGGCCACGGCGTCAAGGTTGGACATGTCCACCGGGGTGTTGCCGATGCCCCACTCCCCCAGCACGCGGCTGATCAGGCGGTAGGTTCCGCCATAGGCGTCGTTGCCGAGCACGATGTGGTCGCCGGGCCGGGTCAGGGCGCGGATCATGGAGTCCTCGGCGGCGAGGCCGGAGCTGAAGGAGAACGCGGCGGACCCGCCTTCGAGTGCGGCCAGCTGTTCCTGCAGCGAGTCACGGGTGGGGTTGGTGCCCCGGCCGTACTCATAGCCGGCACGCAGGCCGCCGATCCCGTCCTGGGCGTAGGTGGAGGAAAAGTGCACGGGCGGGACCACGGCACCGGTGCGCGGTTCGAAAGCCTGGCCGGCATGGACGGCGCGGGTGTTGAAACCTGTTTTTTCTGGCAAAGACATGTGGAATCCTTTCGGCCGGTGGCCGGAACCGCCGCGAGGGCGGAACCGGCCGGCGGGTCAGTTGCTGAGGTAGGCGAGGAGGTCGTGGCGGGTCAGGATGCCCACGGGAGCGCCGACGAACGTCACCATGAGGGTGTCGGCGTCGGAGAGGAGTTCGCGGGCCGTCGAGATCGATTCAAGTGAGCCGATCACGGGCAGCCGCGCCTCCATGTGTTCGGAGATCTTGTCGGAGAGTTTGGCCTCGCCGCGGAAAAGCTTGGCGGTCAGGGTGCGTTCATCCACGGCGCCGAGGACCTCGCCCATCACCACCGGAGGCTCTTGGGAGAGCACCGGGATGTGCGAGACGCCGTACTCGTTCATGATGTTGATGACGTCGCGGACGCTCTCGTTGGGGTGAATGTGGACCAGGTCCGGCAGTTCTCCGGTCTTGGCCTTGAGGATCTCGCCCACGGAGGCTTCATCCCCGCTGGCCAGGAACCCGTAGGACCGCATCCACTGGTCGTTGAAGATCTTGGCCAGGTAGCCGCGGCCGGAGTCCGGCAGGATGACGACGACGACGGCGTCCGCCGGCAGGTCCTGCGCGGTCTGCAGCGCGGCGACGACGGCCATGCCGGAGGACCCGCCCACGAGCAGGCCTTCCTCGCGGGCCAGCCGCCGGGTCATCGCGAAGGAATCGGCGTCGCTCACGGCGATGACGTCGTCCGGGACGGACTTGTCATAGTTGGCCGGCCACATGTCCTCGCCGACGCCCTCGACGAAGTACGGCCGGCCCGTGCCGCCGGAGTAGACCGACCCCGCGGGGTCCGCGCCGATGATCTTGACGACACCGCCCTCGGCCGCGGGCCGGTCTGCGGAGACTTCCTTGAGGTACCGCCCGGTGCCGGTGATGGTGCCGCCGGTACCTGCGCCAATTACGCAGTGGGTGATCTTGCCGTCCGTGTCGTTCCAGATCTCCGGGCCGGTGGATTCATAGTGGCTGGCCGGGGCGGCCGGGTTGGAGAACTGGTCCGGCTTATAAGCCCCGGGGATTTCGGTGACGAGCCGGTCCGAGACTCCGTAGTAGCTTTGCGGGCTGTCCGGCGGGACGGCGGTGGGGGTGACCACCACTTCGGCCCCGTACGCCTGAAGCACGGCCCGCTTGTCCTCGCCCACTTTGTCCGGGACCACGAAGATGCAGCGGTAGCCCTTCTGCTGTGCGACGAGGGCCAGGCCGACTCCGGTGTTGCCGGAGGTGGGCTCCACAATGGTTCCGCCGGGCAGGAGCTTGCCTGTGCGTTCGGCTTCCTCGACCATCTTCGCCGCGATCCGGTCCTTGATGGAACCGCCGGGGTTCAGGTATTCCAGCTTCACGAGGACGGTGGCGGCGATACCGTCGGTCACGTGGTTGAGTTTGACGAGCGGCGTATGGCCGATGAGGTCCAATATGGACTGGGCGTACTTCATAGGTACAAAGTTACCGTCTCCGGCCGGGGAGGCACGTCGGCGCGGCGCCGCGGCCCGGCAGGTGCGACGATTGGGCCGTGAAGAGTATGGCTTGGCTGAAGAGGCTCAGGAGCTACGCGTTGCCCGCGGGCATGCTGCTGGCCGGGGCCGCCGCACTGGCGTCCGGACTGCTCCCGGTCCCGGCCTTCCAGGAGCTGGCCGCCCGCACGGTGCCGGTGCTGACGTTCGTCGTGGCCATGTCCCTCGTGACGGAGCTGGTGGACGACGCCGGGCTCTTCCGGGTGGTCACGGAGCGCCTCGCCGCCCTGGGCCGCGGCCGGGTTGTGCTGCTGTGGCTGCTCGTCATCGCCCTGGCCACGGTCTCCACGGTGTTCTTGTCGCTGGACACGACGGCGGTGCTGGTGACTCCCGTCGTCGTGCAGCTCGCAGTCCACGCCCGCATTCCGCCGCTGCCGTTCGCGCTGACCACCATTTGGCTGGCCAACACGGCGTCGCTGCTGCTGCCGGTCTCCAACCTGACCAACCTTCTCGCGCAGGACCGGCTCAAACTGAGCCCCGCCGCCTTCGCGGGGCTGGTCTGGGCGCCCGCACTTGTGGGCATCCTGGTGCCGCTGGCGCTGCTCTGGCTGGCGTTCCGGAAGGACCTCCGCGGCGGGTACGGGCCGCAGCCTGTCCACAAGGTGCGGGACCGGGTGCTGCTGTTTTCAGCCGCCGGCGTCATGGCGGTGCTGCTGCCGGCCCTTGTGTCCGGCGTGCCGGTGCAGTTCCCGGCCCTGGCCGCGGCGGCGGTCCTTCTGGGGTTGTTCCTCTGGCGGCGCCGCGCGTCATTGCGCTGGTCCATGATCCCGTGGCGGCCGCTCATGCTGACCTCGGGGTTGTTCATGGTGGTGGAGGCGCTACATGCCAACGGGCTGACGCGGTTCCTCTCCGGAATCGCCGGCTCGGGGGAAGGCCTGCCGGCGTTGCTGCAGCTTGCCGGGCTGGGCGCCGGGGCCTCCAACGTGGTCAACAACCTGCCGGCCTACCTGGCGCTGGAGCCTGTGGGCGGATCGCCGGCGCGGCTGGCGGCCCTCCTGATCGGGGTCAACCTTGGCCCGCTCGTGACCCCGTGGGCGTCCCTGGCCACGTTGCTGTGGCACGAACGGCTCCGCACGCTGAACGTGGAGATCCGCTGGGGTGGCTTCGCGCTGGCCGGCCTCGCCGCCGTCGTCCTCACGGTTCCGCTCGCCGTCGTGGCGCTGTGGCTGGTGACGGGCGGGCACTGACTCCGGGCGCCGCAGCTCAGGCGCCGATGTCGTTGGCTCCTGCGCTGCCGCCGCCCTCGGGCACGGCGTTCTGCCACAGGCCGACCACGTTTCCCTCCGTGTCCTTGAAGTACGCGTTCCATCCCATCCCGGGAACTTTCATCTTTCCCCGGAGAACGGAGCCGCCCAGGGCGCCGATCCTGGCCAGCGCCGCATCGATGTCCTCGACGTCGACCGTGACCACGGGAGCGGTCAGCTCGCCGCTGCGCCGGAACAGGCCGCCGTTGATGGATCCGGTGGTGGCAGGCCGGCCGTGTTCGTCCACCGGAGTGGTCATGGCGAGGCTATATTCCATCTCAGGCATGACCTGGAAGCCCCATCCGAACGCAGAACTGTAGAACTCCCGCGCACGGTTCTCGTCGTCCGCGGGAATCTCGAAATGCACAACGCCACCAGCCATCGCAACCACCTGACAATCCCAGGACCTCAAAAAAGCAGGCACGGGCGGTCCGCGCCTCACCCGGATTCTAGTCTTCGGACCCCCGGCGGGGGAGTGCCGATTGGCACGCGGTTCTGTGGCCGCATTCTGCGGCCCGTTTCCGCGGCTGCCCGGCGCACATGGGAACATGGTCGAATGACCATCGCAGACGTCCCCGCCGGCTTGGCCGCCGCGGCGGACGCCTCGTTGCGGTGGCACCCGGACGGGCCGTTCGACCTCTTGCAGACGCTCGGGACGCTCCGCAGGGGCCACGGCGACCCTGCGATCCGCGTTGCCCCGGACGGTGTCTGGCTGGCCTTCACGACCCCGGCCGGCCCGGCCACCCTGCGCCTTACGGCCGGCGGCCCGGACTCCGCGCCGTTCATTGACGCCCAGGGCTGGGGTCCGGGCGCCGACGACGCCATGGACTCCGTCCCCCGGCTGCTCGGCCGCGACGACGACTGGTCAGCCTTCGACGAGCCGGCGTTCCAGGCCACGCTCCCCCGCATCGTGGTTGACGCCCGACGCCGGAACCTCACCGTCCGCCTGCCCGCAACCGGCCGCATGATCGACTCGCTCGTGCCGACCATCCTGGAGCAGAAGGTCACCGTCATCGAGGCCCGCCGCGGCTACCGCTACCTGATGTACCGCTTCGGGACGGCGGCGCCCGGCGCGGGCACGGCCGGCCCCGCCAACCTGGTCATCCAGCCCACGCCCGAGCAATGGCTGCGGATCCCGTCCTGGGAATGGCACAAGGCCGGGGTGGGGCCCCAGCGCTCGGCAACCGTCATGCGCGCGCTGCGCTCCGCCGTCGCCCTTGAACGGCTCGCCGCCCTGCCTGCCGTGGAGGCCGCCACGAAGATGCAGGCCATCCCCGGGATCGGTGTCTGGACGGCAGCCGAGGTGGTGCAGCGGACGCACGGCTGCCCGGATTCGATTGCGGTGGGCGACTACCACCTGGCGGCGTACGTGGGTGCGGCCTTGACCGGGCGGCGCACGGATGACGCGGGCATGGTGCGGCTGCTGGCGCCATGGGCCGGCCACCGGCAGCGCGTGGTCCGCATGCTGGGGCTCAGCGGTTTCCGCAAACCGACCTTCGGTCCGCGCATGACCATCCAGGACCACCGCCACCACTGACCGCCCGAAACCATCGGGGCTGGCCGCGCTCCGGGGGGGCTCTTTGACGCGGACACTCCGCCAACCAGGGCGCCGGCGTCGGACATTGCGACCATAGTGCCCCCGGAAGAACCATCCCGCCGCGAAACAACGCCCCCGCCCCGGGCCCGACGAGGTCTAGAGGCCCAGCCGGGTCACGGCTTCCTGGCGCATGTCCACCTTGCGGATCTTGCCGGAGACGGTCATCGGGAAGCTTTCGCGCACATCCACGTAGCGCGGGATCTTGTAGTGCGCCAGCTTCCCCCGGCAGAACTCCGCCAGGCGCGCGGCATCCAAGGGCTCCGCGCCGGGCTTGAGGATGACGCAGGCCATCAGTTCCTCGCCGTATTTGGCGTCCGGGACGCCGATCACCTGCACGTCCTGGATATCCGGATGGGTGTAGAGGAATTCCTCGATTTCGCGCGGATAGACGTTCTCGCCGCCGCGGATCACCATGTCCTTGATCCGGCCCTCGATCACGATGTACCCGCCATCGTCCATCCGGGCGAGGTCCCCGGTATGCATCCAGCCGTCGGCGTCGATCGCCTCGGCCGTCTTGTCCGGCTGGTTCCAGTACCCCCGCATCACGGCGTAGCCGCGCGTGCAGAGCTCGCCGATCCCGCCGCGCTCCAACACTTCTCCCGTCACCGGGTCCACAATCCGGCTCTCCAAATTCGGCATGGTCCGGCCCACGGTCTCGGTGCGCTGGGCCATGGTGTCGACGCTTCGGGTCATTGTGGACACCGGTGAGGTTTCCGTCATCCCGTAGCAGATGGCGACGTCCGTCATATTCATCTCCGAGATGACCCTGTTCATCACCTCGATGGGGCACAGCGAGCCGGCCATGACGCCGGTACGCAGCGTCGAGAGGTCATAGGACGCGAACTCCGGCAGGGCGAGCTCGGCAATAAACATGGTCGGCACTCCGTACAGGGAGGTCCCGCCGAAATCCTGTACAGCTTCCAGGGCCGCGGCAGGAGTGAATCCCCGTCCCGGAATGATGGTGGCGGCACCGTGGCTGAGGGCGTTGAGGTTCCCGATCACCATGCCGAAGCAGTGGTAAAACGGCACCGGGATCACCACCCGGTCGTGCTCGGTGTAGCCGAGCTGCTCGCCGATCGAGTAGCCGTTGTTGAGGATGTTGTGGTGCGTGAGGGTGGCGCCCTTGGGGAAGCCCGTCGTGCCGGAGGTGTACTGCAGGTTGATCGCGTCGTGCGGGTCCAGTTCCGCCATGCGGGCCTTCAACGCCGGATGCCCGACGTCGTCAGCCCGCTTGAGCAGTTCGGCGTACGTCCGCTCCGCCTCATTTTCAGGGTCGCCGGCGCTGAGCCCGTCGGCGCCGGCATCCGGGAGGAAGATCAGCTCGCGCAGTTCCGGGCATGCCGCCAACGCCTGCCGGGCCATTCCCGTGTAGTCGCTGTTCTTCTCCGACGGCGCACAAACCAGCATCCGCATGCCATTCTGCCTGACCACGAACTCCAGCTCGTGGCTGCGGTACGCGGGGTTGACGTTGACCAGGATCGCGCCGATCTTCGCCGTCGCATATTGCAGGATCGTCCACTCGGCGCAGTTCGGACTCCAGATGCCGATCCGTTCGCCCTTGGCGACGCCCAGTGCGAGCAGCGCACGGGCGAGGCGGTCGACGTTAGTCGTTCAGCTTGGTGTAACTCCATCGCCGGGCCTCTTCTCCCGGGACCGCCGCAGCCTCGATCAGGGCGTCGTGGAACGGGAACCGGGCCACGATACGCTCGAAGTTCTCGCCGATGGTTTCCTCGAGCAGCGGGACGTCAGTGTCCCCGGCTGTGTAAGCAAGCATTCTGTGACGCTACCAACAGTGCGGCGGCAAAAGAAGACCAAAGGTAGGAGGTCCTATGAAATCTTCAGGAAACCGGGGCCGCTGCCCGGTAGGGTGAAACCCATGAGCGCACCCATTGACTTGCTGGCCACCTTCATTCCCAACGAGGGCGAATTCTTCCGCGTGAAGCTCGCCCTGGAAATCGCCATCGACGAGGTGGTCAACGAGCCCGGCTGCATCCGGTACGAACTCACCGAAGCCACCGAGGACAAGCTGGTGCTGACCGAGCAGTGGGCCTCGCAGGAGGAGCTGGACAAGCACTCCAAGGGCACGGCGGTCCAGGATCTCAATGAGTCCCTGAGCGCGCTGCTGGCCGAACCCGTCAAACTCGAGAAGCCCTAGCACCTCCCGACCGAACAACGCCCCTAGCACCTCCCGACCGAACAACGCGGGGCCACTTCGCGCCGATTGATCCGAAGATCCTGGGTGCAAAGTGACCCTGCGTTGTTTGTGGAGCCGTCCGGAAGTTGTGGAGCCGTCCGGAAAAGGGGGCTTAGGCCTCCGGGATCTGCGATCCGTCCTGCGTGCCCGCCGCGGCGGCAGCCTCGGCCTGCGAGCGCGCCACGTGCGCGTGGACCTCGTCCATGTCCAGGGCCTTGACGGCGTCAACCACTTGTTCGAGCTGCTGGGCGTTCAGCGCGCCCGGCTGGGAAAACACCAGCACCTTTTCGCGGAAGGCCATCAGCGTCGGGATGGACGTGATGCCTGCCTCCGCGGCGAGCTGCTGCTCTGCCTCGGTGTCCACCTTGGAGAACACCACGTCCGGGTGCTTCTCGGAAACGGCTGAGTATGTGGGTCCGAACTGCTTGCACGGGCCACACCATTCGGCCCAAAAATCGACGAGGACGATGTCGTTGTCCTCGACGGTAGCTGCGAACTGTTCACCTGTAATGTCTACGGTTGCCATGAGTCAACGGTACGCGAGGCCGTCCGGGATGTCCCCCGCATTTCGCTGATGGCTCACCCTGCCGGATTTGCCATCCCCGGGCCCGGACTCAGGCCCAGACGTGCGGCGCGGGACGGCGGGCGCCGGGCAGCGCGTTGGTTTCGCGCCATTCGTGGATCCACCCGGGCAATTCCAGATCCGCCGGCGGCGCGCCGAATTCGCGGATGATCTCCTCTTGGCTGACCGGCTTTCCCTTGCACACCAGTCGCGTGGCGATGTGGGCGCGGGCGTAGATCTCGCCGTCGACCACCATGCGCTGCTCGAAGTAGATGGCCTTCGCATCGAGTCCGATGATCCTGGATTCGATCGTGTACTGCTGCCACAGCTGCAGGGAACGGCGGAAGGCGATGGTCTCCCCCGCGGCCACCGGGCTCCAACCGCGGCGGCGCATCTTCTTCCACACTCCGCTGCGGGCCATGAGGTCGAACCGACCAAGGTCCATCAGCGAGAAATACATGCCGTTGTTGACATGCATCGCGATGTCGATATCGGTCGGCAGGACCCGGAGCGGCAAGGACGACGTGTCCCAGATGCTCAGCGGCGGGCGCCGGGAGGACCTGAACAGCAGGATGAGGGTGCGCAGCAGCAGATGCATGCGCACAATGTTACTTGCCAGTAACTAAGTCGCCAAGGGGTGCCTTTTCCGGCGCCTTCGCCGGTGCCCTCTCCGGTGACGCCGGACACCGGCCGTGCCGGGTCAGACGGCAGGGTCACCCGGCCGGGTCAGACGGCAGGCAGCATCGAGAGAGTGGCTTTGTGCCCGGGGCCGCGGATCATCCAGCAGTTGCCCGTGCCGATGACGCGCTGCTCGTGCGGATCCGCGTGGGGCAGCACCAGCGCGGTGTTCTCGTCCACGGCCGCGGCTTTGTCCACGAGACCGTGGACCACGGCGGCCGCGGCCCGGCTGAGGGTGCCCGCCTGGGCGGTGTGCACGTCGACGGCGTAGGGCACCAGGCCCAGTCCGTCGCGGACGTCGAGTTCATCGAGGCCTTCCGAGCATTCCTCGGCGCAGACCTCCACGCCGCCGACCCGGTAGCCGCCGATAATGGCCCGCTGCGGCGCGATCATGGCGCCTGCGGAGAAACCAAGATACGGCGTGCCGGCCGCGACGGCCCCCCTGATGGCTTCCGCGGAGTCCGCCAAACCGGTGAGGTAGACCGGGGTGGGGCCGCCCCGACGACGATCGCGTCAACTCCGTTGAACACTGCCGGATCTGCCGCACCGCCAGGCCGGAGCAGCACGACGTTTACCTCACACGCGGTCCTGGCTTCGATCGGCTGCACGTAGGCCGGCAGGAAGTACGCCGAGCTGCCTTCGTTGTCCACCAGCACCACGGCAATCCGCGGGATTTCACTCCCGCCTGCCGCGGCCTGCGCACGGGCCTCTTCCGTGAACCGGTCGAAGATCACGGGCGTGGTCACGGTGTCAGGGCCGCCGCCTACGAGGAAGATGCTCATGGCTCTCAAGGTACCCGGATCGGCACGGCTGGCAATGGCCGTTGTCGTGCCGTAGTAGCCTCGCCGGGTGACGCAACACCTCGCGGTCCGGGCCGCCGTCGTCGACGACGCCGCCGGCATCGCCCACGTCCAGGCCTGGCCTGGCCTGGCGGGAATGCTACGCCCGCCTGCTGCCGGCGGAGACCCTGGCAGGATTTGAACAAGGTCCCCGGGAGACGAAATGGCGGGAACTCCTCGACGCGGCAGCGCCGGATGTATGGGTGGCCTGTGACGGCACGGACATCGTCGGCTGGGCATCCGCGGGAGCCGGGCGCGACGACGACCGCCCCCGCTTTCTGGAGCTCGAGGGCATCTACGTGCGTCAGAACAGGATGCGCTGGTACAGGATGTGGTCCTGCCACGACCCGGCGATCCTGAGGTAGTCGCGGGCCGGTCCGATCTCCTCGAACCCGGCCCGCTTCAGGATCTTCTGGGAGGCTGCGTTGTGCGGGAGAGTCGCGGCCTGTAGCCGGTGCAGCCCGAGCTCGTCGCGTGCGGCCTCCACAGCGAACTCGACCGCGGCCGAACCGATTCCGCGGCCCGTGACATCCTTGTCCACCCAGTATCCGAGGTGACCGCTGAGGAACGGTCCGCGGACAATGCCGCTCACGTTCATGACGCCGATGGCCACATCACCGTCCAACAGGACCCATGGGACGTCCGAACCGGCGATGAACAAAGCGAGTTTCGCGTCGATGCTGGCGGCCTGCCCCGCGGCAGTAAAAAACTCTTCGGCCCGCACAGGCTCCCAGGGTGCCAGGTGCTCCCGGTTCCGCCGGTAGGCGGCGCTCAGTCGCTCTGCGTCGGATCTGCGCAGCACCCGGATCCGGACAGTGCCCGTCAAAGTGGTGCCCATCTGAGTCATCCGCAGACTCTAGCGGGCGTCGCGGCCAGCTTCAATCGCCGCCAGGCCCTTCGCCGGCACTTCGAGAATCGTCTCCAGACCGTCCTCGTCGTCCCACTGCTCCCCCACTTCGCGGAACCCGTACTGGTCCAACAGCTGCCGGGAGGGGAGATTGTCCGGACGCACCGTGGCCCGGACGACGGCGACGCCCGGGTGACGCTTCGCCGTCGCCAGGAGGATCATGAGGGCACCCCGGGCGTGGCCCCGGCGGCGGTGCACGGGGTCGATCGAATAGCCGATCTCGACCATGCCGGCTCCGTCTGGCGGCCCGTGGAAGCCGGCCCGGCCCACCACCTGTCCGGAATCCTTCTCGACCACCACCCGCGTCACCCACGCCGCGTCGGCGGGACGCCGGGCAATCTGGTCCCGGCGCCTCCGCCACGTGCCGACGCATTCGGCGCCCGCAAGGTAGGGCGTCAGGTCAAGGGCCGTCACGGCGCTCGCAGCGTCCAGATCGCCGTCGGCGAGCGCGTTCAGCACGGCCGGAGGAAGTTGCACAAGTTCGAGGGCCGCGGCGGACCCGGACGTCCAGGGTTTTTCGGTCATGTCCATCCCGCCATCATGGCAGACAGGCTCCGGCGCCTCCGGAGCGATGGCACCGTCGTGCGGGACCACGTTCAGTTGGTGCCCTCATGCGGCCAGGTCCCGGTGGCGCCAGCCGGCATAGCCCAGTGCGGCGAGCGCCGCAGCGGCCGCAGTGAGGCCCAGCAGCGGGCCGACGGCGCTGGAATCCACGGGAAGCAGCGGTGAGTGGCGGAACGGGGAGAGGTCCATCAGCCACTCGGGCGCGTTCCACAGCACGCCGAACTCCCCCAGTGCCACGAAGGCGAGCAGCAGTCCCCAGACCGCGCCGGTGAGCCGCGGTGCCCAGCCGAACACGGCCAGCACAGCCGCGGCCAGGACCCAGGCCGCAGGGATCTGGGCGACGGCGGCCACCGTGACCCGCCCGAACTGGCTGCCATCCGCCAGGGCTACCGCGGCGCCGGCGCCGACCGACACACCGGCGAGCAGCATCAGCAGCGCGACGCCGGCCAGGGCCATCGCGAAGTGGCTCGTGGCCCAGCGTGTCCGGGTGGTGGCGGTACCCAGCAGCGCCTCGACATGGCCCGCTGTTTCTTCTTCGCGCAGGCGGGCGGTGGCGGACAGTCCGTAGGCCGAGGCAAGGAGGCCCATGATGCCGACTTCAGCGGCCATGAACGCGTCGGTCATCGCCTGGCTGCCGCCCAGCGTCTTGACCAGGTCCTGGGCGTTGGCGGAACTCAGCAGATCCGCGACGTTGCTGACCAGCGAACCGATCACCACCCCGAACACGACGAACGCCGCGGACCAGGACAGCAGGACGCGGAACTGCAGCCGGACGGCCAGGTCCCGGACACCGTTGAGCGAGCCCCGGGCCGGGCCGGGGCGTTCCTCGCGCAGGCCAGAGCCGAGGTCGCGCCGTGCCCGGAGCGCAAGGGCTACCGGCACGAGGGCCACGCAGAGCGCCAGCGGCAGGGCCAACACCCACCAGCGGTCCCCGGCGAAGGCACGGATCTGCTGGTTCCAGCCGATCGGTGACAGCCAGGACAACGCGGACGGTCCGGGGTCGGCGAGGTCGCCCACAGCCCGCAGCGCATAGGTCACGGCGACGACCCCGACGCTGAGTCCGGTCGCGGCCCGGGCGCTGGAGGTCAGCTGTGCCGCCACCCCGGCGACCGCGCTGAACGCCATCCCGGTGGCCGCCCAGCCCAGCCCGAACGCGAAGGACCCGGCGGCCGGAAGCCCGCCCGCGGCCAGGGACACGGCGGTCACCAGCCCGAGCACCAGGCTGGCACCCCAGCTGATCACGAGGGCCGCGGCGAGCGGGGCATCGCGCCCCAGCCTTCCGCCGCCGAGCAGTTCCAACCGTCCCGATTCCTCATCGCTGCGGGTGTGCCGGACGGTGATGACGACCATGAGGACCGCGAGGATGGCGGCCATGAAGGCCGTGTACTTGATCAGGGACAGGGCACCGAGCGACGCGGGGTCGTAGATCCGGCCGAACAGCGCGACCAGGGATGCGGTGGCGTTGAGAGCGGTGGCCGCCTCGACCCGGCTTCCGACGTCGGGGTACAGCTCCGCTCCGGCCACGGCCGTGGAGTAGGTGGTCGCGGCGAACCCGATGATCCAGGCTGGCAGCAGCCAGCGGTCCCGCCGCAGGCCGAGCCGGATCAGGACACCGGTTCCGGCCAGGGTTTCACGCATCGTCCGACTGTCCCGCGTGCGCCGCGGGCACAGACGGGGGTGCGTGCTGTGACCGGCCCGCGGGTCCGTAGTGGCGCAGGAAAAGGTCCTCGAGCGTCGGCGGCTGGCTGGTCAGCGCGAGGAGTCCGACGTCGGTCAGCGCCCGCATCAGCGGGGCCAGTCCGGAGGGTTCGACCTGGGCACTGACCCGGTGGTTGGCAATGACGACGTCGTGGACCCCGGGCAGCGTATCCAAGCCCTGGGGCACGGCCGCAACCTCGGCGGTAACCGAGGTCCGGGTCAGGTGCCTCAGCTGTTCGAGCCTGCCGGTGTCCACCACCCGGCCCTCGCGGATGATGCTGACGCGATCCGAGAGGGCTTCCGCCTCGCTCAGGATGTGGCTGCTGAGCAGCACGGTGCGGCCCTGGTCCCGCAGGTCCCGGACGCACCCGCGGAACGCGTCCTCCATCAGGGGGTCCAACCCGCTGGTGGGCTCATCCAGCAGGAAGAGCTCGGCGTCGGTGGCCAGCGCTGCAATCAGTGCCACTTTCTGGCGGTTGCCCTTGGAGTAGGCCCGGGATTTCTTGGTCGGGTCCAAGTCGAAGACGTCCAGGAGACGGCTGCGGCGGGCAGCGTCCTGGCCGCCCTGGAGCCGTCCGAGGAGGTCGATCACCTCGCCGCCGGTCAGGTTGGGCCACAGCGCGACATCGCCGGGAACGTAAGCGAGCCGCCGATGCACGGTGGCGACATCACGCCAGGGATCCCTGCCCAGCACCCGGATCGAACCCGCGTTGCAATGGAGCATCCCCAACAGCAGCCGGATCGTTGTGGACTTGCCCGAACCGTTGGGCCCCAGGAACCCATGGACCTCGCCTGCCTCGACGGAAAAATCCAAGCCGTTCAGGGCTGTCACCGGCCCGAACCGCTTCACCACGCCGACCATTTCCAGGACGCTCGCCATAGGGGATACGATACGCCCGGCCCGCAAAATGGGAACATGCCAGGGGAACCTGACCGGCACAGCCCGTATCTGCGGCCGTGAACCAGGCCAAGAATCCGGCCGAGGACCAGACCGAGGAAGGAAGCAACCATGGAGGACCCTTACAACCTCGAACGGTTCGCGACCGCCCAGGACTCGGGCGGAACATACCGGCGCGCCATCACGGAACTCCGGGCCGGCTCCAAGAGCAGCCATTGGATGTGGTTCGTCTTCCCCCAGATCGAGGGCCTGGGGCAGAGCGCGACCTCCCGGAAGTACGCCATTTCCTCCCTGGACGAGGCCAGGGCCTATCTTCGGGACCCGGTGCTGGGTCCGCGGTTATTGGAAAGTGCTGGAACCGTCGCTGCCCTCGAAGGGCTGACCGCAGTCCGCATCTTCGGCGGCATCGACGCGCGGAAGCTGCATTCCTCGATGACCTTGTTTCTGCGGGCGGCCCCGGAGGAACCGGTCTTCCGGGCGGTCCTGGCCCAGTATTTCGGCGGCGTACCCGACCCCGCCACCGACCAACTCCTCGGCGGCCAGGGCTGAACCCTTGGGAAAGTCCGCATCCAGGGGCAGTTCTGGCGGAAATGTCAGGGCTGACCGTCCACTAGCCGCTTGAGCCGTGCCTTCTTGCGGTTCTCCCGGTCGATCCAGGCAACATCGGGATCTGGGCTCCGGCCCAACTGCGCGAACATCGGCATGCCTTCGGCCGGGAGGGCCGCGACGGCGACGCTCCACCCGTAGCCGAGGGCCTGGCGGAGTGTGCGCACCGGCGGCGACCGGCGGTCAACGTCAGGTGTATTTGCCAGATCCGTCGTCACGTCGCGCAGAAGGGCGAGCGCCCGGAGCGCGTATGCCGGGTTGCGCAGGAGTCGCGGCTCGCAGACGGCCGCGACGGCGGCGCGCCGTACGAGCGGATCCGGGTCGCGGGCCCAGGAATCGGCCAGCGTGAAAGCTCTCTCCGGATCGTCGTCGCCCGCCCGCTGCAGTGCCATGGCGACGCCTTCCCGCACCCGCCAACGGGGATCAGCGGCCCGTGAATGCAGCATATCGACGTACCTGTCATCGCCGGACCCGAGGTGCCGGCCGAGCGCCACCAGACCGCACACAGTTGCGAACTCATCGCCGCTGGCGATGAGTTTTTCTGCTCGCGCGACGTCGGATTCCTCACCGCAGGCAGCGACAAGCTCCAGGTTCCCGCGTGGCCCCGGCAGCCCGCTGTTGGCGTTCAGGTAGGGCATCCAGTCATCCAGGTGCGCCAGTGCGGCCCGGTGATCATTGATCTTGCTCATCCGCCAGTATCCATGTGGCAGGCGCTTTTGCGCGAGGGGTCTGCTATCCGGTAGCTGTGAGCGCCGTGATCATGCGCTCCATGCGTGCGATGCCGGCGAACCGGCCCGCGTTGTCCGTCACCAGCAGCGGCTCGAACCGGCTGGCCCGGACCCGCGTCATCGACCGCTCCAGCGCTTCGCTGATCGGTGTATCGAGGTTCACGCGCATCCCCGGGCTCACCATGCCCAGGGACGCCATGTCCGCGTCCAGTACCGAAATGGGCCGCAGATGGTCGCCGATCAACACCATTGACTGCAAAGCGGGGTTTGCGGCGAATGCTTCCGCCGCCGCAGCTACGCTGTGGGCCGTCGACGCCGGTTCCAGGACGTCCCGGACAACGGTCTTGTGGACCACGGGCCGCTGCGAGGCCAGCCGGTGGGCCAGGTCCACATCGAGTTGCGCCCAAGGCGGGCCCGGGCGCGCCAGGCAATAGCCTTGAACCAGCGGAACACCGAGCGAAACGAGGGCATCGAGCTCCTCCACACGCTCCACGCCCTCCGCGAGGATCCACGCGTCAACACGGCTGGCAAACGTTCCGAGCATGCTGACCAGGGCGCGCTTGGCTTCGTCGCGGTCGACGTCCTGGATGAGGTCCCGGTCAATCTTGATCAACGAGGGCCGCAGGGCCAGCAGGTGCCGCAACCCCGCATAGCCGGCTCCGGCGTCGTCGACGGCGATCAGCGCGCCGGCGGCGCGCAACTGGTTGAGGTCCGGCTCGAGCTCCAGGTAGGAGTCAATCGGGGTTTGTTCGGTCAGTTCGATGACCAGCCCGCCCAGGGACCCTTCCTGCCGCCACACGCTCCGGACGCTCTCCGTGGACAGCAGTTCCGGTGAGATGTTCAGGGTCAGGAAGCAATTGGCCGGCAGCGTCGCCCGGTGCCTGAGCGCGGTCCGCAGGGCGGCCGTTTCCAGCGCCGCAGCCTTCCCGTGGGAGCGCGCGGCCGCGAACCACACTTCCGGGTTCTTCTCTGCGAAACCGGGGAACCGCGCAAGTGCCTCGTACCCGACAACCGTGCCGCGCGCGGTGTCGACAATGGGCTGGTAGGCCGCGGCCAGGCCTTCGCCGCGGCAGGCGGCCGCCAGGAGCTCTTCCCAGTCCGGAGCCGTGGACGCGCCGGAGCCGGGAGGCGAGCCGTCAGCCGCAGGAATCAACTAACCGGAACGATGGCTTTATGGACCGACTGGACGAGGTCCGCGGGCAGCTCGACCAGTCCGTGGGCCGACGCGGCGTGCGCGGCAACGTTGACCAGGATTTCATCGTCCGTGCTGCAGACCCAGCGGGCCTCGCAACCGGGCACTACATCACCACAGGCAAACGACTTCACTTTTGCTCCTCAGATTCGACGGCGAACGGCACCACCCTACTCCGGCATCCGCGCAAACGCGGAGATTCTCCGAACGAAACGCGCCGGCCTTGCCGGTCTTGCCGGTCTTGCCGGGTTAAGGTTCCCTGGGTCCTCTACGTCCGTCTGGCCGACGACTGCGCGGAACGCGCAGCCGCCTCGATCGCGGCCCGATGTCCGGCCCACTCCGCCGGGTTCCGCGGGGAGAGGTTGGGATCGCCGGGACGCTGTCCGGCCGTTCCGTCGATCAGCTCGCGGAGGATGTCGGCGTGTCCGAGGTGATGGGCAGTCTCAACGCACATGTGCACCAGAATCTGGTGCAGGCTCACGTGCCGCCGCTCTTCCGGCCACCACGGAACCTCACCCGGCGCGTCCAGCGGAAGGGCGTCGATTGTGGCGTCGCTGTGGGCTGCGGCCGTCCGGTGCAGCTCGATGATCTGCCCGCGCGTCTCATCCGGAGTTGCCCACATGTCGGCGTCCGGCTCGGCCCCGTCCGCCAGCCACGGCAGCTCGACGCTGCTGGGCCGTCCGAAGACCTCGCCGAAGTACCCCAGTTCAACGCTCGCCACATGTTTGACCAGGCCCAGCAGGTTGGTTCCGGTCGGTGTGAGCGGCCTGCGGGCGTCGTACTCGTCGAGCCCGTCGAGCTTTCCCAGGAGGTCGGCGCGCCGGGTGCTCAGGTACCGGTGCAGAATCGCCTTCCCGTCCAACGTGTCATCCATGACGGGCACTATACCGAACGGCCGCCGGTTCCGGGGGCCTCCGCAACCGGCCGGCGTCACTACGTCGGCGGCCCTGCGCGGAAGAGAGCGTCGGCCGACCCGCGCTCCTTCCACCCGGGGGAACGGCAGGAAGGATTCTACAAGGAAAAGCCAAGGACCCCCGCGCACAGTAGCACTATGAAATCACTACTAAGCGACGAAGTGGTCGCCGTACGTGGGGTTCTCACTGATACACATCCGGTCGATTTCCATGCTCTTGGCGTGGCCGGCGCAATTCACCGGATAACCCTTCCCCTCCAGGAACGCGGGACAGCGGTGCATTTCGAGACTCCGCACCACGGAATGGAAGTGGACCGGCAGTCCGCAACGCTGCTCTATCGGGCGGCGCAGGAACTCCTCAGCAACATCTACAAATTCACGGAAGCCTCATCGGTGACGGTCAGGCTGGGCTGCGTCAGCCACGCCGTCCAGCTTAAAGTGAGCGACAACGGCGGCGGGTTCGACATCGCGTCAGCCACCAGCGGCAGGCATTCCGGCATGGGCCTGCGCCTCATGCGCCTCGCTGTGGACGTCGCCGGCGGTCACATGACTATCGAGTCGTCCGCTTCGGGAACGTCCGTGACGATAACACTGCCCCTCGACTAGACCGCATAGGCCTGATCAAAAGAAAAAGCCTCCGGAACCTGTCGGTTCCGGAGGCTTTTCCAAGGGTGGCAGATGAGGGATTCGAACCCCCGTAGGCGTTGCCAGCTGATTTACAGTCAGCCCCCTTTGGCCGCTCGGGTAATCTGCCGAACTTCAAAAGAAGATCACTCGCGGCTTCTTTGGCCAGAACGCCTGTTTCCAGTCCGTTCCGCTTCCAGCAACCGCGGGCAAGACAACTTTACAGAACTTCCGCCGAAGAATCGAATCGGCGCCCGACCGGCCCAAAAACCCCGGAATATCAGGCTTCTCCAAGGATGCGGCCGGCGAGTTTCGTTTCAAACCGCGCCGCCTGCGCCTCTGTGACCTGGTTAAGCTGCACCGCGCGGGCCAGGTCCGCGTGGACACCTTCCATCCGGGCCGACGCATCGGCGGCCGGGCTAAGGATGATGGAGCCTGCCAACGCGGCTGCGGCCACGGAGGTCACCGCCGCGGCCATAGTGGCTGCGGCGGTGGAGCGGGTGACGTAGTGGACGGCGTTGCGGTGCATGAGCTGTGCCTTTCGAAGAACTCTTCCAACCCCTGCAACTCTGGCCGGCAAAGCTTCGTTCCCGCCCTGCTTCAGCTTTGAGCGGACTGTGAAACGTGGTTGTCCCGGCCGGCCTTCACATCATGGGCATCCGTACTAGTCTGGAATGCAGACATCTCGGCCTTTCAACAGGCACCCGGCAATCATCAGGAGGACATTCATGGCAGGCGAATCCACATTCGACGTCGTCAGCAAGGTAGACAAGCAGGAAGTCGCCAACGCGCTGAACCAGGCGCAGAAGGAACTGGTCCAGCGCTACGACTTCAAGGGCGTAGGCGCAGAGGTTGACTTCAGTGGCGAGAAGATCCTGATGAAGGCCAACTCCGAAGAGCGCGTGCTTGCCGTCCTGGACGTACTGCAGTCAAAGCTCATCCGCCGCGGCATCTCGCTGAAGTCCCTGGACACGGGCGAGCCCTACGCTTCCGGCAAGGAGTTCCGGCTCGAGGCCACCATCAAGGAAGGCATCGCCCAGGACTTGGCCAAGAAGATCAATAAGCTCATCCGCGACGAGGCCCCCAAGTCCGTCAAGTCCCAGATCCAGGGCGACGAGCTGCGCGTGACGTCCAAGTCCCGCGATGACCTGCAGGAGACGATGAACATCCTGAAGGGCTTCGACGAAGCCGATCTGCAATTCGTGAACTTCCGCAGCTAAGCACCGGGCGACACGCAAAATTTCCCTCGACGCGCAAATGCGCTAGCGACACCGGAATACCGAGTGCGCCAGCCCATTTGCGCGTCGCCAGCCTATTTGCGCGTCGCACAATGGCTAGAGCAGCGGCCGGCCCGCCATGCGCTCCAGGCGGCCGATCCGATCACTCATCGGCGGGTGTGTCGAAAACAGCTTGACCATGGCGCCGCCGCGGAACGGGTTGGCAATCATCAGGTGCGAGGCGTTCACGAGCCTCTGGTCCTGGGGCAGTGGCGCCAGCTGCACGCCCTGCTCGATCTTGCGCAGGGCTGAGGCGAGCGCCAGCGGATCGCCGGTGAGTGACGAACCGTCCTCGTCGGCGTCGAACTCCCGGGTGCGGGAGATGGCCATCTGGATCAGCGACGCGGCAAACGGTGCCAGCAACGCCATAGCAATCATGGCCAACGGATTTCCGTTGCGCCGGTCACCGCCGCCGAAGAACAGCAGCATCTGCCCCACCGACGTGATCACACCGGCGACGGCGGCCGCCACCGAGGACGTCAGGATGTCCCGGTTGTAGACGTGCATGAGCTCGTGCCCCAGCACGCCCCGGAGTTCGCGGGCGTCGAGGAGCCGGAGGATGCCTTCGGTGCAGCACACCGCAGCGTTTTGCGGGTTCCGGCCGGTAGCAAAGGCGTTCGGGGCCATGGTGGGCGAGAGGTAGATCCGCGGCATCGGCTGGTTGGCCCGGACGGAGAGTTCCCGGACGATCTGGTACAGCTGCGGCACCTCGGCCTCCGTCACCGGGTAGGCCTGCATGGACCGGATGGCGATCTTGTCGCTGTTCCAGTACCCATACGCCGTGGTGCCCACCCCGACCAGGGCCATGATCCAGATGGGGGCCACGCTGCGCGTGCTCGCTCCGATCAGCGCACCCAAGGCAAGCAACACCGCCCACAGCACCCCGAAAAGGGCCGCGGTTTTCAGTCCGTTGTGATGCTGATGCACTGTTCCTCCCAGGCCATTCTCCCGGGCACGGTTGTCCGGGATCATTCAATAAGGAAACGAACCGTCAGGGGACCGGGTTCCGCGCGTCATACTGCAGGAAGCCCGACTGCAGGTGTGCAACCGTCCACGCCACCGCGACGCACAGCAGCCCGCCCACCAGCAGGACCCAGCCCTCACTCAAAAGTTTAGTTGCACCGCCCGCAAGCATGTCCCCGATCCGCGGGCCCCCGGCCACCACGACCACGAATACACCCTGCAGCCGTCCGCGCAGGTGGTCCGGGGTGGAGGACTGCAGAATGGTGGTCCGGAAAACGGCGCTGACGGAATCGGCGATGCCCGCGAGCGCGCAGCAAAGGGCGGCCGGCAGCAGCCACAGCGTGGCTCCGCCGCCGCCGGAGAGGCCGGCAAGGACCACCACCAGGCCAAAGCCGGCAATCGAGGCACCCCAGCCCATCACGGACCACACCACCGCGGCACCCTGGCGGCAGACGGCGCCCAAGGGCCCGGAGAACAGCCCGGCCAGGAATGCGCCGACGGCCGTGGAGGCCAGCAGGATGCCTACAGTGGCCTCCCCGCCGCCGATCATCAGTGCGCCGATCGCGGGCAGGAGCGCCCGGGGCTGCGCGAAGATCATGGCCACGAGGTCGATGATGAAGGTCATCCGCAGGTTCGGCCGGGTGCCGAGAAAACGGAAGCCCTCGACGACGGAACGCAGCCCCGCCGGGCGCGCGTGCTGACCAGGCGGCATGGGCGGCAGCTTCAGGAGCGCCCAGACGGCGAACGCGAAGCTCACGACGTCGATCGTGTACGTCCAGCCGAAGCCGATCCAGGCCACGAGCACGCCGGCCAGCAGCGGCCCGGCGGTCATGGTCAGCCCGAAGCTCATCATGTTCAGGGCGTTGGCTGCTGGCAGCAATTCCTTGCGGACCAGCACGGGGATGATCGCGCTGCGGGCCGGCTGGTTGATGGCCTGGGCCCCGCTTTGCACGGCCACAAGCAAATAAAGGAACCACACATTGCCCAGGTGCAGCCACGACTGCAGGGCCAGGCAGGCGGTGGTCACCCAGAGCACGGACGTAGCAAGCAGTGCCACCTTCCGGCGGTCATGGGCGTCCGCGATGGATCCGCCGAGGAGGCCGCCGAACACCAGCGGAACCAGGGCGAAGATGCTGAGCAGGCCCACGTAGAGGCTGTCCTGGGTCAGCCGGTACACTTCCAGGCTCACGGCCACGAGGGTCAGCTGGCTGCCCAGGGCCGAGACCGCTGACCCCAGCAGCAGCCGGCGGAAGGCCGGACTTTCGCGCAACGGCGTGATGTCCGCCAGAAATTTCCCCACCCGGCAACTCTAGCGGCGAGCGGGCCGAGCCCTGTGACGTGGGCAGACGCACTTAGTGTTACCTTATTGTGAACTGATCACAATAAGTGCTTGAATGGGGGCATGACGGATTCGCCGGGCACCCACGAAGCATGGGCCACCGCCCTGCATGCCCACGGGCGCCGGGTGACGAAACAGCGCCTGGCGGTGCTGGCCGCCGTCGAACACCACCCGCATTCCCCGGCAGAGGCCATTCTGGCCGCCGCCCGGCAGGAACTGCCCGAGCTGACCGCCCAGTCCGTCTACGTGGTCCTGGGCGACCTCACCGAACTGCAGATGCTCCGCCGGTTCGAGCCCCCGCACTCCCCCGCCCTGTATGAAACGCGGGTGGGAGACAACCACCACCACGCCGTCTGCATCAGCTGCGGCCGGGTCGAGGACGTCGAATGCGCAGTCGGCCACGCCCCCTGCCTCACCCCGCACTGGGACGAGAATGCCAGGCCGATGACCATCCAGATCGCGGACGTCATGTACCAGGGCATCTGCCAGGACTGCCAGCACACCCAACAACTTCCCTCCGAACGAAACTAAGAAACCCAACCCAAGGAGAACGATGACAGCGAACATTTCTGCGCCCATCTCACCCGCCGTGTCCATGCCTGCCCGCTCAACGACGCAGTCGGGCGCCCCGGTCACATCCGACGCGCACTCCCAGACGGTTGGCGCTGACGGCGCCATCGTCCTGACCGACCACTACCTGATCGAAAAGCTTGCCCAGTTCAACCGCGAGCGTGTGCCGGAGCGTGTGGTGCATGCCAAGGGCGGCGGCGCGTTCGGTACCTTCAAGACCTCCGAGGATGTCTCGAAGTACACCAAGGCCGCGCTGTTCCAGCCGGGTACCGAAACGGACATGCTCATCCGGTTCTCCTCAGTCGCCGGCGAGGCAGGCTCGGCCGACACTTTGCGTGACCCCCGCGGTTTCGCCGTGAAGTTCTACACCACGGAGGGTAACTACGACCTCGTCGGAAACAACACTCCGGTGTTCTTCATCCGCGACGGCATCAAGTTCCCGGACTTCATCCACTCGCAAAAGCGCCTCCCGGGCACCCACCTGCGTGACGCCGACATGCAGTGGGACTTCTGGACTCTGTCCCCCGAGTCCGCCCACCAGGTCACATGGCTTATGGGCGACCGTGGCCTGCCGGCGTCCTGGCGTGAAATGCAGGGCTACGGCTCGCACACTTACCAGTGGATCAATGCCGAGGGCGAGCGCTTCTGGGTCAAGTACCACTTCAAGTCCAACCAGGGCGTCAAGTCCATGACCGGCGATCAGGCCGAGGCACTGGCCGGCGCGGACGGCGACTTCTACATCCGCGACCTCCAGGAGAACATTGCCGCCGGCAACTTCCCGTCCTGGGACCTGCACGTCCAGGTCATGCCGTATGAGGACGCCAAGACGTACCGCTTCAACCCGTTCGACCTCACCAAGGTCTGGCCGCACAGCGACTACCCGCTGATCAAGGTCGGCACCATGGAGCTGAACAAGAACCCGGAGAACTACTTCGCGCAGATCGAGCAGGCCACGTTTGCGCCGTCGAACTTCGTGCCCGGTATCGCCGCCTCCCCGGACAAGATGCTGCAGGCCCGCATCTTCTCCTACGCGGACGCCCACCGCTACCGCGTCGGGACCAACCACGCCCAGCTCCCGGTGAACCTGCCGCAGAGCCAGGTCAACAACTACAGCCACGACGGCCAGGGGCGCTTCCACTTCAACGCCCCGTCCGTCCCCGTGTACGCGCCCAACTCCTTCGGCGGCCCGGCTGCCGTGGAGCCCGGTGTTGCAGGCGGCGGCTGGGAGAACGACGGCGAACTGACGCTCTCCGCGCACTCCCTGCACGCTGAGGACGGCGACTTCGGCCAGGCCGGCACTTTGTACCGCGAGGTGTACAACGACGGCGAGAAGGCCCGCCTGCTGGACACCGTCACCGGTGCCGTCAGCGGCGTCAAGAACGCCAGCATCAAGGAACGCGCCATCCAGTACTGGACCAACGTCGACGCCGAATTCGGCGCCAAGCTGCGCGCCAACCTGGGTGCCGGCCAGCTCGAGTCCGACGCCGAGGCCGCCAACAAGATCTAGTCGCCCTGCTTCCGAGCGGCCTGTCCTTGGGGGCTGGCTGTTCGGCCTTCACTTAGGCCGGCTGTTCGGCCTTCGCGCAGACCGACCAGGCCTGCAGGGCCCGGCCGCTCAGGCTGGCTGCCGGAACGCCCCGTCACGGTTCACCGTGGCGGGGCGTTCTGTCGTTTTCCACATAGGCTCCCCGCCACTCGCCAAGGGAACTCCTGCGTCCCTAGGATTCAGGCATGACCTCATTCGCAGGCATTCCGGATGCCGCCTTCCGGTTCTATTCCGACCTTGAAGAGAACAACAACCGTCAATGGTGGCTGGATCACAAGGCCACCTACGACGACGCCGTCAAGGTGCCGCTCACCCTGCTGCTTGCCGAGCTGGAGCCGCGCTTCGGCGAGCCCAAACTGTTCCGCCCGAACAGGGACATCCGGTTCTCGCCGGACAAGTCCCCCTACAAGACTGCCCAGGGCGCCTTTGCGTCGGTTGCGGAAGGCGTGGGCTTCTATCTCCAGCTCAGTGCGGACGGCCTTCTGATCGGCGGCGGCTGCCACGCCCACACGCCGGCCCAGGTGGCGCGTTACCGCGTCGCAGTCGATTCCCCGGCCAGTGGCGAGGCGTTGCAGGCCATCGTGCAAGGGGTTGAGGCTGCCGGCTTCGCGGTGGAGGGCGATAGTTTGAAGACCGTCCCCCGGGGCTTCGACAAAGACCATCCGCGGGCAGAACTGCTCAAACACAAATCCATCACGGCCGGCGTGAACGTGGGCCAGCCCGACTGGCTCGCGACGCCCGGGGCAGCAGATGAAGTGGGGCGGCGCTGGGAAGAGCTGCGGCCCCTCGTGGAGTGGATCGGCCGCTACGCACCCCCGTGAGGCGGGTCAGGGGTGCTGGCCGTCCGCGGCAAGGCGCCGGTCGAGGTTGTTGAAGAAGACCAGCATCATCAGATCGAACGCCTTACTGGCTTCCTCGGGCTTGTTGTTGACGACGAAGTCGAACTGCAGTCCATAGAAAGCTGCGGTGAAGAGCCGGGCATCGGTGTCCGCGAACTCCTCGCGGACACCCTGGATCATCAGCCAGTTGCAGGCCTTCTCATGCAGCATCCGGAAGTGCGCCTGCCCGGTTCCGCGCGGGGCGGCCGCCACGACGTCCTGGGCCGTGGCCTCGAATTCGAGCCGCGCCAGGTGGCGGTTGCGCTGCGCCATGGTCCACCGCCACGACTCCAGTAGGAAAGCTCCCCAGGCCTCCCTGTCAATATCGCGGACGTCAGTGGCGCGGATGCTGTCCAGCCGGGATTCGATCGAGCGGATGATCTCATTCACCAGCTGTTCCCGATGGCCGAAGTGGTACACCAGCACGTAGCTGCTCACGCCGAGGCCCTCCGCCAGGCTCCGGAAGGTCAGCTCCGCCAGCGTCTTGTCCATGAGGTAGTCCAGAATCGCGCTCAGCAACTCTGATTTGCGTTCCGGTCGTGCCGGTCGTGCCATGGGTCCATCATAAGGAGCGGCAGCGTCGGTCTGCTCCTGCAGGATCCCGCCAAAACGCCGGAATCGGTTGTTTCAGATTCAGGAGCGGATGAATGCGTCCTCGTCGTTGTCCGCCGCCGCAGGCTCCATGGCGTCGTCCCCGCGCTTGCCGCCAGTGCCGTCCACAGAAGCCCTGGCCCCGGCGAACTTTTCATTCAGGCGGGAGTGGCGCTGACCGTAGGAGAAGTAGATGATAACGCCGATGACGAGCCAGCCTGCGAAGAAGATCCATGTCTCGACGGCAAGGTTCGTCATGAGGTAGAGGCAGAGAACTGCCGAGACAACCGGGAGTACTTTGCCGAACGGGACGCGGAATGCCGGTTTCAGGTCCGGGCGCTTCTTCCGCAGCACCAGGATGCCCAGGCTGACCATGACGAACGCGGACAGCGTGCCGATGTTGATCATTTCCTCGAGCAGGTCCACCTTGGTCAGCCCCGCGACAACCGCCACGGCGGCACCGCAGATGATCTGCAGGCGGACCGGCGTCGCGCGGATGGTGCTGGTCTTGGACAGCGAGCGCGGCAGCAGCCCGTCGCGGCTCATGGCCAGCACCACGCGGGAGAGGCCCATGAGGAGCACCATGATCACGGTGGTGAGGCCTACGAGCGAGCCGAAGGCGATGACCTTCGCGGCGTCGGTGTTTCCCACGGCTTCGAAGGCGGTGGTCAGCGTCGGGTTCTCGGCTTCGGCCAGCTTGGTGTAGGACACCATGCCGGTCAGCGCAAGCGAGACCAGGATGTAGAGCACTGTGACGATTGCCAGGCCCCCGAAGATGCCGCGGGGCAGCGTCTTTTGCGGGTTCTTGACTTCTTCGGCCGAGGTGGCGACGACGTCGAAGCCGATGAAGGCGAAGAAGACCAGGGCGGCGCCGGCGAAGATGCCCATCGTGCCGTACTGCGCGGGAGCGGCCCCGGTGAGGAAGCCGAAGAAGGACTGCTTGAGGACGTCGGCGGTTCCGGTACCGCCGGTGGGCACCGAGGTGGGCACGAACGGCGCGAAGTTCTCGGCCTTCATGTAGCTGAAGCCGACAACAATGACGAAGAGGACCACGGCGATCTTGATCAGCGTGAAGACGTTGCCGACCCGGGCGGAGAGCTTGGTGCCGAGCACCAGCAGCACGGTGAATACGGCGACGATGAGGAAGGCGCCCCAGTAGAGGTCCACGCCGCCGAGGGAGATCGACGGTGGAATGTCCACTCCCATCAGCGCGAACACCTTGCTGAGGTAGATGCCCCAGTACTTGGCGATCACCGCGCCGGCTGTGAACAGCTCAAGGATCAGGTTCCAGCCGATGATCCAGGCCAGCAGTTCGCCCATCGTGGCGTAGGTGAAGACGTAGGCGGAACCGGCCACGGGGATCGCTGTGGCAAACTCGGCGTAGCACATGATGGCGAGCGCGCAGGTGACGGCGGCGATGGCGAAGGAAATGGTCACTGCCGGGCCGGCGAAATTCGCGGCGGCCTTGGCGCCGACAGAGAAGATACCGGCGCCGACAGCAACGGCGACGCCCATGATCATGAGGTCCCAGCTGCTCAACGACCGCTTGAGCTTGCGTCCGGGTTCTTCGGCGTCAGACATGGACTGCTCGATAGATTTGGTCCGGAATAAGTTCATAGGAAAGTCCACAATCTCGGTAACTTGTTGGAAACAGACCTATCCATCGTAGTGTCCATCCACAGGACGGCCATTTTTGTCTCACATAATGAGACCTAATGCGAGGCTGCGCAGGACTTCCTGCACGGCTCCGCATCGGCCCGGCACCCTGCCTAGACCGGCCAGTCCATGAGCCTGGACCGGATCAGGAACCGCTTGCCTTCGGGCGCCTCGACCGAGAAGCCGCTTCCCCGGCCCGGGACCACGTCCACCGTCAGGTGCGTGTGGCTCCAGTAGTTGAACTGCTCCCTGGACATCCAGAACTCCAGCGGCTGGGGCTGCAGTCCGTCGGAAATATCGAACAGGCCGAGCAGCACATCCGAGTCCCCCGTGATGAACTCCCCTGCCGGATAGCACATCGGCGAGGAGCCATCGCAGCACCCCCCGGACTGGTGGAACATGAGCGGGCCGTGCTGGAGCCACAGTTTGCGCAGCAATCCAATCGCCTCGGGTGTGAGCGCCACCCGGGAGAAGTCCTCCCCGGGAACGGTCACGGCGGCGTCGAGTTTGGTCTGTGGCATCGGGGCTTCTCCTGGGGTCGTTGGGTGCCGGTGGAAAACGGCAGGCGGGGCGGATCCATCGTGATCCGCCCCGCCCGGGTTTGGTGCGGCTTAGAAGAAGCCGAGCTTGTTCTCGTTGTAGCTGACCAGGAGGTTCTTGGTCTGCTGGTAGTGGTCCAGCATCATCGCGTGGTTCTCACGTCCGATGCCGGAGGACTTGTAGCCGCCGAACGCAGCGCCTGCCGGGTATGCGTGGTAGTTGTTCACCCACACGCGACCGGCCTGGATCTCACGGCCGGCGCGGTAGGCGACGTTGCCGTTACGGGACCAGACGCCGGCGCCGAGGCCGTACAGGGTGTCGTTGGCAATGCCCATCGCGTCGTTGTAGTCGCTGAAGCGCGTCACGGACACCACCGGGCCGAAGATTTCCTCCTGGAAGATCCGCATCTTGTTGTGGCCTTCGAAGATGGTCGGCTGGACGTAGTAGCCGCCGGCCAGGTCTCCGGGCATTTCGGCCCGGGCGCCGCCGGTGAGGATTTTGGCGCCCTCCTGCTTGCCGATGTCGATGTAGGAGAGGATCTTTTCCAGCTGGTCGTTGGAGGCCTGGGCCCCAAGCTGGGTTTCGGTGTCCAGCGGGTTGCCCTGGATGATCTTCTCGACCCGGGCCACGGCGTCGGCCATGAAGGAGTCGTAGATGTCTTCCTGGACGAGGGCGCGGGAGGGGCAGGTGCAGACTTCGCCCTGGTTGAAGGCGAAGAGCGTGAAGCCTTCCTGTGCCTTGTCGTAGAAAGCGTCGTTGGCGTCGGCGACATCGTTGAAGAAGATGTTGGGGCTCTTGCCGCCCAGTTCCAGCGTCACCGGAATCAGGTTCTGGCTGGCGTACTGGCTGATCAGGCGGCCGGTGGAGGTTTCGCCGGTGAACGCGATCTTGCGGATCCGGGGGCTGGAGGCCAGCGGCTTGCCGGCCTCGACGCCGAAGCCGTTGACGACGTTCAGGACGCCGGCCGGCAGCAGGTCGCCGATGAGTTCCATCAGGACCAGGATCGAGGACGGGGTCTGCTCGGCCGGCTTGAGGACGACGGCGTTGCCGGCGGCGAGTGCCGGGGCGAGCTTCCAGACGGCCATCAGGATCGGGAAGTTCCAGGGGATGATCTGGCCGACAACGCCGAGCGGCTCGTGGTAGTGGTAGGCGGTGGTGTCCTCGTCGAGCTGGGACAGCCGGCCTTCCTGGGCGCGGACCGCGGAGGCGAAGTAGCGGAAGTGGTCCGCGGCGAGCGGGATGTCGGCGTTGAGGGTTTCGCGGATCGGCTTGCCGTTGTCCCAGGATTCGGCGACGGCGAGCATCTCCAGGTTCTCGTCGATGCGGTCAGCAATCTTGTTCAGGATGGCGGCGCGCTCGGCCACGGAAGTCTTGCCCCAGGAGGGAGCAACCTTGTGTGCGGCGTCCAGGGCCAGCTCTATGTCCTCGGCCGTGCCGCGGGCTACCTCGCAGAAGGCTTTGCCGGTCACCGGGGTGATGTTTTCGAAGTACTGGCCCTTGACCGGGGCAACCCATTCGCCGCCGATCCAGTTTTCGTAGCGGTCCTTGAAGGTGACCTTCGAGCCCTCGGTACCGGGCTGTGCGTAGACAGTCATTGCTAGCTCCTTTGCTGTGCAGGGTGGATGGCGGGAGCGGCCAGGTGTTCTGCGGCCGCCGCTGGCTCCAGCCTAGGAGCAGGGAGGTTGCGAGCGGGTTGCAACAGCGTGAGCCGGATCACCCGAGCGGTGCATGCCGGCTCAGGCGCCGAATTCGGCTTCGAGCCGTTCCAGATCAGCGACGATTGCGGCCCGTTTGGGCGAGCGGGGCGGCAGCAGTTTCAGCGCCGCGAGCCGGACCCCGACGTCGTCCCTCGCCTCGGGAAGCCCGGCGTACCGCAGGAGCGACTCGGCGCTGCCGCCGGTCAGCACCGCTTCCCGGAGCAGCGAAGAGACCCGGGTCCGCAGTTCGGCGATGCCGGGGGCCTCGGAACGAGGCAGGACGGCTCCCCGGTAGATTTCCAGCGCTATCCGGTGTGCGCCGCGCTGCAGGCAGTCCAGGACCTGGCCCGAATCCGGAACCACGTCCAGCGGCAGGCGGTAGGGCCGCGACTCCGGGACCGCATCAGGGCTGAGCTGTTGGAGGACTTTGCGCAGCCGCACCATCTCGGCCCTCAGCGTCATGGTGGAGGCCTCGCCCGGGTACAGCAGGGTGCAGAGCTCCTCGGCGTTCAGCCCTGCGGGATGGGTGCTGAGCAGGGCCAGGATCTCGCTGTGCCGGGCGGACAGGCAGACGGTGCGGCCGTCGATGCTGAGCAGGGCCTGGTCGCGGCCCAGCAGTTGCAGGCTGTTGCGGTAGAGGCTGCCGGTTCCCTTCTGCGGGCTGGACTTTGCGGCGGATGCCGGGCTCCGGCGCCGGGCCGGGGAGGCCTGCCGCGCCGCGGCCAGTTGCAGTCGCTCCACGCGCAGATGGGCCTGGGCAGCGGCAACGGTGGCTTCCACGAGGGATAGGGTGTGCGGTGCCACCGCGGATTCCGTTCCAGTGATGTCCACGACGCCGAGCAGCGCGCCGGAATCCGGGTCGTGGAACGGCACGGCCGTGCAGCTCCACGGGTGGACGGATCGTTTGTAGTGTTCGGCACCCGCGATCTGGATACCGCGGCCCAGGGCCAGGGCGGTGCCCGGGGCGCTGGTGCCCACGGTCGCCTCGGACCAGTCTGCCCCCGGGACGAACATCATGCCCTCGGCCCGGCGCTGCAGGGCGACGTCGCCCTCCACCCAGAGCAGCCGGCCCACTTCGTCCCCTACCGCCACCAGCATCCCGTTGTCGAGGCTGGGCAGGACCAGGAGCTTGTGGATCACGGGCATAATCGCGGCCAGGGGATGCTGCCGCCGGTATTCCTCGAGCTCGTCGCGGTCCATGGCCAGCGGAGCCTCCGGGTTGTCCGGATTGGCGTGCAGCTGCGCGGAGCGCCGCCACGACTCCTGGATCAGGCTGCTGAGCCCTGACAGCTGCTGCGAGCCGGGGAAGTCCGCGCACCCGAGCTGTTCGTGGCCCGCGCTGGCATACTTTTGGCGCAGCGCTGCGGTGACCCCGCCTGCTGGCGGTAACAGTGCTGCCGGATGGATCGCATTCCTCATTGAACTCCCACCGGAAGGGCGCGGCGGCCTGCCGGTGGCAACCTCGTCCGGCCAAGTCTAGTTCCGTGCAGCGAGTTTGGAAACGGATCGTCCGGCTGCCCTTAGGTGGCAGGCGGGCGGCCGCCTAACGCTGACCTGGCACTGCCGGCCGGCTTCAGCTACGGTGCTTCAGCTACGGCGCAGGTTCGCCGCGGGAAATCTCGACCATGTCCTCGCGTGGCACAACCTTGATGCGCTCCCGCTCGACGCCGTTGCCGTCGCCGGCCGCAGTCCACTCCGCGCCGAGGGCGAGCTCATGGGCGTCAAGCTTGATCCATCCTTCCCACGTGGTGTAATCGATCCCGCGCTCTTCGAGCAGGTCGATGATGGCCTGCGGGTCCGGGTTCTGCGCCGGAGGCAGTGTCAGCCGGTCCTCCAGCAGGAATCCGATGGTCTCCAGCGCGTCGCCCTTCGTGTGGCCGATCAGCCCCACGGGCCCGCGCTTGATCCAGCCGGTGGCGTAGATGCCGGGGACCGGGCTACCCGCGGCGTCGAGGACGCGGCCGCCCTCATTCGGAACGACACCGCGGCGGGCGTCATACTCCAGCTCATCCAGGGGCGAGCCATGGTAGCCGATCGCACGGTAGACGGCCTGGACCGGGTAGTCGAGGAACTCCCCCGTGCCCTTGACGTTGCCGGTACCGTCGAGCTGCATGCGTTCGAACTTGATCCCGGCGACCTTGCCCGGACCGGACGTGCTCCCCTCGGCGTCGTAGATCTCGACGGGGCTGTGCAGGAAGTGCAGGTGCAGCCGCCGGGAGGACGGGACCTCGGCCTCGGCATGTTCCTCTACCAGCCAGTTGGTGAGGGTGTTGACCATGGTCCTGGTCTGGTTGTTGCTGCGGATGGCCTCGTCGGAGGCTTCATCAAATTCGAAGTCTTCCGGATACAGCACGATGTCCACGTCCTTGGCATGGCTGAGTTCGCGCAGCTCCAGCGGGGTGAACTTCACCTGGGCCGGCCCGCGGCGGCCGAACACATGCACATCCGTGACCGGGGAACCCTTGAGCGCCTGGTAGACGTTGTCCGGGATCTCCGTGGCCAGCAGTTCGTCGGCGTGCTTGGCGAGCATGCGGGCCACGTCCAGGGCGACGTTGCCGTTGCCGATCACGGCGATTTCCTTGGCCTCCAGAGGCCAGTCGCGGGAGACATCCGGGTGGCCGTCGTACCAGGAGACGAAGTCCGCACCGCCGAAGGAGCCCTTAAGGCCGATCCCCGGAATGTCCAGGTCCGCGTCCTTGATGGCGCCGGTAGAGAAAATCACGGCGTCATAAAAGGCCCGGAAGTCATGCAGGCTCAGGTCGCGGCCGTAGGTCACGTTGCCCAGGAACCGGATATCGCCCCGGTCCAGGACCTTGTGCAAAGCGTTGACGATCCCCTTGATCCGGGGGTGGTCCGGCGCCACGCCGTAGCGGATCAGCCCGTACGGGGCAGGGTACGCCTCGAAAAGATCGATGCTGACCTCGAAATCGCCGTCCTTGACCTCATTGGATTTCGTCAGGATGTCCGCGGCGTAGACGCCGGCCGGTCCGGCGCCGACGATCGCGACGCGGAGGGGTCGTTTGGACTGACGCGGGGACGTCGATTCTGCCGAGTTGGACACCGGGAGCCCTTCTGGATCTTGGCGGCTGCGCCACTACATGCAGCGCACAGTCCCTTATTCTAAATGTCCGCAGGATCACGTGGGGCCCGCCGTGACTGAGATCGCAGGGATCCGGGCCACCGGCGCCGTCCCAATGGCAGGAATAGGGGCCCGCGGGGTGGTGTTATTGATCTTGTGCCTAAACCCGACGGATCCCTGTCCCCAGCCCCGCTGACCGCCCCGAGCGCCCCGGCACCCGCCGGAGGCGCCTCGCCCCGGCCGCCGTCCGCCCTCAAAGCCGTGGACCAGGAGACGACGGCAGGGATCCTGTTCGGGATCGGCGCCTACGGCCTCTGGGGTCTGCTTCCCCTGTACTTCTTCGTGCTGCACCCGGCCGGCGCCGTCGAGATTGTGGCCAACCGGGTGGTCTGGTCCCTGCTGTTCTGCGTCCTGCTGGTCACGGTCACGCGCTCATGGCGGGTGCTCGGGACCGCGTTCCGGAACCGTTCAGTGATCGGGCCGCTGTCCACCGCCGCCGGGCTGATAGCGGTGAACTGGCTGACCTACACCTACGGCGTGACCACCGGACAGGCCGTGGAGGCCTCGCTCGGCTACTTCATCAACCCCCTGGTCTCCGTTTTGCTGGGCGTGGTTGTCCTCAAGGAAAAGCTCCGGCCGCTCCAGTGGGCAGCGGTCGTCATCGGCTTCATCGCTGTCGGCGTGCTGACGGTCTCCTATGGGAAACTTCCCTGGATCGCGCTCACCTTGGCCCTGAGCTTTGGGCTGTACGGCTTCGTCAAGAAGCGCGTGGGGCCCCGGGCGGACGCGGTCACGAGCCTCTCGGTTGAGACCATCGTGCTGGCGCCGCTCGCTACGGCCACCATGATCGTCCTCGCCGCCAGCGGAACAGACACCCTGGGGACCAACGGGGCCGGGCACTTCTGGCTGCTGGCGGCGTCCGGCATCATCACGGCCGTGCCCCTGCTGTTCTTCGGCGCTTCCGCCCGCCGCCTGCCCATGACAACGATCGGCCTGCTGCAGTACTTCGCCCCTGTACTGCAGTTCATAGTGGCCCTCACCGTCTTCAAGGAAGCTATGACCCCGGACCGCTGGATCGGTTTCGGCGTCGTGTGGCTGGCGCTCCTCGTGCTGACCATGGATATGCTCATCACGGCGCGGAAGAACTCCGTGATCCGGAAACTGGCCCGCACCGCCGTCTGAGGTCACCTGGTGATTGCACCGGCTGAGGTCAGCGGCTGAGGTCACCGCCTGTCCCTGGTTCGCCGGGGCCGCTCGGTGGGTTAGTCTCATCTTGAGTGGACCCTTTGAGCCGGAAACAGGATTGCTGGTGCCAGACATGGATTTTGACAGCCCGGGCGGCGCCGACATCGCTTCCCTTGACTTCGACGCCAACGGCTTCCTGCGCCTTGTCTGGGCCCGGGGCGTCGTGATCGACGCGCCGGACGCCCAGCGGGCCATGGACCGCGTCAACGAATTGTGCGGAGGGCGGCCGACGCCGCTGCTGATCGACATGGCCACCACGGAATCCGTCAGCCGGGCCGCGCGCACCGTCTTTTCCCAACGCTGCGACGCATCGGCAATCGCGCTGCTGGGGACGTCGGCTGTTGACCGGGTCCTCGCCAACTTCTTCCTGGGCGTCAACTCCGCCCCCGTGCCCACGAGATTCTTCACCAGCAACGACGAGGCGATCCGCTGGCTGGCCACGCACGGCGATGACGGGATCTGAGGACGACCGCCGCCTCGAGGAACTCGTGGACGGCATTGTCTTACTATCGTCGGGCGACCTCTCGAACCGCCTGCAAGTTTCGCCGGCCCGGGACGGTATCGACGCCGTAACCACAGGCATCAACCTGCTCGCGGAAGAGCTCCAGAGCATGTACGAGAGCCTGGAAGAACGCGTGACCGAACGCACTGCCCTGCTGGAGGCGGCCAAGGCGGAACTGCGGCGGGTCATTAATACTGACGAGCTCACCGGGCTGGCAAGCCCCTCACTGCTGCGCGAAAAAGTCGCTGAAGCCGTGGGCGCCGGAGGAAGCCGGCCCGGCCTTATCCTTCTGGACCTCGACTCGTTCCGCCTGATCAACGACAGCCTGGGCCATGCCGCGGGGGACGCCGTCCTCAAGGAGGCTGCCCTCCGGCTCAGCGCCGTGGTGGGGCCGCCGCATGTCATTGCCCGGCTCAGCGGCGACGAGTTCGCCGTCCTTGTGGTGGACCATGAGCCCGAGGCCATAGTGCAGATCGCCTCCCGGCTGAGCGAGACGCTGAAGGACAGGATCGTTGCCGGCGGCATCGCCGTCGCGCTGACGGCGGGAACAGGCGTGCGGCTGGGCGAACAGGGGCTGGGCGGCGAGGAACTCATCCGGGACGCCAACATCGCGATGCACGAGGCAAAGAAGCTCGGCAGGGACAGCCTCCTGGTCTATTCGAAAGCCATGCATGAAGCGGCCAAAGAGCGGGTCCATCTGGTGTCGGAGCTCAGGACGGCGGTGGCCTCCGACGAGCTCGAACTCCACTACCAGCCGATCGTGGATCTTCGCAGCGGCGGGATCGCAGGGGCAGAGGCCCTGATCCGCTGGCGCCATCCGGCTCTGGGACTGCTCTCACCCGAATCCTTCCTGGACGCCGCCGATGAAGCCGGACTTACGGTGGAAATCGGCCACTGGGTCCTCCGGAACGCCATCGCGCAGACCGGCCGCTGGAAGGACGGGCCCGGGCTTCCGGCCAGCTTCAGCACCCACATCAATCTCTCACCGGCCGACCTCCACCATGTCGATCTGGCCCCCTATGTCCAGGGGCTCCTGGCGCAGCACCGCGTGGACCCCACTGACATCGCCATCGAGATCACGGAGACGGCCATCATGCGCGGCGGCCCGGAAGTCGCGGCCACCATGAAGTCCCTCAATGAACTGGGCGTTGCGATCGAAATCGACGACTTCGGCACGGGCTATTCGTCCATCAGCTACCTGCGCGCCCTTCCGGCCGAACGAGCCAAGATCGACAAGTCCCTCATCGATGCCGTGGCCACGGACCGCCAGCAGGAGGGGTTTGTCGCGGCCATCCTGCAACTTATCCATTCCGCCGGACTCGGCGCCGTGGCAGAGGGCATCGAACACCCTGAGCAGGCGGAGAATCTGCGCCGGTTGAACTGCGAATTTGGCCAGGGCTATTTCTTCAGCCGGCCCCTGCCGGCGGCAGGTATGACCGCCTTGTTGAGCGGCGCGGGCGTCGCGGGCGTCGCGGGCGGGGCGGGTGCATGAGCGGAACGGTCCGCTCCGGCGGCCTGCGCCGGGCCGCGGATAATGTCCGCCTGACCGCCCGGGTTGCGGCGTTGTCCTTCCGTGTCCCCCGGCACCCGGACAGGCTTTGGGATGCGTTCTGGCTCGGCATTTCGGAAGGCTCCCTCAGCGAACCCGTCATCTGGAATGCGGCCCGGGGCGAGGAAACCGACCGGCATCTTGAGCTGGCCGCCGGCAGACTGAATACCGCCCTTCCCGTCGTCGACATCGGTTGCGGCCACGGATCGATCTCGCGGAGACTGACCGAGGTCTTCCCGTCCGTGGTGGGTATTGATGTCTCCCGGGCGGCGGTGGCAGCCGCCGGAGCAGCGAATGCCGACATGCAGCGCCTGACGTTCCGGGCGCTCGATGCCACGCAGGAGGGGGCCGTCATGGCCCTCTCACGCGAGCTGGGCGACGTCAACGTCTTTGTCCGCGGCGTGTTCCACGTCCTGAGCCGTCGCCGGCAGAGGCGGCTGGTCCGCTCAATCGAGTCGCTGCTGGGCACCCAGGGCCGGATCTACCTGGTCGAGTCCAACGTCCCGGGCGGCGCCTTGAACTACCTGCGTGGACTCGGCGCCTCCGGGCTCCGGATCCCGGGCCCGCTGCGCCAGGCGATCTCCACCCTCCCGAAGCCGGGGCACTTCGGCCCGGCGGAGAGGTCCCGGGTGTTCCCGGAAGCGCGCTGGGCACTGGTCGCCGAGGGACCCGCCGGCCTGGACACCGTGCCGATGGAACCGGGCGGTCCCCCGGGCCGGGTTCCCGGCTACTGGGCGGTCCTGGCCCGGCGCCAGGCCTAGACCGGCCCGGTCCGGTCGGTCAGTCCTCCGGAACGGTATCGACCCGCTCGTAGTCACGCGGGACCACGACCATCGGGACGGGCAGGGCCCGGAGCACCTTGTTGGCCGTGCTGCCAATGAAGAGCTTGTTCTTTTCCGCCAGGCGGGAGGAACCCACGATCATGATTTCCCCGTCGTCCCACTCAAGGTCATCGATCGCCTCCTCGATGGTGCGTCCGTGCGCCACTTCGACACTGACATGGTGTCCTTCGGGCAACCGGTTGGCGGCTGCGGCGAGAACGGTGTTGGCGTGGACGTGGGCGGCATTGATGTTCTCCCCGCCGTCCCCCTCGGCGTCGAGCTCGACAAGCGAGACGAGCCGCAGCGGTACGCCGCGGCGTTTCGCGGATTCGATCGCGACGTCGATCGCGGCCTCCGCTCCGGCGCGCTGGCCGACGGCGAGGGTCAGCCGGGTGATGGGCTCCGTGTGGCGAAAGCCGCGGGGGGCGAGCGCCACCGGTACCGGCGCGGCGTGCAGCAGGGCGTTGGCCACGCTGCCGACGGAGTACCGCTTGAAGATGCCGTTGTTCGCGGCGCCGACGACGATCAGGCCGGCCTTGTATTCCACGGCCGCATCGATGAGGCCCGCCGCGAAGGAGTCCGCCTGCCGGACGTGGAACCGCGCCTCCAAGCCCTCGGGAACAATGGCCAGGCCCTGGCGCTCGGCCGTGAGCACCTGCTGCTCGGCGGCGCTGACGCGGCGTCCCTCGGGGTTCATGGCCACGTAGGGCGTGCGCCGGTCCACCACATAGACCAGGTCGAGGTGCGCTCCCTGGGCGCGGGCCATGGCCGAGGCCAGGGCAACGGCGTCGGCGCCGCGTTCGCCGGGGGTGTAGCCAACTACGTATCGCATGTATGAACCCCTTACGGGTCTGGGGCAGAAGCCAGCTTTGCTCCGGGGGTGCCGGGCGACGTCGGCCGGTCTGCGTTCCTGCAGTGGTAGGAACGACTCTAGCCCAGCGCGGCCCCGAATAGGGGTGACTTATGGTCCTGAGCAGGGCAATCTTCCGTGCCTAGGCTGGACCCATCGAGGGGAGCCAGCCATGAATGCCATCACCAGCCGCGCACCCGGGGCGAGGAATGCCGGGTTGGGAACCCTGCCGCTCCTGCTGGTCCTCTCGGCCTGCACACCGTCCGCGCCGCAACCCGGCGCAAGCAGCCCGACCGCCTCAACCACGTCCTCGGCCACCGCCACGCCCCCAGCCCCGGGGAGCCCGCCGGCTTCGGCCACGGGGACGGGGACGGTACCCGCCGATTCGGACGAGACGGTGCCCCCGCAGTCAGGCGACACCGTGATTTCCTCCACGATCACGCACGACTGGTCCTGGCCCGGCCAGGGGACGCCGTTGCACACGGACCACCAGAACCCTGTGCCCACCGCGCCGCCGCCGGCCGCTCCGCTGCCCACGCTCTACAGCATCGGCGCAGGCCAGCATCCCTCCGACGCCCCGCCGTATGACCAGCTGAGCTTCCGGTTCACCGGCGGCTTCCCCAGCTACGACGTCGGGTTCGTCCCCGCGCTGCTCGCCGACGGTAGCGGCCTGCCGATTCCATTGCCCGGCAGCGGCAGCATCCTGAAGGTCGTGTTCCACGGCGCCCAGGCCCACACCGCGGACGGCACGGGGAGCACCATCAAGAACTCACCGGCCCCCGCCATCGGATACAAGGCCCTTACAAGCTTCGCCCCGGCCGGTGACTTCGAGGGCGTTCTCAGCTACGGGATCGGCGTCGGCCGTCCGGTCGGGACCGTCCCGCAGACCAAGGTCCGCGTCTATGAGGTCGAGAAGATCGAGAAGATCGAGCAAGGCCAGCACCTGTACGTCATCGCGGTCCAGCTCGACGCAACAGCCTGGAAATAGCACACCCGGAACAACGAGCAGAGCCGCGGACTTACCGTCCGCGGCTCTGCTCGTCAATCGTTACGCGTTGGCCTTGATGGCGGCTGCCAGGACCTTGAGGCCGTCCAGCAGGAGTTCGTCGCTGATGACCAGCGGCGGCAGGAGCCGGATGACGTTGCCGTAGGTGCCGCAGGTGAGGATGATGACGCCCTCCTTGAGGCAGGCGGCTGCGACGGCCTTGGTCAGCTCCGGGTTGGGTTCCTTCGAGCCCCGCTGGACCAGCTCGATGGCCAGCATCGCGCCGCGGCCGCGGACGTCACCGATCACGGAGCTGTCACCAAGCGCTGTGGCGAGCTCGCGCAGCTTGCCGAGGGCAATGTCCTCGATGTGCCGGGCCCGGGCGTTGAGGTCGTACTGTTCCATCGAGCCGATGGCGGCCAGGGCGGCGGCGCAGGCCACCGGGTTCCCGCCGTAGGTGCCGCCGAGGCCGCCCGGGTGGACTGCGTCGAGGAGGTCCGCCCGGCCGGTGATGGCCGAGAGCGGCATGCCGCCGGCGATGCCCTTGGCCATGGTGATGATGTCCGGGATGACGCCTTCGTGGTTCACGGCGAACCACTCGCCCGTGCGGCAGAAGCCTGACTGGACCTCATCGGCGATGAAGACGATGCCCTTGTCCTTGGCCCAGGCAGCGAGTGCGGGCAGGAACCCGTCGGCGGGGACGATGAAGCCGCCCTCGCCCTGGATCGGTTCGATGATGATCGCGGCGACCTGCTCGCCGCCGATCTGCTTTTCGATCATGGTGATGGCGCGCTTCGCGGCCTCGGCTCCGGTGATCGAGGGGTTTTCCTCGCGGAAGGGGTAGCTCATCGGCATGCGGTAGACCTCGGGCGCGAACGGGCCGAAGTTGCTCTTGTACGGCATCGCCTTGGCGGTCAGGGCCATGGTCAGGTTGGTGCGGCCGTGGTAGGCGTGGTCAAAGGCGACGACGGCGTCCCGGCCGGTGGCCAGGCGGGCCACCTTGACGGCGTTTTCGACAGCTTCGGCGCCGGAGTTGAAGAGCACCGTGCGCTTCTCGTGGTCGCCCGGGGTCAGGCGGTTCAGCTGCTCGGCGACGGCGACATAGCCTTCGTAGGGAGTGACCATGAAGCAGGTGTGGGTGAAGTGCTCCACGGCTTCCTTCACGGCGCCGACGACGGCGGGGTCGGAGGCGCCAACGCTGGTCACGGCGATGCCGGCGCCGAGGTCGATGAAGGAGTTGCCGTCGACGTCGTGGATGATGCCGCCGTCGGCGTCGGCGACGAACACCGGAACGCTGGACGCGACGCCCGCGGCGACCACGGCCTTGCGGCGTTCGGTCAGGGCGAGGGACTTGGGGCCCGGGAAGTCGGCCTGGACGCGGCGCTTCTGCTCAAGCCGGTAGGTGATGTCATGTGCGGTGGTGGTCATGGAAAGCCTTTCTTGACTGAAGGGGGGGGCCACGCCGGCAGGGTTCCCTAGCCGAAGCGGAGCGGGGTTAGGGCGCCGGTGGGGACTACGCGACAGCGTTATGCGTCGGTGTTATGCGTCGGCGTTATGCATCTAATGCGGACATGACGTGCTTGATGCGGGTGTAGTCCTCGACGCCGTACATCGACAGGTCCTTGCCGTAGCCGGACTGCTTGAAGCCTCCGTGCGGCATTTCGGCGGTGAGGAGGATGTGGGTGTTGATCCAGACCGCGCCGAAGTCGAGGTCCCGGCTCAGGCGCATCGCGGTGCCGTGATTCGTCGTCCAGACGCTGGAGGCCAGGGCGTAGTCGACGTCGTTCGCCATTTCCACGGCCTCGTCCTCGGTGCTGAACTTCTGCACCGTGATGACCGGGCCGAACGTTTCCTTCTGGACGATGTCATCGCTCTGCTTGGCGCCGGTGACGATGGTCGGCTCGAAGAAGAAGCCCTTCTCCCCCGCGCGGTGCCCGCCGGTCTCGATCCTGCAGTTCGCCGGCAGGTGCTCGACGACGGACGCCACCGCATTGAAGTGGTTGACGTTGTTCAGCGGGCCGAAGTAGTTGTCCTCGTCGTTCTGGGAACCGGTGCGGAGGGTCTTCGTGTGCTCCACGAGGGCGGCGACGAGATCGTCATAGGCGGCGTCCTGGACCAGCACGCGGGCGATCGCCGTGCAGTCCTGGCCGGCGTTGAAGAAGGCGAACTCGGCGATGGCCGCGGCACTCTTCTTGATGTCGGCGTCCGCGAACACCACCGCGGGGGCCTTCCCGCCGAGCTCCAGGTGGGCGCGCTTGAGGCCCTTGGCGGCGCCCGAGGCGACCGCGACGCCGGCCCGGACGGATCCGGTGATCGAGACGAGGCCGGGGACCTTGTGCTCCACCATCATGGCGCCGGTCTCGCCGGTGCCGAGGATGACGTTCAGCACGCCGGCGGGGAAGATCCCGCCGGCCAGCCGGGCCAGCACCAGGGTGGATTCCGGGGTGGTGTCGGAGGGCTTGAGCACCACAGTGTTGCCTGCGGCCAGGGCGGGGCCGATCTTCCAGATGGCCATGAGGAAGGGGTAGTTCCACGGCGCCACCTGGGCGACGACGCCAATGGGTTCGCGCCGGACGTACGAGGTGTGGCCTTCGAAGTACTCGCCGGCGGACTTGCCTTCCATGATGCGGGCGGCACCGGCGAAGAAGCGCAGCTGGTCGGCGCCGGCGGCGACTTCCTCGGAGGCAATGAGGGACCGGACCTGTCCGGTGTTGCGGTGCTGGGCCTCGACGAGCTCGTCGCTGTTGGCCTCGACGGCGTCGGCGAGCTTGAGCAGCATGAGCTGGCGCTGGCCCGGGGTCGTGTGCTTCCAGCTCTTGAAGGCGTCTTTCGCGGCCGTCATGGCGGCGTCGACGTCGGCCAGTGCGGAGATGGGCGATTTCGCCACGACGTCACCGTTCGTGGGGTTGACGATGTCCAGCATCCCGGTTCCGGCGGGGGTGACGAACTCGCCGTTGATGAAGTTCTGCAAGGTTTGAACCACGGTGTAAAACCTCTTTCGTGCTGTTCTCGTACTCAGTCAGTAAATGATGAGCGGACGTGCGACTGCTCACGAGCCTATGCCAGCCGGCCAAGCCAGGGAATAGGCACCTGCACACCGTCCTACGGCGCTTTTAGTGCGCTTGTCCAGCGCGCGGCTATCCTGAATCCATGGCCATTTCACTCGCCGCATTGCTGGGGGTTCCGTCCCTCAAACTCACCAAGGCCGGCCTCGCCGAGACCACCTGGCACCAGGACATTCTCTGGGTGGCCGTCACCGAGCAGGAGGATCCGCAGCGCTTCCTCAACGGCGGGGAACTGATCCTGACAACCGGGATGCGGCTCAAGAGCGCCCCGGAGCAGCGCCGCTTCGTCCGCCAGGTCCAGCGCGCCGGCGCGGTGGGGATCGGTTTCGGGATCGGCCTGACGCACGACGCCGTGCCGCCTGCCCTGATCGCCGAGGCCAACCGCTGGGGGCTGCCCGTGGTGGAGGTGCCGTACGAGACGCCGTTCATCGCCATCGGCAAGCTCGTGGCCGACGCCCAGTCCGCGGACCACTTCGCCAAACTCGAACGCCTCATCGCCGGGCACCAGATCCTGGCCCGGGCCCTGCTGACCGGGGGCGGTCTCGCCGAACTCCTGAAGCACCTGGGCTCCATGCTGCGCACCGAGATCGTCCTCACCCAGTTCACCGCGGAGCTCTACAACAGCATGCCCGGCCGCGCCGCCCCCACGGCCGAAGGCTGGGCGTCCTACCCCATCCCGACCGGCCGCCGCGATGCCTGCACCCTCTGGGTGAAGCAGCCCTTCGAGGACACAGGAATCGTCAGCTATGCGCAGAACCTGATCAGCGTCGAGCTCAACAACATGGTCAAGCAGCGCCAGGCCCAGCGGGCCCTCGCCGGGCAGGTCCTGGAGGACGTAATCCACGGGACCCTGGAGGCCAGTGAAGCGGCCCGGCGGCTCGCGGGGGTCGGCATCAACACGACCCGCAAGAACGTGGTCCTCCTGGCCGAATCCGCGCCCCACCAAAAGCAGCTGAGCGCTTCCTCGCTGCCACAGCCGCTCGAGAAGGCGGTGAGCGCCGTCGTCGGGAAGGACCTGATCGCGGTGCTCCCCGACGACGGCAGCGGCGCCATTGCTCTTGCCAGGAGCCTCAGCGACCATCTGGCCGAGGCCGGAATCCACGCCACGATCGGCATCGGGGGGGCCTACACAAAGCCGAACGGCCTGCGCTGGAGCTACTTCGAGGCCCGCGACGCCGCCAGCCACGGACTGCCGGTCAACGAGCCCGAACGGCTGAGCCTGACCTCGCTGCTGCTGGCCAGCGAGGACGTTCCGCTGGGGGACATGGCCAACGAGTCCCTGAATCCGCTCCGGACCTTCGATGCCGCGCACGGGGCAGAGCTCATGACCACGCTGGAGAGCTACCTCAACAACAACGGCTCGGTGGCCGCCGTCGCCGAGGACCTCACCCTGCACCGGAACACCGTCCGCTACCGGCTGGCGCAGATCACCGAGCTCACCGGGTACGACCCGGCCCAGACGCAGGACCGGGTCCAGCTCTGGCTGGCGCTGGCCGTGCAGCGGCTGGGCGCGCGCCACCCGCGCTGACACCGGACCCCTCCTCCCCGCCTTGCTTCCTGGCGTCGCCTCCGTTGTCACTTTCCGAGATCTTCGCCACTAAAGGCTAAGGCCCAAACGTCAAACGTCTAACCTTTAACAATGGCTAGCAGCACGGCGGTCTCCGCCCTTCCCCAGACAGTTCCCCCCGGCGTCGGCCGCCCGCGCGGCGTCATTGTTGCCGGCGTCGTCGCGCTCGTGCTGATCGGCCTGAACCTGCGCGCCGGCATCACGGGTTCCGCCGCACTCTTCCACGACCTCCAGGCCGCCCTGGGCTACGGGCCCCTGATCGCCGCGCTGCTCCCGTCGATTCCCACACTGTGTTTCGCGGTGGCAGGGGCCGCCACCTCCTGGCTCACCCGCCACCTCGGTCTCGAAAAGTCCATCCTGCTGTCGCTCGTGATGCTGGCCGCGGGTCTCCTGCTCCGGGGCATTCCGTCCACCGGGATGCTGCTCGCCGGGACCGTGGCGGGCATGTCGGGGCTGGCCATCTGCAACGTGGCGATGCCCGCGTTCATCCGGGTGCACTTCGCGGACCGCACGTCCCTCATGACGGCCCTGTACACGGTGACCATGACCACGGGCGCCACCGTCACCGCCGTGCTGATCGTCCCCGTGGCACAGGCGCTGGGATCGCCCTCCGCGGGGGTCGGGTCAATCGGCCTCCTGGCCCTGTGCGCCTGCCTCGGCTTCCTGCCGATCGCCGTGCACGCCCACCGCAACGCCTCCACGGTCAAGGCCGCCCGGATTTCCCCGTGGCCCCTGCTGCGGACCCGCACGGGCGCGCTCATCACCCTTGGCTTCACGGTGCAGGCGCTCCTGGCCTATTCCGTCCTGAGCTGGTTCCCCTACATGCTGGCCACGATGGGGCTTACGGCCTCCGGCAGCGGGCTGATGTTCGGGCTCATGCAGCTCGTCTCCGTCCCCGCCGGCATGGTGCTGGTCGCCATCGGCTCGCGCCCGCGGATGCTGCGGACCGCGTTTTATCTGGCCACCGTGACAATGGCGCTCGGCGTCCTCGCGATGCTGGTCCTGCCGGTCGGCTGGGCCCCCCTGACGGCGGTGCTGTTGGGTTTCGGGCTCGGCATCTTCCCCCTGGTCATGGTGATGATCAGCCGCAGCGGGCGCACCACCGCGGAGACCACCGCACTGTCCACCGTGGCCCAGTCGGCCGGGTATCTGCTGGCGACCGCCGGGCCCTTCGGCATGGGCCTGCTGCACAGCGCCACCAACTCCTGGACTCTGCCCCTGGCACTGCTGCTGGCCGTGGCCCTCGGCCAGATCGTGGTCGGGCACCTCCTCACGGGCCGCCCCAAAGACCTGAAGCCGACGCACCCTCGGCCCGCAACCCTGCCGCCCGCGCAGCTCCGGCGCACTTCCCCGGAGTCCGCCGAAAGGACGCAGCGATGACACTCACCGCGTCGCACCGGCCGCCGCTGGTCGAGGAAATCACCGCCAAGCTGCGCGAACTCATCCATTCGGGGGAATGGCCGCTGCAGCAGCGGATCCCGGCCGAGCCCGAGCTGATGGCTGTCCTGGGGGTCTCCCGCGGAACGCTTCGCGAGGCCATCAAGGCGCTGGCGCACAGCGGCATGCTGGAGGTCCGCCGCGGTGACGGCACGTATGTTCGTGCCACGAGCGAATTGTCCGGCGCCGCCCAGCGCATGTACCGGGACCACACCCAGGAGCACATCCTTGAAGTCCGCGTGGGGCTGGACACCCAGGCCGCCAGGCTCGCCGCCCGCCATGCGACGGCCGGCGACGTCGCCGCCATGCGCGGGCTCCTGGAGCAACGACGCGCCGCCTGGCTCTCCGGGGACTTTGCCGCCTGGGGACGGGCCGATTGGGACTTCCACGTTCTGGTGGCGCAGGCGTCGGGAAATCCCCTGCTGCACGAGCTGTACGTGAGCTTCGGCGAGGTCTTCCACAATGACCTCCTCCGGCAACAGCGCCGCGGCGGCTTCAACGGCCTCCCCCACGAAGGCCACGGCGAGCTGGTCGATGCCATTGAGACGCGCGACGAGGCCGCCGCCGTCGACAGCGTCAACCGGAACCTGAACTCCTGCGCGGAGTGGCTCCAGGACTAGCCGAGGTTAGTTCTGCGTCGCCCCTGCGGTAGACCTTGCTCCAGGCGGCGGCCGCGGGCCGCAGCAAAACGCCGCCCGAGCACGACAAAGGCCTCCGGCCGGAACCTTCGTTCCGCCCGGAGGCCTTCATCGTACGGCCTGGATCCAGCGTGCGGCCGGAACCCGGCGAGCCGGGATCTAACGCGCGAGACCCTGGAATACGTTCTTAGGACGCTGCATCTCGCCGTGCTTGGCACCAAGGATGATGACCCAGCCGGCGAAGACCGGGATGGCCCACTGCAGGATCTTCAGCTGCTGCTGCGCGGAGCGGAGCTCTTCAGAGGCGCCATGCTTGGGCTCGGTGGCGCCTTCAGCGCCCTCGGCGGCCAGTTTGTCCACCTTGGCGCCCTGCACGCCTGCGTAGAGGGTGACTGCGGCACCGACGAGGGTGACGATGGATTTGTAGACGGTGAGCCGGGTGACGCCGTCCTGCTTGGCCATCCGGCCCTTGTTCTCCCACACGACGGCCAGTCCGGAGAGGAAGTGCGCTCCGAAGGCGGCCGTCTGGAACGGGGCCCACTTCTTCCACCCCAGGCTCGACAGCCGGGTGCGCTCGGCCGGGTCCTTGGCTTCCGCCGTCGCGCCATTCAACCCGATGGCGCCCATCAGTGAACCGCCGAACCAGGCACCCGCGGTGAGGTCGTGGATGGATCGGGCAACGAGATTACCTGCCATGTTGAGCTTCCTATCGTCTGTGATCGAATCCGGAATCGCCGCGGGCGCGTGGCGTGCACCGCCCGCGAGCGTCATGGCCCCAAGAAGCCATGTCTCCGCTATGGTAAGCACACTTAGGAAAAAGTTGATAGCAGAGAGGTCGGCCGGGTGCTGCACAGCGTAGAATCAGCGCCATTGCACCCGGACGCCCGCTCCGCGGACGGAATGAGGTTTCGAGGCACAGCCATGACGGGAAAAACGCCGGACAAGGCCACCGGAATAGGGGAAGCCGCCGGCGCAGCCGCCGCCACCGCGGAGGCGGCCTCGAACAGCACGGCACTCGACGTCCTCGCGCGTGCCGGCTTCGCCGTGATGGCGCTCCTTCACATCATCATCGGCGCGATTGCCATTGAGCTGGCTTTCGGTGCGCAAGGCCAGGCGGAGCCCACCGGCGCCATTGAACAGCTCGCGGCAACTCCCTGGGGCCCGGCCGTGATGTGGGCCGGGCTGCTCGGGTGTGCCGGGTTGTCGCTCTGGCAGCTGAGTGAAGCCACGCTGCGGGCCCGTCATCTTCCGCGCGGTGAACGGCTGGGCAAGCTCATCTCCTCCGGTTTCCTCAGCATCGCCTACGGCAGCCTCGGGTTCACGTTTGCCAGCTTCGCCGCGGGCGTCCGGAGCGATTCCGGCGACTCCACCCGGGACTTCAGCGAATCCGTCATGAACCGTCCCCTCGGCGCTCCCCTGCTCATTGCGTTGGGCCTGACGGTTATCGGGATCGGGGTGTACTTCATCGTCAAGGGCTTCGGAAAGAAGTTCAAGGAGGAGCTGCACCGTTTCGAGGGGACCCGCCGGGGCAAGCTGATCAGCGCCCTCGGCGTGGCAGGTCACGCCGCCAAAGGGGCAGCGCTGATCCTGGCCGGCTTGCTGTTCGTGGTGGCCGCGGCCACGAACAACCCCGGATCCTCCACGGGCCTGGACGGCAGCCTCAAGGCGTTGCGGGACCAGGCCCTCGGCCCCTACCTGCTCCTGGCGATCGGCGCCGGTTTCGTGGCGTACGGCGTCTTCGCGCTGGTCCGGGCCCGGTTTGGCCGGATGTAGGGCCGGCTCCGCCCAACCGAATCGCAGCGCGAGTCCTACCCCCGCAGGGACACGACTTCGCCTTCGCGGTACAGCAGGGCCCGCACCTCGGATTCGGCGGAGGCGAGCCGTTTCGGGTCAATGGTGTCCCCGGCCGCGAAATGGTCCAGGATGCGGGGGTCCACATAGCTCTTCCGCGCGATCGACGGCGTGTTCCCCAGGACCGCCGCCGCGTCCTGCATTGCCCGGCTGACGGCGCGCTTCCGGGCGGAGACCTGCCGCTGCGGCCCGCTTTGGGCCAGGCTGGTCGCCGCCGCCACAGTCCCCCGGAGGGTGCGGAAGTCCTTGGCCGTGAAATCGCCGCCTGTCCGCTCCTTCACGTACGCGTTGATATCCGCGCTGGAGACCGGATGCCAGCTGCGGCCATCCTTGTAGGCCAGCAGCCTGGCGTTCCCGCCGCGGCGCTTGAGCAGCCGCACGACGGCGGCGAGGTCGGCGTCGGCGATCCGCGAGTCCCAGGTCTTCCCGCTCTTGGCGGGGAAGCTGAGCCTGAGCTCGTCCTTCCTCACCCCCACATGGGCGCAGAGCAACGTAGCCAGGCCGTGGCTGCCGTTTTCGTTGGTGTACCGCTCGGAACCGACCCGCAACGATCCGCTGTCCAGCATCCGGAACGCGGCCGCGAGCACCCGTTCCCGCGTCAGCCCCTCGGAACGCAGGTCCATGGTCACGAGCCGGCGCGCGGCCGGCAGGGTTTCCGCGAGCTGCAGGGCGCGGTCGAACTTCAGCCGGTCTTTCCGCTCCCGCCAGCCCGGATGGTAGATGTACTGCCGCCGGCCCACGGCGTCGAGTCCGGTCGCCTGGATGTGGCCGTTGTCGTAGGGCGCTATCCACACGTCCGTCCACGCCGGCGGGATGCCGATACTTTCCAGCCGTTCGCGCACGGGCCCGGCGGGCAGCGTTGAGCCGTCCAGATCCTTGTAGCTGAACCCGGTCCCGGCCGGGACCCGGCGGTACCCGCGGCCGGACGCGTTGCTGTGACGGAGCCTCATGACGGTAAGCCTACTGACTACAGCGCTGTTTTTCGCCAGTCCCCAGACAGTGGCGGGAGCTCAGACCTGCGCAGCCACGCCGTCGCGGGAGATGGCAACCATGTCCTGGCGCGGGACCACCTTGATGCGCTCACGGGCCACCGCGACGCCGTGCGAACCGCCGGCGGCCGTCGCCTCGGCCCCGAGGGCGAGTTCGTGGGCGTCCAGCGCCAGCCAGCCTTCCCAGCTGGTGAACTGCACGCCACGGCTTTCCAGGAGCTCGACGACGGCACTTTCGGCGGGTGCCTCGGCAACCGGGAGGTTTTCGCGATCTTCCAAAAGGTAGGTCACGGTTTCCAGGGCATCGCCCTTGGTGTGGCCGATGAGCCCCACCGGACCGCGCTTGATCCAGCCGGTCGCGTAAATCCCCGGCACGTGGGCGCCGGACGCATCGAGGACACGGCCGCCGTCGTTCGGCACAACGCCCTTCTTGTGGTCGAATTCGACCTCGGGCAGGGCGGAGCCGAAGTAGCCGATCGCGCGGTAGACGGCCTGGACCGGGTAGTCGACGAACTCGCCGGTGCCCCGGGCGTTGCCCGTGCCGTCCAGTTCAGTGCGCTCAAACTTGATGCCGGCGACGCGACCGGGTGCGCCGGCGTCGCCGGCATTGTCCCCGTACACCTCCACCGGGCTGTGCAGGAAGTGCAGGTGCAGGCGGCGGGAGGCTGTGAGCTCGGAGAGGTCCTCAGGCTGCTCGGCGATCCAGTTGGTGAGCGTGCCCACCATGGTTTTGGTCTGGTTGTTGCTCTGGATCTGGCGGTCGGATTCGGCGTCGAACTCGAAGTCCTCGGCGTAGAGGATGATGTCCACGTCCTTGGAATGGGAGAGTTCGCGCAGTTCCAGCGGGGTGAACTTGACTTGGGCGGGGCCGCGGCGGCCGAAGACGTGCACGTCCGTCACCGGGGAATCCTTCAAGGCGCGGTAGACGTTGTCCGGGATCTCCGAGACCAGGAGGTCATCGGCGTGCTTGGAGAGCATGCGGGCCACGTCCAGGGCCACGTTGCCGTTGCCGATCACGGCGATTTCCTTGGCCTCCAGCGGCCAGTCTCGCGGCACATCCGGGTGCCCGTCGTACCAGGAGACGAAGTCGGCGCCGCCGAAGGAGCCCTCGAGTTCGATGCCCGGAATGTTCAGGTCCGCGTCCTTGATGGCGCCGGTGGCGAAGATGACGGCGTCGTAGTGCGTGCGCAGGTCCTCGATTGAGAGGTCCGTGCCGTAGTCCACGTTGCCGAAGAAGCGGATGTCGCCCCGGTCCAGGACCTTGTGCAGGGCGTTGACGATCCCCTTGATGCGGGGGTGGTCGGGGGCCACGCCATAGCGGATCAGGCCGTAGGGTGCCGGGTAGCGGTCGAAGAGGTCGATGCTGACGGTGAGCTCGCCGCTCTTGACCGCCTCGCTCTTGGTCAGGATGTCAGCGGCGTAGACACCGGCGGGGCCGGAGCCGACGACAGCGACGCGCAGCGGGCGGGCGGCGGTTCCTACGGGGGTGTTTGTTGACACGGCTGTGTTCCTTTTTTCTTTGCATCCGTTGCTCCATAAACGCCCTTTTGAGGCTTGATAACGGCAGTTGTGGAGCAATCGACGGGCTTTACGGGGTCAGTACGCGGGTCCTGGTGGTGCGGGAGGTACGGGGGGCGTTCGGGGAGGTGGTGCTGTAATCGGCGGTCTTGAAGTGCGACGGCGCGTACGGGCTGACGCGGACGACGTCGCCGATCACGATCACGGCCGGATTCGCGACGCCGACGTCCTCCGCCTGGTCCGCGATGGTCCCCAAGGTTCCGATGGTGACCCGCTGGTTCGGCAGGTAACCATTCTCTACGATGCCAACAGGTGTCCCCTGAGGCAAACCGGCGCGGGCCAGGGAGTCGGCGGAATCCCGGAGCTGGCCCACGCCCATGAGCAGGACGATCGTGTGATCGGCGCGGGCGGGGACCTCGGACAGCTCCTCGTGGCCGGTCACTACGCTGAAGCCCTTGGCCAGTCCGCGGTGCGTGACGGGGATGCCGGCGGCGGCGGGGACGGAGATCGCCGACGTGACGCCGGGAACCACTTCCACCTCGACGCCGTGCTGGCGGCAGAATTCGGCTTCCTCGCCGCCGCGGCCCAGGACGTAGGGGTCCCCGCCCTTGAGCCGGACCACGCGGTGGCCCTGCCGGGCTTCTGCCACGAGGATGGCGTTGATCTCTAGTTGCGGCACGGGGTGGTGGCCGGGGGTCTTGCCGACCTCGATTACGCGGACATCGGGCGCGAGTTCCGCGAGGAGCTCGCGCGGGCCCAGGCGGTCCGCGATCACGACGTCGGCCTGGCCCAGGAGCCGCCGGCCGCGGACCGTGATGAGCCCGGTGTCGCCGGGTCCGCCTCCCACGAGGGCAACGGAGCCTGCGGACGGATCGGTCCGGGCCCGCCGCCGGCGCAGCGGCAGGTCTCCAGTTTCGAGGGCAGTGGCGACGGCGTCGCGCAGGGCCATGGCGCGGCGCGGGTCTCCCCCGGCGTTCACAGCGATCTTGATGTCGTCCACGACGGCGACGGCGGGTGTCCAGGCGGCGGAGGCTTCGTGGTCGGAGGCGTTGACGCACCAGATCCGCTGCCCCTCGGCGTCAGCTGAGACCTGCGCGTCCACGGCGGCGTCGCCGGTGGCGGTCTGGACGAACCAGGCGCCGCCGACGTCGGACGTCCGGTAGGGGCGCTGCTCCCAGGTCAGGAGCCCGGCATCGGCAAGTTCACGCAGGGCCGGGGATGCCAGCGGCGCCACCACCGTGACGCGGGCGCCGGCGTCGAGCAGCCCCTTGGCGCGCCGCGCGGCGACCGGTCCGCCGCCGACGACCAGCACGGGGCGGCCGAGCAGGCGCAGCGCGGTGGGGTAAATGTCCTGAATTGCCATGCATCGACGATAGGCGCGGCGTGCGGGACCAACAACGGCGGCGGAAACACCCGGTCACGCAGGGTAACGCCGCGTCACATAGTTGTTCGTCATCTGGGTGCGGTCCGGACGGCGCCCTGCGTCCCCCTGTCGCCGTCCCTGTAGGCGTCCCTGTAGGCGTCCCTGTAGGCGTCCCTGTAGGCGTCCCTGTAGGCGTCCCTGTAGGCGTCCCTGTAGGCGTCCCTGTAGGCGTCCGGGGGCACTTCGCCGACCGGAACAGCCGCTTCGGGCTCAAATGACGGCGTGTCCGTGTCAATGTGCCCCCGTTCGGCCGGCGGCTGGGCGGCCAACGGCTGGGCGGCCGGCGGCTGGGCGGCCATCTACCTATTTCACCGCGATGAGCTCGATCAGTTTGATGTCGGGGTCCTTGGCCAGCATCGCCGGGCCGTGCTGGCCGAGGGCCGCGGGGATCGCTCCGTCGAGGTGGGCCTGACGGTCCGCCTCGGTGTCAAAGGTGTCAAATATGCCGAACGTGTTCTCGTTGACCCGGAAGGCGTACCAGGTCCGGGTGCCGGGCTCCGTCAGGACGATGTCGCGGCCGCCGTTGAGGAAGTCCCAGACATCCTGCTCCTTCCCCGGCTTGGCTTCGACCAGTGCCAGCACTCCATATTTTGGCGCCACGGCTGTCTCCTCAGAATTGGGCGGGATTGGCCGAAAACCGGCCTATAGCCGCGAGTCTAGGCTCGTCCCGGGGTCCGGACAAGGCGTCGCGAGGGGCCGGGCCGGGCCCCGATTCCTGTGGCAGCAAAAAACAACTGTGAGTCTTGCAGTGGTTGGTCTGGGACTCGCTGGCAGTGTTGATGCCGGTCGTTCTGCCTGGCGCGTGACTCGAAAAAACAATTGCCCCGTGAGGGTGCGTTTCGCCCGATTTGTCCGCGCTGGGTGGAGCGGCCGGCGTTGATCTGTCCCACGTCGGGGCTTGATTAGAAGATGGGTCTTGACCGTGCCCTGATGCTGCGCAAAGGCATCCCGGACATCAGGCTGCTCCGGTCCAGGGACAAGCGCATCGAACGGCAGATGATGAACCTGGAACCGTGGCAGCCAGTTTCCCAGATGCCCCCCATCCGGCGGGACATACCGATCGTCCTCCCCGCCGACATGGATGCGGAAGTACTCGGGGATCGAGTCAGGACAGCACTGAACGGGCAAGCGGACGACCTGGAAAGCGTTGAACTACTGGCCATCACTGCCCATGCGGAGCTTCCCCTGAAAGTGCAGGAGCGGCTCCAGATCTGTGAAGGACAAGCCAACGCGCTGATCCGACTAGTACTCCGGCCGCTAACCAGGACGATGACAGATCCCCAGGCCAACCAGATCCGGGACGATGTCTACCCGGCTTTGCACGAAGGACCAGTTAAGGAGCTCAATGCTTTAGGCCTGAGACGGGCATGGGCGCTCTGGTCGAGAACTATGCGGCGCGGTAAGAAGTAACCGGAAGAGGGCAGTCCGTTCGTTTGGCGGACTGCCCTCTTAACTGTGACTTTCGGCGGTAAATGCCGGTCTTTTTGCGGCGCTATTTGGCGCCGGCTGCGGCCCGCAAGTGGATCCCTCAGCGCGCATGAGGAAGCAATGTCGGGAATGCCGAGAGGCGACTATTCGGATATGTCCTGAAAGGACTGCGCAAGGCCGCAATTACCGTTGCCAACCGACCGGCGTGTGACTGCTTGCGTAGGCGTGCAGCGGAGCGGCAGCGCATGCGGGACCTGTCCGCGGCCAACAATACCTCTGCCTGTTCGAACGCTGGCTCGCCGGCCATAATGTTCCCAGCGGCGGCATCTTCCTAGCTATTTCCTACGCGAATCAGGCCAGGTGGTGTATCCGAGCTTTCGTTCCCGCGAGTAGGGCACAGATGCCTTGATGCTGATCACGATTATTGGGACGAGTTCAATAAAAACCAAGGATATCGGAATCCAAATAATCCAAGTGATGGTCTGCGCACGGAACGCCACAATAAGCACTGTTGCGATAACAACGACCCCGACTGTAGCGAGAACGGACACCATCCACGGGACCGCCCGACGTTGCCACATTCCCGAGGGCGGCTGCACTGGGAGAATGTCCCATTGTTCGGGAGGAATGTACCTGACATCACCCAATATGCTCATGGCCTTTCATATAGAGCCGCATCCGTTGGTGCTTCGAATCTAGGGAATCCATGGCGCGGCTCGTGATGTGACGCTTGTCAGTTGGTCCAGTCGGGGACTGCGGGATAAGCAGTCGTGTTCTTCAGCCGCAAGACGATGAGGGCCCGGGAAAGGATGAGTGCGTTTAGGCCGAGCCCGCTGATCTGGGTCCCCCCGGTCGATTTGGTTGTCATGTTGACGACGATGAGGATGAAGGCCGTGGCTGCCAGGATGATCGCGGCGATGAGCGGAGATTTGGCTGTGGAGCGTCGGGCTGCGATGTTCCAGGCTCCGATGCCGGTGTAGGCGATGGCAAGGAAGCAGAAGACCCCGATGATCGCAAAGGCAATGGTCATGGCGCTCTCCGGGACGTAGCCGCCGGAGGCTTCAACGGCATTCTTCGCGCGGATGACAGAGGCGATGTTCGTGAAGGCGTAAAAGCCCGTGAAGAGGGCGAGGGCCAGTGACGTGCACCCCAGGATGAGCCGCCAGCGTTGGGACTTTTGAGCGTCCTGCGGGGAGAGCATCCCGACCGGACGCTGCGGCCCCGAAGGTTGTGCGGGCCACGGTTGCTGATAGGCGGAGTGATGGTTATTGCTCATAAGGGGCGCTTCTCTCTGGCGTATGCAGGAGCGCTCCTTGGCTGCCCCCAACTAGCAGAGCCTATACCGGGCGACGGCCTGATCGGTCGTTTCAGGGCGATCATTTGTAGCGGGGTTTGGTCAGCCCAACTTCCAAAACCAGGCTCGTGAAACCTACTAGACGCGGTCGGTACCGGTGAGCAATTTGTCTATTCCAAAGTCGCCTGCTCCGAAACGCCGAAACGGAAGGAGATCTGGCTCTCGATGTCTCCGTGCGTCCGGTGTGGGTCTGGGGAATCCCATTGGTATTGGCGGTGGAGGCCGGCCCGCAACTGAAAACCCGGCCGACCCGCCACATCACAATTCGGCGAAACCGCCGCCTCAATTCCACCCACACTGCCGCAGATCGTCCGCGGCAGGCAAACAGCTTAACTTCATCTATAGGAGCATCGGTCGATTACCGTGCCGGGGAAGACAGCGGCCACGTCCCCATCCATTGCTGGCCGGGGCTATTGTGACTGTTCGTTCGGAATAGCGGTTTTTTCACAGCTCGGTTTGGCGGTTCTAGCTGATTCCGATTACCAGGGTTGAGCGTGCGGCCTCGATGACGTCGTCGGTGATGGTGCTGAGTTCGTTGATTTTCATGACCCGTTCGATTTGGGTGAAGAGCCGGTCGATGAGGCGGAAGTTGCCTCGGGTGATTCGGACGACGGCGGCGATGGCCTGGGCATCGGTGAAATCGTCCGGGTCCAGGGTTTGGCCAAGTTTGTGCCATCGGCGCTCGAGGACGAAATTCAGTTCTGCCTGGGCGAGTGGGCGGTATTCGTGGGCGAAGCCGACCCTGCTGTAGAGCTGTGCATAACGGCTGAACCATTTTTCAATCCCAGGCATACCGATGAGGATCAGGGCTACGTTGTCCCGGTCGTAGCGGTCGCGCAGCAGTTCCAGGGCGGTGGCGTCTTCTTGCCGATTTTTTCCAGGTGCTGGTCCACGCAGATCGATACGCGCGTGCTGATATGTTCGAGATCGGCGTGGACCTGTTTGGGTGAGGTGAGCACGGCAGGGGTATAGAAGACAGTGCGTGCCCGGGCCAGCGCGGCATAGATCTGGTAGTCGGAGTCGTCCCTGGAACCCCACTGTTCCAAGAGGTTCTCCGCCTTGTGCCATTCACGGACCCGTCATTCCCAACACCATCGCCTCCGTCCTCCTGCACATCCGGGACGTAACCGGCCTGATGCCGCACATCTACTTCCGCTGGACCGAAGGCAACCCCGTCACCAACCTCCTGCGCTTCCTCGCTTTCGGTGAAGGCGAAATCGCCCCCGTCACCCGAGAAGTCCTCCGCGAAGCCGAACCCGACATCACCCGCCGCCCCTGCGTCCACGTCGGCTGACCCCGGGCAGTCCCGATAGTTGAGGCCGTGAGACTCCACTCTCCCCGCCCCCCGCATCCGTGCGGCTTCCGCATCCCTTGGCGGCGCCACGTCGCATCAACGAGGCCAGGAGCCCTTCTTCCCGGCAGCGAGAGACGCGAGTCCGGCGGCTTCTTCAAAGGATGACGGGGCGGCTTCCCTGAACGCTGCGTCGGCGTCGGTCTGAAGGACATCGGCGGCTAACTCCTTGACCCGTACCTGCTCATCGTGCGCGGCACTGCAGGCCAGGACATCGCCGTGAATCAGCGCACGCGAGGGAACCACGTCCGTGGAGCGGCGAAAGATGACCCACCACCGCTCACCAGAATCGTCCCTGAAAAGATGGCCATCCCGGGAACCATATGCCGTCCCCTCCACTCCGCGGCCGCCGTAGTCCGACACCGTGCCGGGCAACCCCAAATACCGGACTCCGCCAGGGACATCAAAGGCAAACCCTTTCATCCGGCACTCGGCCGGCGGCGGGACGCTATCGCCCCTGCGAGTGCGCGGCCACGTCAACGGGCCACGGTTCTCGTCAGCTAAGCAATTCAGGCTGGAGCGTCTCGATGGATTCGGCGTCCGCGAAAGCGGCCGCATGATCACCACCCACGCTCCCAGGGACGGCCCGAGGCCTGGCACCTGAGGGAACCCCGCCCAATGGGGGACTGGACAGGGTTCCCACATTGCTGCTCTCACGCCCTGGTTGAGGTTTTCTTGGACCTCTTCTTCGTTATGGACCTTATCTCGCGGCAATAACCGGACGGATTTCCGGTCTGGTCCCGTCCAGTCAGGCACTACCCGGCCGCTGCCACGCCCGCGTATGTTGCCACGATTCGCAACAGTCTGGGCCCTGACAGCGCAGTCCCCCAATTGGCCGCTAAGCAGGACGCTTGAGCATGCAGCAGTCAGCCGGCCAACTGCGGAGAGGGTTCGCGCTGCCTCCCGCTACCCGTCCGGCCGCCGTCCGGCACCGAATCAAGGGTGTGCCCTGGATACGGATAAATCCAGGGCGTTGGTCAGGGTTTGCGCAGTCCGCCGGACCCTGCGGCGAGGAAAGGACCAGCATGGATTCACACCGACCGCACCATTGCAACATCTGGGCCGCTGCGGCGCACATCGAGACCCTGAATTTCGAGTCTGACCAGGCCCACGATGCCCTGTTGGCCGCCGTCAAGGCTGCACAGGCCGACGGCATGCCGCTGGAGCTGATAGCCGCCGCCGCGGGGAAGTCGGTCGCCGGTATCCTCAAATTATTGAGCAGATCCAGCGCCGAACTCATCGGCTGAGCCCACCCGGACAACTGCAACCAGGGCACAACGGGAACGCTCGAGAGTACTTTCCGGTGCAATCTTCGGTTTGACGGGCACCCCTGGATTGGCCAAGGTGTATCAGTGCCCCCGAAATCTGAAGAACCCCTCCCCGGCCAGCCGATGCCCGGCGGGTCGGGCATCGGCCGTCAGATTATGGCGCTGCTGGGCTTCCTTGCCCTCTCTCACGCGGTGTCATTCCTGGGTTCGCTGGCTATTATCGCGAACGCCCACGGCTGGTACGCGGCGGCGAACAAGGCTCCGTGGACACCGCCGGACTGGGTCTTCGCGACCGTCTGGACGGTGCTGTATACGGCCATGGCCGTAGCGGCCTGGCTCATCTGGCGGCGCCCAGCGGGCAGCCGCGCCGGCGCCCTATCGGCCTACGGCGTCCAGCTGGCCCTGAACCTGGCTTGGGCACCCACATTCTTCGGCATGTACCCCATGCTCGGTGCCGCCGCCCTGTGGCTGGCATTCGTCGTCATCACCGCACTTTTCGTGGGAGTTAGCGTGACGGTTCTCCGGTTCGGGCCCCTCAGCCGGACCGCCGGGGTCCTGATGCTCCCCTACATTTCCTGGATCATCTTCTCCGCCAGCATGAACCTCTACGCGGCAACCGCCAACTAGCCCCGACACTCCGCCGGGGTCAACACCATACCCGTGATCCTCGACCGGGACCGGCACCCTTTAAGCCATGGCATGCGGCGTCACGTGAGGGACACTTGCCCGAATGGTCTGTGATGGTCGGATTGGGCTGCGGCAGCGGAACCCCCCGCGCGATGAGTTCGGCGCATTCAGCCAGGCGTGCCGGCGACAATGTCGGCCAGTGCGACGGTGTTCCGGCCTGCTGCCTTGGCTGCGTACAGGGCGCCGTCGGCCTCGGCGAGGATTTGTTCGCTGCTGACCCGGTGGCCGGCAACGCTCGCGGACATCCCGGCGCTAATCGTCAGGGTCCCGGATGGGTCCCCTTTGTGGCTGATCCCCAGGGCCTGCACCCCCGCCCGGACCCGTTCCATGACGACACCGGCGCCTGCCATGGACTGGTTCGGCAGCAGGAGGACGAATTCTTCCCCGCCGTACCGGTAGGCGCCGTCGCTCTCACGGGCGTGGCCGGCGAGTGCTGCCGCGACGCTGGCAAGCGCCACGTCCCCGGCGGGGTGTCCATAGACATCGTTGTAGCTTTTGAAATGGTCCACGTCGCAGATTGCCAGGCAGTAATCCTGCCCGTACCGCCGGCTGCGGCTCTCCAGCAGCTCCAGGTCTTCGGTCAATTTCAGCCTGTTATGCAAACCGGTCAGCGGATCGGTGCGTGCCTGCTCTGCCAGGGCCTTCCGGTATCCGGCGAGTTCGGCGTGCAGGGAGGTGACGCGCTCGGCGGCAAGGAGCCGGGTACGCAGTGTGAACGGATCCAGTGGTTTACTCACGTAGTCATCGGCCCCGGCCTCCATCCCGGCCAGGACATCTTTCTGCTCTCCGTGTGATGTCAGCAGGACGACATAGGTGTACGTGTCGGTTTCATCGCCGCGGATTGCCCGGCACAGGGCCAGCCCGTCCAGGCCCGGCATCATGAGGTCGCTCACCACGACATTTGGCCGGTGGGTCTGGTAGAGCGCCCAGGCGGTATCACCGTCCGCGGCGGTAATGCATTCATGGCCGGCCTGTTCGACCGCCGCTGCGGCGACAAGCAGGGAGCCTTTGTCGTCGTCGACGACGAGGACCTTCACGGGTTCACCGATAAGGCGCGTTCGAGTGCTTTGTCCACCCGGACCAGTTCGGCCTCGAGCCGTGTCAGCAGCCCGTGCCGGTTCATACCGTCAGGACCGTTGGGGCCGCCGGTTTGTTCCAGCTCCGCGCACAGGAGGGCCGCGGCGCCGGCGCCGATGTTGGCGGCGGCGCCTCTGAGTTTGTGGGCCGCCTGTCGGAGCGCTTCCACACGGCCGTCCGTGCTGGCCTGGCGCAGTGCCTCCAGGGCCGAGGGCACATCGGCGCGGAAAGCTTCGGCCGCGGCGGGCAGCAATCCCTGTCCGTCGGGCGGGCCCAGTCCGCGCAGGACCTCAAGGCGTGCCGGTTCAATGGCGGCCGGTCCAGTGTCCGGGTCCACGGGCGCGGGAGTTACCCAGCGTGCGAGGGTTTCTTCCAGAACCCTTGGATCCACGGGTTTGGACAGATAGTCATCCATTCCGGCCGCCAGACACCGTTCACGGTCCTCGTCCAGTGCCCCGGCGGTCATCGCGATGATCGGCAACGTTTGCATCGCCGTTCCCCGGGCGCGGATGGCCCTGGTTGCCTCGAACCCGTCCATGACGGGCATGTGGCAGTCCATCAGGACGGCCGCATAGGCGACCGTGGCGGTGGCCGTGATCGCGTCGGCCCCGTCTGCCGCCACGTCGACCGTGTACCCGAGTCTGGTGATCATCGCGCGGGCCACAAGCTGGTTCACTTCATTGTCCTCGACCACCAGAACCCTGCCGAGGGAAACTGCAGGCCGCGCCGCCGGCGTCGTGGCCATGACCTCACGATCCGCCGTAGGGTCCGGAGCAGGCGGCGCCATCAGGCGGACGAGCCGATCGTAGAGTTCGGAGCTCCGCACGGGCTTGGTGAGCCACTCGCTGACGCCGGCCGCGGCGAGCCGGTCCTTGTCCACGTGCGCGGTGGAGGACAGCAGGATCAAGCGCGTTCCCTGCAGGGAGTTCTCGGCACGGATGGCCTGTGCCAGGTCCAACCCGTTCATGCCCGGCATGCACATGTCGAGCAATGCGATATCGAACGGCTCCCCGGCGGCGGCGGCCTGCCGTGCACAGTCCAGCGCCTCAGCTGCGTCATCGGCCATCACCGGCCGCATCCGCCAGGCGGTCAGCTGGGATTCAAGGACCAGCCGGTTGGTGGCGTTGTCATCGACCACCAGGACCCGCAGTCCGACGGGCAGCCCGGTGGCTGGGCCGGTCTCTGCCAGTGGGGAACCGTCCTCCGCGGCGGCCAGCGGGAGGGTGAACCAGAACGTACTTCCCTGGCCCGGGCTGCTGTCCACCCCGATCTGACCGCCCATGGCCTCGGTCAACCGGCGGGAGATCGCCAGCCCCAGACCCGTCCCGCCATACCGGCGGGTGGTGGACGCATCTGCCTGGGAAAAGGACTCGAATACCCGCTCCTGGTCTATGGCGTTGATCCCGATTCCGGTGTCACGGACCTCAAAACACGCCGCCGGGACCACCCCGCCCTCCCGGACGCCGGCCCGGATGCTGACCTCACCGGATGCCGTGAACTTCACGGCGTTGGAGGCGAGGTTGAGCAGGACCTGCCGGATCCTTCCGGCATCTCCGGTCAACCGGGACGGAACCTCCGGCCGGCAATACGCGATGAGTTCAAGGCCCTTGGCCTGCGCCGCGCCAGCCACCAGTCCGGCGACCTCGTCGACCAGGAGCCGCGGGTCGAACGGGCGCGGATCCAGGTCAACTTTCCCTGCTTCCAGCTTCGAAAAATCGAGGATGTCATTAATTAGCGTCAACAATGCCTCCCCCGCACCTTTGACGCCGTCGGCGTACCTGCGCTGCGTTTCATCAAGGACCGTGTCCAGCAGCAGGCCTGTCAACCCGATGACACCGTTCATGGGGGTTCGGATCTCATGGCTCATCGTGGCCAGGAATTCCGATTTCAACCGGCTCGCTTCCAACGCCGCCTCCCGGGCCGCCAGGAGCTCCGCCTCGGCGGCCCTGCGCTCGGTGATGTCCCGTCCAATGGTCGCAACCCCGTGGATGCCGTCCACACCGCGGACCGGGGACATTGTTACCGAGACGGCCACGACAGACCCGTCACGGCGCACCCGTTCGGTTTCAAAGTTGGTGGTCTGCCCGGCCTCCGCGGCCGCGGCTAGGATGGCGTGTTCGGCTTCGAGGAGATACGCGGGAATGAAGAAATCGCTGTGCCGACCTATGGCTTCATCCGCCGGATAGCCGTAGATCGTTTCCGCCCCCGGGTTCCAGCTCGTCACAACACCCGTGGGCGTCTTGCCGACAATGGCGTCGGCGGAAGAATTCACGATCGCGCCGAGCCCGTCCAGTTCGGCGGTCCGCACCGCCACTTTGCGCTCGAGCTCACGCGTGAGCGTGACGTTTTCAAAAACGATAAGTATCTGCCGCGCCAGGACCAGCATCAACACGACCAGCCCGGTGACCAGCAGGACCGGGTCGTACCCGTCCACGGCCTGGACCATGAAGACCACCGCTGCCCCGACGACCGGCGTATAGGGAAGAAGCTCCAGTGCCAGAATATAGGCGGACCTGTCCGCCCGCCCGGCTGCTGCCGGCGGGGCCAGCGGGGCGGCGCCGATCAGCAGGAAGGCCAGGATCCAGCCCGCCGCCAACGGGGTTCCGGTGACCCCGGTCGCGCCGTCGAATGTCAGCTTCACGTAGGTGCTGTCCGTCACGGTCAGCAGCACCAGCCCGGCGCCCAGGAACAGCCAGGGGCGCCGCTCCCCCGGCGCGCACCGCATCATCAAGACCAGAACGATGGAGGACATCACCATGTCCACGACCGGATACGCCATTCCCGTCAAATGACCCAGGACATCCTGGCCGGGTGAGCGGTACAGGCCTTCCAGCACCGTGGCCAGACTGATAAACAAAACGGCAGCTGCAATGACCCCTGCGTCCAATATGGGGCGCAGCAGACCGGCCCTCGCTGTCCGCGGAAGTAAAAACAACGCCGCTGCCGCAGGCACGGCGTAGCCGATAAAACCGGCATCCGCCAGCGAAGGGAAAGGATAAACATGATCCTGCGTGATCCCGTAGAACGTCCACAACGCCTGGGCCGCTGCCCAGAGGACCGTGGCAGCAGTCATGAAGCCCCAGGCCCGGGCCTGCCCTCCCCCGCGCCGTGCGGCCCGGAAACAACTCACGACCGCGAACGCAGAGGCGGTAAGGATCGCGAAATCTCCAACCAGTTGAGCGCCGGATGACCCTGGCTCGGACCCCAGAAACGCCGCCACCGCACCGACTGCCGCCGCAACCACGACGACCCACACCCAACGCCGCGCGACCCGGGCGACAGGAACTGCAGCACCGCCGGCAACCCGGCCGCCGGAACCGAACCCCTCGGCGCCCTGAATAGCTGGATTCGACCCTTTGAGACCTGAAATTGGGGACACGAACATTCCTCCCATAGCGGCGATCCGCCCCCAGACGGGCACCCACCGTTCCCCGATCATAGGCGCGGCCCGGAGCCAGTCCGTACACCACAGCACAGGGGTGCCTCGTGTAAAACCTTCGCCTCTCCGGGTCCGGTGCTTGGAGCCCGATCCCGAAGGCCCTTTCATCGACGATCGTGCTACGCGGATTATGGCGGCCTCATGACGTACACGGGCCTCCCCCGGGTACGGACTGAGGCTATGACGGCATTGCTATCAAAGACTGCATTGCGGTCAAGGCTGAATCTTTCGGCCTGGACCCACCTTCCGCGTGCCGCCCTGGAACCGGCTTCCTAAGTTCGACCGGACAGGGTCGGCTGCGTTGGAATGGGGGTTTCCTCAAGATTTGATCAAACCGCCACGGAACTCTTGACAAAGACTTGTCTTGAGACAAGGGCCGACCTTGATCCGGGACCGGCAATGTTGGTGTTGTTCCCGCCAAACGGTCTCAACGAAACGGAAACGTCCCCATGGACACTTCATTCAGCACTGGCATGGCTCCCCTCCGGGGGGCGCGGACCCACCGAAGAATCTCAGCACTGCGTGTGCTGGGCATCATCGCCGCCACCGTCGCGACCCTGACGTTCCTGGCCGTCGGCGTCCTGGCCCCGTTGCTTCACATCGGTTTCTCCCCCGTGCTGACGGCAAGCATGCGCCCGGCATATGCACCCGGGGACCTGCTGATCACCGCACCCGCGGACGTCGCAAGCCTCCGCCCCGGCCAGATCGCCGTCTTCACCCCACCGGGTGAAACCGTCCCCTTCGCCCACCGAATCACCGCCATCGCCGGCACCCCGGCCCAGCCGGTCCTCACGACCAAAGGCGACGCCAACCCGGCCCCGGACCACTGGCGGGCCGCCCTGAACCAAACACAGGTACCCGTCGTCGTCACCGTCATTCCCTCGGCCGGCACCGCCCTGCTCTGGATCCAGAACCCTCTCCAGCGGGCCCTCCTGACAGGCCTGCTCGGCCTGAGCATCACCGGATCCGCCATCTGGTGGATCCTCCGCACCACCCCGGACCACAACGGCCGCCGCTCAACACCAGGGCCGTCCGGGCGCCGCAACGGCGTCCCCGCTCACTAGAGAATCCCCGCACCACTTCCCGCAAAGGAACCGTCATGTCTGCAATCACAGCCCGCCACACCGCCCGCACCACCCGCCGCCCCGCCCCCGCCCTGCTCGCCGCCTGCGCCGTGGCGGCAGCAGGCCTGGCGATCACCGGAGGCGGCGTCTACGCGGCCTTGAACGCCAACGCCAGCAACACCACCGCCCAGAACGCAACCTCCGGCATCCTGAGCCTGACCATGACCAACACCGGCACCGGATTCAGCCAGGCAGTCTCCAACCTCGCCCCCGGGGACACCGTCAACCGCTACGTCAACCTCACCCAGGGCGCCACGATGGACGGCAAGGCCCTGACCCTGGCCGTCGCCGATGCCGCCCCGACCAAGCTCACGACCGACGCCACCAAGGGCCTGCACGTCACCGTCACCCAGTGCTCAGGCACCTGGACCACTACCGGCGCCGGCGCCTGCACGGGCACCGGCGCCACCACCACCGTCCTGGCGACCAACGTGGCCCTGAGCTCCCTCACAACGGCGCCCTCGACGCTTGTTGCCGGTACCGTCACCGCCGGAACGTCCCTGAACCTGCAGGTCTCCCTGACCCTGCCGGACCAGACCGAAACCACCACCAACGGAACCGTTCCCGGCAGCACGATCCAAGGCCTGTCCTCGGCGCTGACCTGGACGTTCGGCGAAACCCAGCGCACCGCCGCCACCACCGGAAGCTAAACCCGCCATGAACGTGCACCTTTACCCCGGCAGGGCGGTGGCCGCCATCGCGGCCGCGGTCCTGCTGGTGTGCACGTCAACACCGGCTGAAGCAGCCACCGCCGCGGAGGCATCATCGGTTTCCCGGACCGTAGGCAGCGGCACCTGGGGAGCAGCCGCCACCCTAAATACCACAGCCCCATATGGGACCGGACCATTGACACTCACGTTCACCAACATTGGCAGCCCCGGGCAGCCCTCGTTCACGCCCCAGTACTTCACCGTCGGGAACACCGGAACACTGCCCCTCACCCAGGCAAGCTACACCGGAACGCCGGATGCCCCGTCGGCCGTGAAATTCATTGTCGAGTCCTGCAGCACGACATGGAATGAATCCACCGGCGTGTGCCAAAACGGAACAACGACACAGATCCTGGCAGCACAAGGCGGGTCCCCGGCTGTCCCGGTCACTTCCACCACCGTCCCGGCGAATGCCGGTGGCTCCATCCGGCTCCGGGCACGGGTCACCACCAGCGGCCAGATCCCTAATCACTCCACAACCACACTGACAATAGACGTCACGGTCAACCGGACCCAGGTCCGGAGCGCCACGACAACCGGCAGCTGAGCCCCGCACGGAACCAACCATCCACCCGGCAATGAGCCTCGACCCAGGGAGAACCATGGCAGAAAATGCCGGCGAAACCGTCCTTGACGCGGCAGTCCTCGGCGACCTCGCCGACCAGCTCCAAAGCGGGACCGTCGCACGAGACTATGCCCTGAAATTTGTGGAGTTGCTCCAGAAACGACAAGAACGAATCCTCGCCGCCCTCGGCAACGATGACATCCCGGCATCCCTTACCGCCATCCTGAGCCTCAAGGTCAACGCCCACATGGTCGGAGCACTCGCCATGGAACAAATCTGTCAGACCCTGCAGCGATGCGTGCTCGACGGCGACACCCCGGCCGCAGCACGGTATGCCCAGCTACTTCCCCGGAATATCGACACATTCAAAAGCGCCATCGCCGAATTCCTCTCCGCAGCCATGCACTGACCCGCTCCGGCAAACGAACCACTGCATGTAAGGCTTGCGATGATCAGTACGCCAAAAACGGGCTGATCCCGGCGCTTGTCAGCGACGCGCTGGCGCTGCTGGCAGCGGTCGACCCCGGGACTCTGGAGGGCAAGGCCACTGAGGCGTACGCCCTGCTGGACCTCGTCGCAGGGCAGCACGTGGAAGCGGCCGGGGACTCGAACGGGACCGACGGACGGTGGCGTATCGCCCGCAGGGTCGCCCGGACCGGATGATCTCCACCGTTGACCCCGATACCCGCTTCCTCGCCTTCGGTGAAGGCGAGATCGCCCCCGTCACCCGAGAAGTTCTCCGCGAAGCAGAACCCGACATCCCCCGCCGCCCCTGGGTCCACGTCGGCTGACCCCCGGGACATCCCCGGGTGTTCATGGTGGGGATATTCCACTCGAAGGCCATATTGGCGGGGCCGGTCGCACCGCACTTCGAGGGCTCCGCTGAAGGATTGTTCGACAAATCACTGTTGGGCCCCGGCTGGGTTATCCTCGGCGGAGGACTAAGGGGATCTCATAGTGGAAATTGCGTTGAACTGCGCAAATGCAACATTGGACGTGGACGCGGGGGGCGTGTTCCATCTGAAATGGTTCCCGGGCTCGGCGGTATCGGAAGCCGATGCTGCCGCCGTCGTCGCGGCCGTGCAGGGCGTGACCGAAAAACTGCTCCAGCCGATGGTGGTCGAGGTTACAGACGTATGCGTCAGTCTCGAGGCAAGAGTGACGTTGTTGGGGCACCGCTTTGTTTCCGCTGTCGCGCTGGTCGGTGCCACGGTCGTTGACCGTGTGATGGCCGCGGCACTGATGCGGGATCAGAATTGCCCGGGCGGGTATTTCACGTCCGTGGATGACGCCAGGGAATGGCTGAGTCGGATGGCGGTTCCGGGTGCGTTGGAGGGATCCTCGGTCTCAGGGCGAGACAGAAGAACGGCAGAGACCGTCCAGGTCTGACCGGTAACGGTGGAGGACCGGCTTCCCTTCAACCACGCCACCTATGGGGGCGTGTCGACAGTTTCGTCGTTCCCGAGCGCGCGACCCAACCAGTACGGGATGTTTGATATTCGGCTGCCTCTGACAGCGCGGGCCTGGAGCCTCCCGGGCCGGTCCCGGCCCGGAGATGCTCAACTTGCCTTAGTGGGAGCCGGCCAGCCCGCACCCGGGCCCTCTGCGCGCGAACCTCAAAAAACGGGAAGCATTCCCTCATTTACGTGATTGGACAGCGTAGGCTCGGGAAACTACATGGGGGTGCAGATTGACGGAACAAAAATCGGGAACGCCGCAGGGATGGAATGTGCTGGCGTCAGTGCTCGTCATCCAAGGGGTGTTCGCATTAAGCGCGGGCGCCATCTTGATCCTGGACCCCGAGGGCTTGCTCGACGAGCCCAGGGACCAGGTGCTGGCCGCCGTTTTGTTTCTGATGCCGATCACCGTGGCGGTCATCCTCGCCGTGCGTTTCCTCAGACGCCACCGGGCCGAGAGAACCAGCACCAGGGCCGCCGCCGAACTGATGGACTCCGCTCTAAGCACCGGGAGCGAGTGGGTGTGGGCGGTAGACGACCAGGGCATCTTCACGTATTCGAGCCCTGCCAGCACGGACTTGATCGGTTGGAAGCCTTCGGAACTCCTCGGACAGAAGTATGATCTGGTCATCGAAAGCGGCGACTTCACCCGTGCCAAAGCAGAAGTGGAAGCAGTCACAGGGACCGGCTGGAACGGCCTGACCGTGCGTTGCCGGCACCGGGACGGCCAGGCAGTCTGGATGGAAGTCTCTGGAACACAACCTCCCCCGGCCACCGGACAGCGGGGCGGATTTGTCGGAACGAGCCATCTGCTGCCCCCGCTGACGGCGCGGGAGGCCATCGACTCGCTCAGCCGCGAACATCTGCAGCAGATGCTCGACCAGAACAGGCTGCTGACCGCTTTCCAGCCCATCCACAACCTGACCACGGGCAAGCTCCTCGGCGTCGAGGCGCTGACCCGATTTCTCGACGAGGACGGCGCCGGAACGGAGTTCTGGTTCAACGAAGCCGCCACCGTGGGCCTGCTGGGCGAGTTGGAATGCGCCGCGCTGGAAGCCGCCCTGACAACCGCCGAAGGCCTTCCCCCTAACATCCACGTGGCACTGAACATCTCCCCCGGCACGTGCCTGGACCCGCGAGTGCCCGGCATCCTGCAGCGATCCGGCCTGCCGCTGAAGAGAATCGTCCTGGAACTCACGGAACGGCTGGAAGTGGCCGAGTACGCCCCCCTCCTGTCAGTCATCCAACCCCTGCGCCAGGCCGGGATGCGCATCGCCGTCGACGACGCCGGATCAGGGTTCGCCTCCATGCGCCACGTACTGCATATCCGGCCCGACATCATCAAACTGGACCGCAGCCTCATCGCCGGAATCGATGACGACCAAGGCCAGCACGCCCTCGGCGCCGCCATGGTCGAATTCGCCCGCCAAATAGGCGCCACCATCGTCGCCGAAGGCATCGAAACACCCCAAGAACTCGCCGCCGTCACAGCACTCGGCATGACAGGGGGCCAAGGCTATCTCCTCGGCAGACCATCCATCCATCCCAGGGACTGGGCTACATGGAACGAAACCTCTCACCCGGGACACCGAACGGACCGCTCATAGGCTGCGTCCTCCAGGCCCGTTTTCCGGGTACCGTCGGGCCGCCCTCCAGTCCCGCGGGGTCCCGGATACCGGCGTCCCCGGATTCCGGCCCGATCCCGCCGCTTCCCCTTTGGCGGGTCGATGCGCGAATACGGCGTCCCCGGGGACGCTGTATCGCCTCCGGGGGCCCTCTAGCCGTTCCCCGCTCGGCGCAGGAAGAAACATTCGCCCGCCAGGATCATGACCCTGCCCAGCCCCTGATCCAACCAGAGCCAAACGACCGATCCATCCGGCATAAACGCATCGACGACCCCCGTACCAGTGACGTTGCCCAGGACCTGAAACTCCACACGCTCACCCGGGACCAAGGTGCCACACCACCGCAGATCCCCCGGCATCGACATCATGGTCCTTTCCGAGGGGCCCCTTCACGCAGATCACGATAAATCAGGGCCATCAAAACCGCCATGCCCGGACAAAACCTCCTCACGGCGCGGGAACAAAGGGGGCGAACGCCCCTGTCCGGCGCACCCCAAAGCCAGTCCATATGCCTTCAATCCCCGGTCCGGCCGGGGGCTTCAGGGCTGGTGGTGTTCGATGAGCCAGGTAGCCATTTGCCGGGCGCGGGCCGCGGCGTCGGTGTCGCCTTCGGCCGCGGATATGATGGATCCCTTCATCAGGATGTGCCAGGACCGGGCGAACTCTTCGGGCCGGTCCAAGCCGGCCTCCTCGGCCAGGGCCCGGACGTGTCCGCGGATCCGGGCGAGGTAGTCGATGCTGGCCTGGCCCAGCCGGTGGCCGGCCCCCATTTCCAGCAACACGTTAATGAAGGTACATGCCTCGAAGTCATCCCGTGCGAACCATTCGCCGAACACGTCAAAAATTGCCAGCAGCTGCGTCGTGGGTGTCGTTCCGCGGTCCCGGGCGCCGGCGATGATCTGCTGCACCGTCCAGAGCTCGTCCCGGCGGGCCAGGAACGCCAGGACCACCTCGTCCTTGGAACGGAAGTGGCGGTAGAACGTCGCCTTGGCAACCCCGGCGGTATCTATCAGTTCGGTGATGCCCACGTCCCGGATGCCCCGGCGGGAGAAGAGCTCATACGCCGCGGCCAGGATCCTCTCCCCCGCGTCGCCGGGAAAAGACGGTGACGGGTCCCCGGATACCTTCGCATCGGGGCGCAGGACGAGGGCGGAGACTTCAGAGGTGGGGCCCGAAGGCCCGGTATGGGAATCCATGATGCCACCATTTTACCTCCATTCAGGGGACAGACCGGTTGGTACCGGAGTATTCTTTTTCCATTGGTAATCCGTCTTTCCCGCCCTCTCGGGTGCGGGCCCGGCGAACAAAGGAGACGCCAATGTCGATCCAGCCAGCAAACCTGCCGGCCAGGGCCGGCCGAGGGGAACCTGCAACCCGCGCAGCCAGAATGCCCACCGGGGATTCCCTCGCACGAATACGCGAACAAGCCGCCGACATCATCCAGGAAGTACTCTCCGGAACCGACCCGGACCAGGCTCAAGCCAGGAAAGCGCTCCTCAGACAATGCGCCGCCCACCCCGGGCACCCCGAAATAGCGCTGGCAGAACATCTGCTCACCATCCGGGGCATCACCGTCCTCACCTCCCCGGGCCGGAATCCACGGTTCCTCACAAAACCACACAGCGCAGGAGCAGAATTGGGGCAGCGCGGTGAACGATAACGACATCCCCGCCGTCGAAGAAGCCGCCGCCAGGCTCCAATACCCGGACCCCGACGGAGGGAGCCTCGCCACGCTTCACTCGGCCGTTGCCGCCGCTCTCACCCACGGGAGAACCATCCGCGACATCGCCCACGCAGCACACCTGACAGCCTTGGAAGTCCTGGACGCCGCCGACGAAATCACCTACCCCGAACCCTCCTGCCCGCCCCGGGAAACGGGGCGCTAAATGGTCCCCCTCCCCCACCACCGCAAACCCCTCATCGCGAAACCACCCCAGGACGACGGAGAAACCGGAAGCGCCGACAGCCCCCGTGCCTGGCGCAAGCCACGGGACGGGGACCGGACCTGGGTCAGTCACCGGCCCTCAACCGATGCCCCGGCCCGGGGCTACTGGCTCACCTACCGCACCACCGACCACACCCCCGAAACGGAATAACACGCACCACCCCAACCCGTGCGCCGGGGCAGCGCTCAGCCGCCCCGCCCCCAGGCAGGAGAACCCCATGCACAACCCCGCTCCACACCTCGCCCCCACCATCCTCCGAAAGGCCCTGACCACGACGGCGGCCCTCACCCTCACGACCGCCGGCCTGCTGACAGGATCCACACCGGCATCGGCAGGAACCTACCTCGGAGGCGTCGACATGCAGCGCGCCTGCAACACCCAGTACTACGACGCCTTCGAAATCCGGGCCGTGATCCTGGACCAGTACGACGCCTACAGCTGGAAATGCGTCAAAGACACCGACACCGACACCACCAACGGCATCAACGTCAACCAGGAATGCGACATCGAATACGGAACCGGGGCCTACGCCGGACTCGTCTACTGGTGGGATCCCCACTCCTGGTACTGCCAGCGATAACCCCAACGCGCGATTACGGGCCCCTCTTGCGTTACTGGCCGGGTCCTGGGCGCGGGAACTGTAATCTGCGCACCGGAACCTACTCCACCCACCCTCGTCATCGGAATCAGTTAGAACCGCCAAACCGAGCTGTGAAAAGCCGCCATTCTGAACTAACAGTCACAGGCTATGTACGTAAAAACCGCACGATGAAATGCACGGTGATGGGGGGATTACTGCAACCATGTTTGTTTGACTGGAATGAAGATCGGCTTTGCCCGGGTCTCGACGAATAACCAGGACCTGACCGCCCAACGAAACGCTCTCCTTGCTCTTGGTGTCGAAGAGAGGCAGATCTTCGTCGATCACGGACTGACGGGAGCGAACCGGGTGCGCCCAGGGCTCCTTGAAGCGATGGCGGCATGCCGAGCCGGCGATACGCTTGTGGTAACCAAGCGGGACCGTCTGGCACGGTCCGGTTCCGATGCCCGGGATATAGCGGACGAGCCGACGGCCAAAGGGGAAGTCCTCAATCTCGGCGGTAGCACCCACGATCCGACTGATCCGGTCGGCCGGCTACTTTTCAACGTCCTGGGAATTGTGGCCGAGTTTGAGGCGGATCTAATCCGGATGCGCACCCGCGAGGGCATGGCGGTCGCAAAAGCGAAGGGGCGGCTGAAAGGCAAGCAGCCAAAAATTGTCCAAGACGCAGCGGAAGCATCTTCTGACGCTGCACGATGCCGGCGAGCATACGCAGGCCGAACTGGCCGAACTTTTCCGGGTGTCACGGACGACCGTGTATCGCGAGCTCCAAAGGCCCACCATGTGAAGACCGATGAGGCTCCGCCCGCTAAGAGTGCCACTTAGCGCTAGAAAAAGACTGCCATTTAGCGCTGCCATTTACAAAGTGTGCGGAAACACTGGGCCTTCTGCGTCTCGTAAAGCCGTCTCACTGCTAGCTAGCGCCCAGGTCTACTGCGCGGACCTCGCTTCGCTCGGGCCGTAGAAGCGCTTTCTGTTTTTGCTGCTGTCGTGTCGGATTGTACGTGTCCGCCCCACCCACCCGGCAAAACAATTTGGTCCGCGCAAGCACCCGTTTCCGCCCGCTTTACAGACATAGAAGCGTCGCGGGGTCACGCACGGCCCATAAACCTGAGGAAAATGGGCGGCATGTGACCCCGCATTGCTATGGGAAGTCTCTAGCGCGTGCTTCCGGCCAGAAGCCCGCGACGGCGGAGCAACCGCTTCTCGATCGGGCCAAACACCAGCAGTTCGATCAGGATGCCGACGGCGAGGATCAGCACGATGGCGGTCATCACCGTGGTCATGTCCGACAGGACGCGGCCCTGGTCGAGCAGGGAGCCGAGGCCGAAGCCGATGGATCCCCCGACGGCGATGATCTCCGCGGCCATGAGGGAGCGCCAGGAGAACGCCCAGCCCTGCTTGAGGCCGCCCAGATAGCCGGGCAGCGCCGCCGGCAGGATGATCTGCGTGGCGAGCTGGAGCCGGGACGCACCCAGGACCGTGCCGACGCTGCGGTACTGCGGCGGGATCTGGTCCACACCGGAAATCAGCCCGTTGATGATGGAGGGGATCGCGCCCATGAACACCACGAAGTACACGGTTCCGTCCGTCAGCCCGAACCAGATGATCGCGGCCGGAACCCATGCCACCGAGGGCAGCACCTGCAGGCCCGAAATCAGCGGCCCGAACGCCCGGCGCAGCGGCGCCACCTGCGCCAGCAGGAGCCCCACCGGAGTTGCGATCACCACGCTGATCAGGAAGCCCACGACGCCGCGCTGCAGCGATGTCCACATGGCCTCCTGGGCTTTCCCCTCGTTCCAAAGCGTCCCCATCTGGCCAAGCACGTCCAGCGGGCCGGGCACGAGGTCGCGCCGTTTGAAACCCAGAGACACGTAGAGCTGCCAGGCGACAAGGACAACCGCTAAGGCGGCGACCGGCAGCAGGATCCGGCTCCAGTCGATGCGGGCCTTGCGGTCGGCGTCGGACTGCAGGGAATCCAGGCCGGATTCAAGCTCGCGCAGGTCCTCCCTGCCGGTGGAGGACCGTGTCAGGGCTGCGTGAACCTTGCGCGTCCCGGCCGGAGCTTCCGCTGCGGCTTCGACTACGGGGAGTTGGTTACTTGGCATGGCGGCGGATCTCCTCGCGTAGCCTGGCCGTGATGACGCCGGTCAGCTGGCCGGCCAGCCCGGCGTCGGTGCGGTGTTCTTCGGTGACGTGCCATTCCTGCACCACGCGGCCGGGCCGGGAGGAGAGCAGGAGCACGCGTTGGCCCAGGCGGACGGCTTCGCGGACGTTGTGGGTGACGAAGACGATGGTGCGGCCGGTTTCGTTCCAGATCCGTTCCAGTTCGTCATGGAGCAGGTCGCGGGTGATGGCGTCCAAAGCCGCGAACGGCTCGTCCATGAGGAGCAGCTGCCGGTCCTGGGCCAGCGAACGGGCCAAGGCCACGCGCTGTCGCATTCCGCCGGAGAGCTCATGCGGGCGTTTGTCCCCCGCGCCGCCCAGGTGCACGAGGTCCAGGAGTTCGTTGGCTTTCACCCGGCGCCCGGACTTCCCGACGCCGCGCAGCTTCAGGGCCAGCTCGATGTTCTCCCGCGCGGTCAGCCAGGGGAACAGCGCCGCGTCCTGGAACATGAAGGCGGCGCCGTCACTGGGCACCTCCAGGGCTCCCGACGTCGGGGCCTCCAGTCCAGCCATGATGTTGAGCAGGGTGGACTTGCCGCAGCCGGACGCACCGAGCAGGGCGACGAACTCGCCCTGCCCGATGGCGGCGTTGACGTCGTCCAGCACCGGGTCGCCGTCGCCGAAGCGCTTGCCCAGGTGTTCCAGTACGACTGGCATGGTCAGGTCCTTAGCTAGGTGGGTCAGGGGGTGGGTGGAACGGATGACGGGTGGAACCGGCGCAGGACTAGTCCTTCCCCAGCCCGCCCGCGGAGGCCCTGGTGCCGGCGGCATTCGTTGCCAGGACGCTGTTCAGTGCCGTGAGGTCGAAAATGCCGTTGATGTCGGCCTGCTTGGTGGTGCCGGCGTCCACCCCGTCCTGGAGCAGCTTCTTATACGTTCCGGCAAGCGGATCGACGGTGAAGACAATGTTTTTCAGGGACCGGTCGATGACGTCGGCCGGCAGCGCGGACCCGGCGGATGCCTTGAGCGCGGCGTTGAGGACGCTGGCCTTCTCCGCTGCGGGAGCGGAGTTGAGCCAGTCCACGGATTCGACGTGGCCCTTCAGCAGTGCCAATACCGTGGCCGGGTGGTCGGCCGCGAACTTCTTGTTGACGATCAGTACGGTCGTAGTGAATTCGCCCTTGTCCCACAGGTCCTTTTCATCGACGAGGACCTTCGCTCCGGCCTGGAGCACCAGGCGGGAGGCCCAGGGCTCCGGCAGCCACGCGCCGTCGAGCTTTCCGTCCTGGAACAACTTCAGGGTCTGGGCGTTCTCACTGGGGTTGATGGCGACGTCGCCGCTGCCGTCAGTGTTCGTCTTGTAGCCCTGCTTGCCGAGCCACGCGCGGAGGGCCACGTCCTGCGTGCCGCCGAGCTGCGGCGTCGCGAGCGTCTTGCCCTTCAGATCCGCGGCCGAGGTGATCCCTGGCCTGACCACCAACTGCGCTCCGCCGGAAGCGGCACCGGCGATGATGCTGATGGATTCGCCCTTGCTCTTGACGTAGGAGTTGATGGCCGGGTTGGGCCCGATGTAGGTGGCGTCGATGGCGCCGGCATTGAGGGCTTCGATCGCAGCTGGGCCGGCGTTGAAGACCTGGGTGCTGAGCTTGGTCGCGCCCAGGCTCTTGGCGAACAGGCCCTTACTGACCCCCACGAGGGCCGGGGCGTGCGTGATGTTGCCGAAGTACCCGAGCTTGAGCTCGGCGGCCGGACCGCTGTCCGTGGCGGCTGCCGCCGAAGCAGTTTCCGGGCTGCGGGACAGCGAGGACGCTACAGCGGCGCCCGCTCCGATCAGGAGCACAAGCCCTGCGGCCAGGCCGATCTCCAGCGTGCGCTTGCGCTTGGGTTTGCCGGTCTTGCCAGCGACGATCCGGGTGGTGCCGGGGGTTGTTCCGGAGGTGGGGCTGTTTGAGGGGGATGACATGCGGGAAGTCCTGTTCCTGGGGGTGTGCGGGGAGGCCTGGCCGGTGGTCAGCGTCGGCGACATCGCCCCCGGAACCTGTCGCGGGGGCCGTTAGAGAGCCGAACCGTAGTTGTCATTGGTTCACCATAGGGACTGTCAGGAACCCGGTTCAACGGCCCGGAAACCGGGGGTCACGCGGGTTCATGCAGCGTCATATGCGGGGCCGCGATCGGGCTCGTCACCGGATCAGTTGCCCTTAACGTTGACGAGTTGCCGGAGCTTGTGCCGTATTTTGACGAGGTCCGCGGAGCCGCGCATCACCAGGTCGATGGGTTTGTAGGCCGCCGGGATCTCGTCGATGAAGGCCTCGCTGGGACGGAATTCGATGCCCCGCATGGCGGTCTTCAGCTGGGCCAGGGAAAAGGCCTTCTTCGCGGCGTTCCGTGAGTATTCCCGCCCGGCGCCGTGCGGCGAGGAGTTCAGGGACACTCGGTTCCCCAGCCCGACAACGACGTACGACGCGGTGCCCATGGAACCGGGAATCAGCCCGGGGTCCCCTGCTTCGGCCCGGATGGCCCCCTTGCGCGAGACCCAGACGGACTTGCCGTAATGCCATTCCTTCGCGGTGAAGTTGTGGTGGCAGTTGATCCGTTCGGCCTCGCGGACGGAGCCGCCGATCCAGAGTTCAAACTGCCGGACCACCCGGTCCATCATCTCCTCGCGGTTCAGGAGGGCGAAGTGCTGGGCCCAGCGGAGCTCCCGGATGTAACGGTCGAATTCCGGGGTGCCCTCTTTGAGGTAGGCCAGGTCCGGGTGCGGCAGGGCGATGTGCTGGCTCGTCATCGTGCTCCGGGCCTCGCCGATGTGCCGCTGCGCGAGCTTGTTGCCGACGCCGCGGGAACCCGAATGCAGGAACAGCCAGACGGCGTCGGTTTCATCCGCGCACACCTCGATGAAGTGGTTGCCCGAGCCCAGCGATCCCAGTTGGAGCGCCCAGTTCGCGGCGTACCGGGCGGGGTCGAAGTGCGCGCCGGCTGCCATGCGCCGCAGTTCGGCAATCCGGGGTGCGGCGGTGGGGCTGATTCTGCGGTTGACGTGGCCGGCGGACAGCGGGATGGCGTGCTCGATGCCCTCCCGCAGCGGTTTCCGGTCCTTGGGCAACTCTTTGAGTGCATACTGCGTGCGGACGGCGATCATGCCGCAGCCGATGTCAACGCCCACGGCCGAGGGGATGACGGCGCCAAGGGTGGGGATAACGGATCCGACGGTTGCGCCCAGACCCAGGTGGGCGTCCGGCATCAGCGCCAGATGCGGATAGATGATGGGCAGCGTTGCCGTGGCCAGGGCCTGGTCGCGGGTCGCGTCATCCAGGATCGATGCCCAGCTGATGAGCCGGCTGTTGATAACTTCCACCGGTTTGCCCTCCCATGACGATGATCGCGGTCCGGCGGCGGGGTGGCAAGGACACCGCCGGACGCCGGGTTCGCGGGAAACGCACGAGGTCGCCGTATGTTTCCGGCGACCTCGTGCGTTTCCGGCGAACTCGGGCGTTTCCGGCGACGCTGGCGCTTAGATCGAGTAGCGCTCGTCCTCGTGGTCGCCGGGGTGGTCGTTGACCAGGCCTGCGGCGAGGGTGTTGCCGTCCAGCGGGTCGATCACCAGGAACGCGCCCGTGCGCCGGTGGTGCAGGTAGTTCTCCAGCGGCAGCGGGGCCGCGAGCCGGAGCTGGGCGTGGCCGATGTCGTTGAGTTCCAGCGTGGTGGTGGGCTCCAGGCCGAAGCTCGCGAGGTCCACTTTGCCGGTGACGTTCCGGACGAGGGCCTGGACGGTCCGGGTGCCGTGCTTGACCAGCACCTTGGCGCCCTCGCGCAGCGGCTTCGGGGACAGCCAGCACAGGGCCGCGTACAGATCGGCCGAGGCCTCCCGGATTGTCCCGGCGGCCGCAATCGTGTCACCGCGGGCGACGTCGAACTCGTCGGCCAGGCGCAGGGCCACAGACTGCGGCGCGACGGCCTCGTCGAGTTCGCGGCCGGCGAAGTCGATGCCGGTCACGGTGGTGGTGCGCGGGGCCTGGCCCGGGGTCAGGACGCTGACCTGGTCCCCCAGCTTCACCGAGCCTTCAGTGATCTGGCCGGCGTAAGCCCGGTAATCCCGGTAGGCCTCCGCGTCGAGTCCGCCGGCGACGGCGTCGGGAGCCAGGGCTCCCTGCGGCCGGACGACCAGCTGCACGGGGAACCGGAAGCTCTCCAGGTGGCTCTCGAGCTCGTCGGCGGCCGGCAAGGTCTCGAGGACTTCCAGCAGCGCCGGACCCTCATACCAGGGCGTGCGGTTCGAGCGGTCCACGACGTTGTCGCCGTCGAGCGCGGACACGGGGATGACGAAAAGATCGGCGATGCCGCCGGTATGTGATTCTTCACGCCCGAGGCCGAGCTCGCGCCCCACCTGCTGGACGTCCGCCTCGATTTCGCGGAATACGTCCTCGCTGAAGTCCACGAGGTCGATCTTGTTCACGGCGACGATTACGTGCGCCACGCGCAGCAGCTGCAGCACGGACAGGTGCCGGCGGGTCTGCTCCAGGACACCCTTGCGGGCGTCGATGAGCACGACGACGGCATCCGCGGTGGACGCGCCGGTCACCGTGTTCTTGGTGTACTGCACGTGCCCGGGGCAGTCCGCGAGGATGAAGCTGCGGCGGTCCGTGGCGAAGTAGCGGTAGGCGACATCGATGGTGATGCCCTGTTCCCGTTCCGCGCGGAGACCGTCAGTCAGCAGGGCGAGGTCGATCCCGCCGGCCGAACCGCCGAAGCCGCGGTCCGCTGAGGTGCGGGCGACGGCGTCGAGCTGGTCGGCGAGGATCGCCTTCGAGTCGTGCAGCAGCCGGCCCACCAGGGTGGACTTGCCGTCATCGACGGAACCGGCGGTGGCGAAGCGGAACAAGGTGGTGGGCAGCGCCGCGGAAGCCAGGTCCGGGGCGCTGAGGAAAGTGTCAGTGCTCATTAGAAATAGCCGTCCTTCTTGCGGTCTTCCATGGCGGCCTCGGAGATCCGGTCATCGGCCCGGGTGGCGCCACGTTCGGTGATGGTGGAGGCGGCAACCTCAATGACGACCTCGCGCACCGTGGCGGCGCCCGATGCGACGGCGCCGGTGCAGGACATGTCGCCGACGGTCCGGTAGCGGACGGTCTTGGTGATGACGTCCTCGTGGTCGCGGGGCTGGGAAACCTCACCCACGGCACGCCACATACCGTCGCGGGCAAAGACCTCGCGCTCATGGGCGTAGTACAGGCCCGGCAGGTCGATGTTCTCGCGCTCGATGTAGCGCCACACATCCAGCTCGGTCCAGTTGCTGATCGGGAAGGCCCGGACGTGCTGGCCCACGGTGTGCCGGCCGTTGTACAGGTTCCACAGCTCGGGGCGCTGGTTGCGCGGGTCCCACTGGCCAAACTCGTCGCGCAGGCTCAGGATCCGTTCCTTGGCCCGGGCCTTGTCCTCGTCCCGGCGGCCGCCGCCGAACACGGCGTCGAACTTGTTGCGCTGGATTGCGTCCAGCAGCGGGACGGTCTGCAGCGGGTTACGCGTGCCGTCCGCGCGCTCGGCCAGCTCACCGGAATCGATGAAGTCCTGGACGGAGCCGACGACGAGCTTCAGTCCCAGCCGCTCCACGGTCCGGTCGCGGAACTCGATGACCTCGGGAAAGTTGTGCCCGGTGTCCACGTGCAGCACCGGGAACGGCACTTTGCCGGGCCAGAAGGCCTTCGTGGCCAGGTGCAGCATGACCACAGAGTCCTTGCCGCCGGAGAAAAGCAGCGCCGGCTTCTCAAACTCGGCGATAACCTCGCGGATGATGTGAATCGCTTCCGATTCCAGAGTGTCGAGGCTGGAGAGGCGGCCCGGGGAGCTCAGGTGACCCGCACGCGTAGCCGCAGCGGCAGATGCCGCCCCGGGAGTGGCATCGGGCCTGTCGGAGCGGGACGCAATGCTGCTTGCAGCATTGCCGTCCCGCGCAGGGGCGGGGGCGGCATCTGCCGCGGAGGCGTAGCCGGCAGTCGTCGTGCTCAAGTTGCTCATACGTGTAGTCCGCATTCTGTCTTGTCGGTTCCTGCCCAGCGTCCGGCGCGGGGGTCATCGCCGGGCGCTACCTTGCGGGTGCAGGGCTGGCAGCCAATGGACGGGTAGCCCTGTGAAAGCAGCGGGTTGACGGGGAGGAGATTGTCGTCGGAGTACTGCACCATCTGGTCGAAGCTCCACGCCGCCACCGGGTTGACCTTGACAAGGCCGTTGGCCTCGTCCCAGGTGACCAGGGGCGTGTTGGTGCGGGTGGGCGCCTCGTCGCGGCGCACGCCGGTGAACCAGAGCTCGTAGCCGGCGAGGGTTCGCCGGAGCGGCGCCACCTTGCGCAGGGCGCAGCACTGGGCCGGGTCTCGGGCGAACAGGTCCTTGCCCAGGAGCCGGTCCTGTTGCTCCACGGTTTTTTCCGGCAGGACGTCCACGACGTTGACGCGCAGGTTCGCGGCCACCGCGTCGCGCGTCGCGTAGGTTTCCGGGAAGTGGTAGCCGGTCTCGAGGAACAGGACGTCTACGCCCGGGAGCTGGTCCGCGACGAGTGCCGGCAGGACGGCGTCGGCCATGGAGCACGCGACGGCGAGCGCGGGCAGCTCGAAGTTCCGGGCCACCCAGGCGATGACGTCCCGGGCCGGGGCGTCCCAGCCGAGTTCGGCGGCGCCGGCCTCGGCGAGTGCCTTGAGCTCGGCATGGGTGCGGAGTGCAACGCTCACTGGAGATCACCCTCTTCCGCGGCGTGGGCCCACTCCGCGAAGGTCTGGCCCTCGGCGCGGTCGGCGACGAACTTCCGGACAACACGCTCCACGTAGTCGGGGAGGTCCTCGACGTAGACCTTGAGGCCGCGGACGGTACGGCCCAAACCTGCTTCCTCGCGGTCCGAGGAAGCCAGCCCGCCGCCGAGGTGGACCTGGAAGCCGGGGGTGGGGTCGCCGTCGGGCGTGGGCAGCATCATGCCCTTGAGCCCGATGTCCGCGGTCTGGATGCGGGCGCAGGAGTTGGGGCAGCCGTTGATGTGCAGGGACAGCGCGTGGGGCAGCTGGCCGCTGTCCGCGAGGTCGGCGAGGCGGCGTTCCAGCTCGGCGACGGCGGTGGCGGCCGTGACCTTGGTTTCGACGATGGCGAGTTTGCAGTACTCGATTCCGGTGCAGGCGATGGTGCCGCGGCGGAACACGGACGGCCGGGCGGAGAGGCCCAGTGCGTCGAGTTCGGCCACGAGCGGCTCCACCTCGTCCTTGGGCACATCCAGGACCACGATCTTCTGGTGCGGGGTGGTGCGCAGCCGCTGTGAGCCGCGGGCTTCCAGGGTGTCGGCGAGCTTGACCAGCTGGCTGCCGGCGAGGCGGCCGGCCAGCGGGGTGGCGCCGATGAAGAACTTGCCGTCCTTCTGCTCGTGCACGCCGATGTGGTCGCCGGGGGAGGTGGGTTTGGGCGCGGCCGGGCCGTCGGAGAGTTTGTAGCCGAGGTACTCGTCCTCGAGGATCTGCCGGAATTTCTCCGGTCCCCAGTCTGCGAGCAGGAACTTCAGGCGGGCCTTGGTGCGCATGCGCCGGTAGCCGTAGTCGCGGAAGATGCTCGTGACGCCGAGCCAGACCTCGGCGGCTTCCGCGGGCCTGACGAACGCGCCCAGGCGCTTCGCGAGCATCGGGTTCGTGGCGAGCGCGCCTCCCACCCAGAGGTCATAGCCGACGCCGAGTTCGGGGTGGACCATGCCCACCAGGCCGAAGTCGTTGATCTCGTGGACCACATCCTGGCTGGGGTGGCCGGTGATGGCGGTCTTGTACTTGCGGGGCAGGTTCGCCAGCTCGGGATCGCCGATGAAGCGCTCGGCCAGTTCCTGGATGAGCGGCGTGGGGTCGATGATCTCGTCCTTGGCGATGCCGGCGACCGGGGAGCCCAGGATGACGCGGGGAACATCGCCGCAGGCTTCCGTGGTGGACAGGCCCACGGCCTCGAGCCGGCGCCAGATTTCCGGCACGTCCTCCACCCGGATCCAGTGCAGCTGGATGTTCTGGCGGTCCGTGAGGTCCGCGGAGTCACGGGCGAAGTCCACGGAGATCTGGCCGATGACGCGCAGCTGCCCGGTGGTGAGGGCGCCGCCGTCGATCCTGACGCGGAGCATGAAGTACTTGTCCTCAAGCTCGTGGGGCTCGAGCGTGGCGGTCTTGCCGCCGTCGATCCCGGGCTTGCGCTGCGTGTAGAGCCCCCACCAGCGGAAGCGGCCGTGCAGGTCCGTGCCGTCGATGGAATCGAAGCCGTGCTTGGAATACACGGACTCGATGCGCTCGCGGACGTTCAGGCCGTTGTCTTCCTGTTTCCAGGTTTCGTTGGCGTTCAGCGGCGCCGTGCCGTCCACTTTCCACTGCCCGTGGGGCTTCGCTGCGGGGCGGGACGTGGGGCGCGTGGTGCGGTCTCCGGCAGCCTGGTCCAGGGACGCTCCGGCTAGAGCTGTATCAGTCATGCATCGACTGTAGGGGCGGCCGGAAGGCCGTCACAAAGGGTCAGAAACAACAGGTCACCTAGGGCAACATTTCGTCACGAAGCCCCGGCGAGCCTTGAACCGGCGGGGTTGCTGTGCATGGTTTCGGCGGTTCAGGCCGGGGACCGGGGCGCGGCTGCGAGCGCCGCGTCGTAGCGTTCCAGGGCGATCTCGGCAAGCACCGGCGAGGGCAGGAGCGCGGCCGTGACGAGGTCCGCGCCGGCCTTGGCCAGCTGGTCGTGGAAGAAGCCGGGGGCGAGGAGGTAGGAGGCAATCACGACGCGTCCGCCCACGTCCACTCCCCCTGCCGACTTCCCGGCTCCGGCGCCGCCCGCCGCCTCCTCGCGGAGCATGGCCACGGCGTCGGGCACTGAGGGGGTGGCGGAAGCGCCGTACGCGGCCACGACGCGGTTGGAACGCAGGGCGCGGAGCTGGCCTGCGAGTTCCTCGACATTCTGCGCTGCCGTGGTGTCGGAGGACCCCGCAGCGGCGAGCACGACGGCGTCTTCGCCCTTGACGCCGGCTTCCCGGAGCCGGACGTCCAGCAGGGCCGCAAGCCGCGGGTCCGGCCCCAGCGGGGCGGCCGCGAACGTATCCGGCCGGCTCTTGACCGCCCGCGCGATATCCACCTTCACGTGGTAGCCCACACTGAGCAGCAGCGGCACCACGACGGCGCCCGCCCCCTCCGGAAGGCCCGCCACGACGGCCGGCAGGTCTGGGTCCTGTACGTCGACGTAGGCCTCGCGGACGTCGAGCCCGGGGCGCAGTGCGGCGATGCCGTCCCGGAGCGCGTTGACCTCCGCGGCTCCGAGCGGGCTGGAGGTGCCGTGGGCGCAGGCGATCAGGATGGGGCTATTCATAGCCGTTAGCGTAACCTTGGAGCCGTCCTATCCGCCCCCTTGCTATCGACCGGGACGCTCCATGACTTTTTCCTTCAGCCTTGTCCTGGTCTGGCTTGACCTCGCCGGCGTCTTCTTCTTCGCCGTCTCCGGTTCGCTGCTCGCGGCGCGCAAGCAGTTCGACATTATTGGCTCCGTCCTGCTGGCGTCGGTGGTCAGCCTGGGCGGGGGCGTCATCCGGGACATCATCCTCAACGCCGGGCCGCCCGCAGCGTTCACGAACCCGGCCTATCTGGCCCCGCCGCTGCTCGCCGCGGTGCTGGTGTACTTCCTGTTCTCCGGCCTCCAGCGCTACACCTCGCTGCTGGTCCTGTTCGACGCCGGCGGGCTGGCCCTGTTCTGCATCACCGGCACGTTGAAGGCCCTCGCCGCGGGGATGAACCCCCTCGCGGCGGTCCTGCTGGGGGTCACGACGGCGGTGGGCGGGGGCCTGCTCCGGGACATCACGGCCAATGAGGTACCCCGGCTGTTCGACCCGAAGGATCTTTATGCGCTTCCGGCGTTCGTGGGGGCGGCCCTGACGGCGGTCCTGTCCATTTCCGGCGCCTTCAATGCGGTGACGGCAAGTGCCGTTGCGGCCGTGGTTTTCGCGTTCCGGGTCACGGCCTGGCGGCGTCACTGGTACGTTCCCCTGGCGGTCCGTGGCTGGCACCGTCTCGGCCTGGACCCTGCGGAATCCGACGGCTAAGAATTGGCTAGGATAAGAGCATGACTGACATGTTCCTCGAGAAATTCCGCGCGCTTGTCCCGAAGTATCTCGAAGACGAATGGCAGGAAGAAGACGGCCTCCCGGCTGACGAGCTCGACTCGGCCCTCGCCGAGCACCAGTTCGAAATCCCGTTGGTGCTGCGCGAGTTCTACCAGGCCCTCGGCGGCTGCGAGGACCTCATGGAGGCCTACCACTACTTTTGGGACCCCGAAGAGCTCGAAGTCGACGATGAGGGCTTCCTGATGTTCCTCGAGGACGAGGAAGAGCAGTTCACGTGGGGCTTCCGTGTCGGGGACCTGGGGGTTCCGGATCCCATCGTGTGGCGCCGCAACAATGCCCGCGGCCAGTGGAAGAGCGAAGAAGGCACGTTCTCCGAGTTCGTGTTTGACATGTTTGAGTGGGCCTTCAACGACGAGGACGAGGACTAGCAGCGCCTCCCCCGGGCTCGTCGGGGGCTCGGCGGTCCGGGGGCCCGGCGGTCCGGGGCTCGGCGGGGGCTCGGCGGTCCGGGGGCACTTTGACACGGACACGCCGACGCCTGGCCCGGGAATTCCCGGTTGATGCGCCAATGTAGCCCCGGACGGCCGCCGCGACCTGCCGGTCGACAACCCGCAACGAGACAGGCCGCCAGTCTCAAATGTCCTCGCGGTACAGGGGCGGCATCACTTCTGAGGCCCTGGTGTGGCGCCGGCTAGTCTCGATCCTCTCCAGCGGGTTCGACCTGAAAGACGCCTACCCCGGGGTCTCCCCTCAATCTGAACTTCATTCTCAGCACACGTCCCTGATGACAACCTCCGACCGCCCGGGGGCACTTTGGCACGAACACACCGCCACTGAGCCCAGAAATCCCGAGTCAGGTGTCAAAGTATCCCCCGGACGGCGGCCGCGACCGTCGCTGCTGGAGTATCACGGGCCCAGACGGCCACCACGGCCGGCTCTTCACGGGTGGAAGCCACCCCGACGCCACAACTCCAGCACCGCGAGGACCTGCGCAAGCATCCTCTCGGGGTGGTGGACCACGAGGTCGTAGCCGAACCTGAGAACCAGGTAGCCTCCGACGATGCTCGCGTTGTTCCGCCCGCGGTCTTTCTTCACCTGCCCGGGCGCTAGATGCGATTCGCCGTCCGTTTCCACCACGAGGAAGTCCTCAACAAGAAAGTCCACCTCGCCCACCCCGGGGATCTCCACATGCCGTCGGACATACAGGCCGGCCCGGCAAAACGCGGTGTTTGCCAGAACTTCCAGCGGCGAATCGGCCCTGGGAATGACCAGGTCCAGCACCGCCCTTGCCCGGCCATTTCGGTTCCCTCCGAGTTTGCTGCGCAGGAAAGCCAGGCTGATGTCTCCGCGTCCCACAGCACACTGCACCATGACTAGGGCTTCCAGCTCAGGAAGGCAGTGGAGTGCGTGGATCAGGACGTCTGCTAGTCCGGCCACTGGTAGCCACGGGTGTCGAGGATGCCGGCAACGGCCATGTGCCATGGAGTCGGGCGGCGCCGTCCGGTGGCCGACACACACATGCAGGCGTTGCGCCGGCACCAAAGTCCACAAACCGTAGTCCGGAGCCGCCGACAGGCAAGTCAGCAGCCCCTTCACTTCGCACGCGGCCCGGTATGCGCTGGGATCCTGCGGCAGTCCGTATTGACCGCGGCGAATTCGCACTATGGTCCCGTCTGCCACGGCTGTGGATATCCGGTGGCGGCTCAGTCCGGCCTTTCCAAGGTCAGCAGCGGTGGCGGTGCCTCCCCGTGCGGCAAGATAATTGGCAACGTTCATTCCGCCAATGTGCCCTGCCGAAGGCCCGTCGGGCCGACCGCGGCTGGGATATGTGGAAAACGACTGGCCGAACAAACCCTGACACGGCCAGGGCAGCTGGACACTGGCAAAGCGCCCCGGGGCCGCCGGGCCCCGCACAGCTGTGTTGGACCGCGGCCGTGCCAGCCAACAACTGCGCGGCCGAGGAGCACTCTGCCGCCGGTATGCTGCGGGATCAACTGGGGAAAGGCATGCCGCCAGACAACCCAGGCCCGGCCGAGGGGAACTTAGGCACGGAAACGCCCGCGGACCAGCCGGGCAAGGGCTCAGAGGCACTCAAAGTGCCCCGGGAAGGCGTAAGCCCCGGCCAGGAAACCCCTGTCAATCAATTTACAAAACCGCTAGACAGCATGACAGTTCTGTCATAGGCTCATTTCTGGGTTCACCAAATGCCTCCGGTGGACCTGATGCGAACGGAGAAATGGCCCCGGTTCCACACAACGGACGACTCGAACGTTGTGCAGAACCGGGGCCATTCCGTTTAAAACGGGCGACCACGGGCGCCCAGGCGGGCGCCGGAGGTGCAGGCCTGTAGCCGCAAGTCGCTTAGCTGCTGCGGTCCACCACGGCCCGGGCGAAGCTGGTCAGCGACGCCTTCACGACGCCCTCGGGCAGCGGGGCGAGGGCGGCGATGGCCTCGTCGGCCCAGGTGCGTGCCACAATCCAGGACTGGGCGGTGACGGGGTGTTCGCGCAGCCCGGCCACAGCGGCGGCGAGGGCCTCGTCCGAGCTGAGGTCGCCGTCGATCAGCTGCAGCAGTTCGACGGCGGACTCGTCGCCGTCGCGGGCGGCATTGCGGAGCAGCAACACCGGCAGGGTCGGAACGCCTTCTCGCAGGTCCGTGCCCGGGGACTTCCCGGACTTGACCTTGATCCCGGTGACGTCGATGACGTCGTCGGCCAGTTGGAAGGCGACGCCCACTTTCTCGCCGTATTCAACGAGCAGCGCTTCGTAAGCCTCGTCGGCGCCGGAGAAGATCGCGCCGAGCTGCCCGGAGGCCGCCACGAGCGAGCCGGTCTTGTCTGCGATGACCGAGAGGTAGTGCTCCACCGGGTCCTCGTCCGGCCGCGGTCCGACCGTCTCGTGGAGCTGGCCCAGGCACAGCCGCTCGAAGGTGCGCGCCTGGATGCCGAGCGCGCGGGATCCGAGCTCGGAGACCAGGATCGACGCCCGGGCGAAGATCAGGTCCCCGGTGAGCACCGCCACGGAGTTGCCCCAGACCTCGTGCGCTGTGGGGGCGCCGCGGCGGAAGGGAGCGGAGTCCATGACGTCGTCGTGGTACAGGGTCGCGAGGTGCGTCAGTTCAACGACGACGGCGGCCTGCACCACAGCGGGCAGGGAGGCGTCGCCAAGGTGGGCGCAGAGCAGCGTCAGGAGGGGCCGGATACGCTTGCCGCCGGCTTCCACGAGATGACGCGACGTTGCGTCCGCCAGCGGATCGGAGTTGGCGATGGCTTCGCGCAGCTTCTTTTCCACCCGCGCGAGATTGGTGGTGAGCGCGGGGCCCAGTTCCGGGTCCCCCGCGATGGCCGCGAACCCGGCCGGCAGCTGGAGCCCGGTGGCAATCGCGGTGGTGTTGAGGTCGGGTTCAGCGCCCGGCAGGCCGTGCCCGGCGTGCGTCCAGCTTTGGTCTGCGGAGTTGGTCACGGGTTAACCCTAACTTTTGTTGCGGAAACCGCGGAGTTGGTGCTGGAGTGGGAAGAGCCGTCCGCGCTGGACAGAGCCTGGTTGGACGTGGCCGGGACGAGGAGTTCGAGCACCCGGATGACGCGGTCTTCGAAGCTTTTCGCCGCAGGATCCGTGAGGTTGGCCAGCATCCGCACGACGAACCGCATCAGCACAGGGATGGGCATGCCCGTCCGGAGGGCCAGTTTCATCACTGCAGGTTTGCCGATCAGGGCAGCGAAGGCCCGGCCCAGCGTGAAATGCGAGCCCCACTGGTCCCGCACATAGTCCGCGTACCGGGAAAGGTGGGCGTCGGCCGCGGAGCCGGAGGCCCAGGCGCCGGCGCGCTGCCGTGCGGCGCCGTCGATGATGAACTCGGCCGCGAACCGGGCCGATTCCATGGCGTAGGAGATGCCCTCGCCGTTGAACGGGGAAACCATGCCGCCGGCGTCGCCGAGGAGCAGCAGGCCAGGCGAGTAGTGGGGCGTGCGGTTGAAGCCCATGGGCAGCGCGGCGCCGCGGATCTCGCCGACCTGGTTCTCCGGCGTGAAGCCCCACTCTGCGGGCATCCCGGCGGTCCATTCGCGCAGGACCTGCTTGTAGTCGAGCTTGCCGAAGTCCTTGGAGGAGTTCAGGATGCCCAGACCCACGTTGGAGGTGCCGTCCCCGACCCCGAACACCCAGCCGTAGCCGGGCAGGAGCTTGCCGTCGCGGCCAAGAGAGCCGGCGCGGGCCCCGCGCCGAGCTTGCGAGGCGCGGGAAGCCGGCGAACGGAGTTCCAGCCAGCCTTCCATCCAGTCGTCGTCGTGCCGCGGGCTGGTGAAGTAGGTGCGGACGGCGACGCCGAGCGGTCGGTCATCACGTTTCCGGATGCCCAGGGAGACGGCGGTGCGGCTCGAGTTTCCGTCGGCGGCGAGGACGACGTCGGCGCTGAAGTCGCGCGTCTCGCCGCTCTTGCGGCCGGACTCGTCCAGCAGCGCGGCCCGTACCCCGGTGACCCGGCCGTCGTCGGAACGCAGGGCTTCGGCGACGCTGTGGCGTTCCAGCACGACGGCGCCCGCGGACTGGGCGTGCCGGGCCAGTTCCTCGTCGAAGCCGAGGCGGGTGCGGATCAGCCCGTACTGGGGGAAATCGGAGACCTCGGGCCAGGGAAGCTCGATCGTGCGGCCGCCGGCGATCAGGCGCAGGCCCTTGTTCCGGCGCCAGCCGTCGGCTTCCGGATGCGGGAGCCCGAGCTTCTGGATCTCGCGGACGGCACGCGGGGTGAGGCCGTCGCCGCAGACCTTCTCGCGGGGGAAGCTGGTCTTCTCCAGCACCGTGACATCGACGCCGGCCCGCGCAAGGTAGTAGGCGGCGGTGGACCCGGCCGGGCCTGCTCCGACGATCAGTACTTTCACGGCAGGTATCGGCTAACGCGCGGGCCGGGTGATGTTGCGGCGCAGCTTGGCAACGGGACCGGTGTGGGCGGCGATTGCGGCCGCGCCGGCAGCCGGGCCGGCCGGCTTCTGGGCGCGGTGCACGGCGACGATTCCGCCGCTCAGGTTGCGGTAGGTCACGGATTCCCAGCCGGCTTCCTGCAGCCAGGCGGCCAGGTGGTCCTGGTCCGGCCAGGCGCGGATGGACTCGGCGAGGTAGACGTAAGCGTCCGGGTTGGAGGAGACCTTGACGGCGATGGCCGGCAGGGCCCGCATGAGGTACTCCGTGTACATGGTGCGCCACAGCGGCACGACGGGCTGGGAGAACTCCGCGATGACCACCTTGCCGCCGGGCTTGGTGACCCGCAGCATCTCGGCCAGGGCCTTCTTGGGCTCGTTGACGTTGCGCAGTCCGAAGGAGATCGTGCTGGCATCAAAGGTGTTGTCGGCGAACGGCAGGCGGGTGGCGTCCCCGGCGATGAAGTCGATGTCCGGGCGGCGGCGCTTGCCGACCTTGAGCATGCCGAGGGAGAAGTCGCAGGCGATGACATCGATGCCGGCGTCGGCATACGGCTCGCTGGAGGTTCCGGTGCCGGCGGCGAGGTCCAGCACGCGCTGGCCGGCCGACACGCCCATAGCCTCGACCACGATCCGGCGCCAACGGCGGGTCTGGCCCATGGACAGGACATCGTTGACGACGTCGTATTTTGGGGCCACGTCGTCAAACATCGTGGCTACTTCGTCGGGACGCTTATCCAAGGATGCTCGGTTCACCATGACATTGTCTCAAATGATCGGCTCCCCCACGAACCACGCGCTGAACAGGGCCGCAGGCCGGGGCGGGAGTAGTGTTGTCTCATCATGACGAGCACGTTCCGTACCTTGACAGTCCCCCTCGATGCAGACACATTCCCCGGGGGGCTGCCGTCGTTTCTGGTCCGGGACGACCTCCTCTGCTGGACCCGCCGCGAAGCCGGCCTGGTGGGTTTCGGTGAGATTGCCCGATTCACGGCCACCGGCCCCGAGCGCTTCTTGGAAGCGGACATCTGGTGGCGCCACCTGGTCCTCGAGGCCGACGTCGAAGACGCCGTGGACTGCCCCGGTACCGGCCCCGTGGCCTTCGGCTCCTTCGCCTTCTCCAAGGTTTCCGCGCATGAGTCCCGGTTGATCGTCCCCGAAATCGTTGTGGGACTCCGCGACGGCAACGCCTGGCTCACCCAGTTGACGTTCGACGACGGCGAACTCACCGAAGCAGGCGCCCGGGCGGCGCTGGAGCGCTGGCTTGAGGCGCCCGCCGCCGCGATCGACGCAGCGTCCGGATCCGACGTCGTCCCCGCTGTCCCTGCTGACCCCGGCGCCCCTGCTGTCCCGAGGGCAGCGAGCCTGAGCACCGGTTCGCTGAGCGAAGCGGACTGGATGGCGGCCGTGGCCGCGGGCGTCGCGGAGATCCGCACGGGCGCCCTGGAGAAGCTGGTCCTGGCCCGCGATATCGTCGCCACCGTGCCCGACGGCGTGAACGCCGCCGAGATCCTGCGCCAGCTGGCCGTGCGCTACCGCGAATGCTGGACCTACGGCGTCGACGGCCTGGTCGGTTCCACGCCCGAAATGCTGATCCAGGTGGAGGGGCGCACGGCCCAGGCCCGGGTCCTGGCCGGGACGCTGGACCGCCGAGACGCTGAGGGGATGGCCGGCTCGCCGCTGGAGTTCGCCGAGCGCGTGCTGGCCGGCTCCGAAAAGCAGCGGCACGAACACGACATTGCGATCCAGTCGCTCACCACCCAGCTGGCCCCGTTCTCCGAGGCGATGAACGCGCACAGCGAGCCATTCATCCTGGAACTGCCGAACGTGTGGCATCTGGCCTCGGATGTGAAAGCCGAACTGACCGAGGTGGAGGGGCACGTGCCCACCTGCCTCGCGCTGATCAACGCGCTGCACCCCACGGCCGCCGTGTGCGGGACGCCGACCACCGTGGCGGGCGCCCTCATCCGGAAACTCGAACACCTGGACCGCGGCCCGTATGCCGGACCGGTGGGCTGGCTCGACGCTGCCGGCAACGGCGAGTGGGGCATCGCGCTGCGCGGCGCGGTCATCGAATCGCACCAGACAGTCCGGCTGTATGCAGGCTGCGGCATCGTCGAGGGCTCGGTGCCCGAGGCCGAGCTCGCGGAAACGTGGGCCAAGTTCCGGCCGATGCTCGAATCGCTGGGCATCAGCAGCTAGAAGTCCGGGATTGCAGACATGGCCCCGCATGGAACCCTTGCTTTTCACCCCCAATTAGTTATCCAATAGTGAAACTTAGTTTTCTGTGACGTACATCTCTTGTTCGGCGATACACTATGAACCGACTTGTTCTCGCATCCCTCCTGAAACAAAAGGTAAGAAAATGCAGATTTCCCGTTCGCTCCTGAGCAGCTCGAAGCTCAAGGCCGCCACCGTGCTCGCAGTCGGTGCATTGGCCCTCACGGCCTGCACCAACGCCTCCGAAACCGGCCCGTCAAGCGCGGCCTCGCCGTCCGGCAGCGCCAATGCCAGCTTTGACCCCACCACCATCCAGAAGGACGATGCCCTCGCGGCCATGGTCCCCGCGGCCATCAAGGCCAAGGGCACCCTGACGGTGGGAGCAGACACCAGCTACGCCCCGGCGGAATTCCTCGGCACCGACGGACAGACCCCCGTCGGTTACGACGTCGACATCGCCAAGGCGATCGGTGCCACACTGGGATTGAAGGTCCAGGTGCAGACCGCCGAGTTCACCGGCATCCTTCCGGCGCTGGGCCCGAAGTACGACCTCGGCATCTCCTCCTTCACCATCAACGCCGAGCGGCTCAGCGCCGTGAACATGGTCAGCTACTTCAACGCCGGGACCGCCTGGGCCGTGCAGAAGGGCAACCCGAAGAAGTTCTCCCTGGATGACATCTGCGGCAAGTCCATCGGCGTCCAGACCGGAACCACGCAGGAGGACCCCGACGTCGCCGGCCGCAACAAGAAGTGCACTGCGGAGGGCAAGCAGCCCATCAACGTGATCACGCTCAAGACCCAGACGGACATCACCACCCGGCTGGTCAACGGCAGCATCGACGCCATGGCAGCCGATTCGCCGATCATTGGCTACGCCGTCACCCAGACCAACGGCCAGATCGAGAAGCTCGGCGACGTCTATGACGCTGCTCCCGAGGGCATCGCCGTGGCCAAGTCCGACACCGCCTGGGCCGACGTCATCCAGAAGACCGTCACCAAGCTCATGGAGAACGGTTCCTACAAGAAGATCCTGGCAGGGTGGGGCAACGCTGACGGCGCCCTCACCAAGTCCGAGGTCAACCCGGCGGCCGGATCTTGAGTCTTCCCGTTACCAGCCACAAATCAGGTGCACAGATGGACGACCACCAGCAGAACCCCGCAGCTCCGGTACTGAACAACGCGGTCCCGGTGCGGCATCCGGGCCGGTGGATCAGCGCGATCATCATCCTCGGCGTGCTGGCCCTCTTCGTCCAGAGCCTGGTCACGAACCCCAACTTCCGCTGGGACATCGTCGGGACCTACATCCTTGACGTCAAAGTGGTCCAGGGCGTTGGCTGGACGCTGATCCTGACAGTAGCCTCGATGGTCCTGGCCATCGTACTTGCCATCCTCCTGGCGTTCATGCGCCAGTCGGAGAACCCGGTCTTCCGTTGGTCCAGCTGGGCCTGGGTATGGTTCTTCCGCGGAACCCCCGTGTACACCCAGCTGATCTTCTGGGGCCTGATCGCGGTCCTTTATCCCAAGATCAGCGCCGGCGTGCCGTTCGGCCCCCAGCTGTTCAGCATGGACACCAGCGCGGTCATCACCGCGCTGGCGGCGGCCATCCTGGGCCTGGGCCTGAATGAGTCCGCCTACCTTGCCGAGATCTTCCGGGCCGGCCTCAAGTCCGTGGACCGCGGCCAGATGGAAGCAGCCGAGGCCTTGGGCATGGGCAAGACCAAGATCATGTGGCGGATCATCCTGCCGCAGGCCATGCGCGTGATCGTGCCGCCGACCGGCAACGAGACCATCGGCATGCTCAAGACCACGTCCCTGGTCCTGGCCGTGCCGTTCACCCTGGATCTGACGTTCGCCACGAACACCCTGGCCAACCGGACATATCTGCCCGTGCCGCTGCTGATCGTGGCGGCCATCTGGTACCTCGTCATCACCAGCCTGCTGATGGTGGGCCAGCACTACATTGAGGCCTACTACGGCAAGGGTGTGGACAACCTGGCTCCTGCCGCGATCAACCCGGCCGCCGCCAAGGCAGCCGCCGCTGTGGCGCCGAGCGCCGAGGCGGAGACGGCCCTGAAGATGGACTTCCCCGAGGAGGAGGCAAAGTGACGATCACAGCTGAGAAGCCGCTGGTGCGGATCGAAGGCCTTCACAAGTACTACGGCCAGCACCACGTGCTGCGCGGCATCGACCTGGAGGTCAACCAGGGCGAGGTGTCCGTGGTGATCGGCCCGTCGGGGTCCGGCAAGTCCACCATGCTCCGGTGCGTGAACCTGCTGGAGACCATCAGCGCGGGCCGGATTTCCGTGGGCGGCCAGCTGATCGGCTACCGCGAGGTCAACGGCCGGCTCCACGACCTCAAGACCAAGGAAATCGCCGCCCAGCGCCGCGAAATCGGCATGGTGTTCCAGCGCTTCAACCTGTTCCCGCACAAGACCGCGCTGTACAACATCATGGAAGCGCCGGTCCAGGTCAAGGGCCAGTCCCGCGAAACGGCCAGGAAGAGGGCCCTGGAGCTCCTGGACCGGGTGGGCCTGGCGGACCGCGCCGACCACTACCCGTCGCAGCTGTCCGGCGGCCAGCAGCAGCGGGTGGCGATCGCCCGGGCCCTGGCCATGGATCCGGAGCTCATGCTCTTCGACGAGCCCACGTCCGCGCTGGACCCCGAGCTCGTGGGCGACGTCCTGAACGTCATGAAGGACCTCGCCAAGTCCGGCATGACCATGATCGTGGTGACCCACGAGATCGGCTTTGCCCGGGAAGTGGGCGACCGGCTGACGTTCATGGACGGCGGTGTGGTGGTGGAAACCGGCGATCCCCGCGAGGTTCTCGCCAACCCCCAGCATGTGCGCACCAAGGAATTCCTGAGCCGGGTGCTGTAGTTCCGACGCGCACACCACCTGGCGACGCGCAAATGCCCTGTCGCTGCCGGAATTCCGGTAGCGACAGGGCATTTGCGCGTCATGGGGCAAGGTGCGCGTCCTAATCACTGTGCAGTGCGGGCACGACGGCGGGGCACACCCGCCGCGACAAGCTTGCGTTCCAGCTGTCCGGCGGCCATCAGATCGGCCCAGACCCAGCGGACGACCCCGATCCCCGAGGCCCTGATGCGGTCCTCCCTCAGTTTTTCGTCGACGACGGCCTGCGAAGGGGTCCGGCCCTTCAGGTACTCGGGCTTCAGGTACTTCACGACGCCGTCGAACTCACCGGCCAGTCGGGCACTATCCCAGTAGTAGTCCGTGTAGCCCGCGGTCCCGGAGTGGTCACGGATTTCGTGCTGGAGCGCGGGCGGTTCGAATCCGGCAATCCACATCAGGGCCCGGCCGTAGGACTCCCCCGCCGAGCCCGAAAGCGCGTCGGCGAAGTCCACTGCCACCCGGATCCGCCGTTCCGCAGCCGCGGTGTAATTGCCGTCGATCCCAGCCAGGAGCGTGTCTTTCGTGAGCGCCGGCAGACCCTGCACATGGTCGGCCTTGAGCACGTGGTCCAGCGGCACGACGGCTTCCGCGAACGGCGTGAACGCGGCAAGGTCCAGCGCGGTGCGCACCCTCCCGGTGACCAGAAGCCCTTCGCGCCGGACGACCTCCAACCCGGCCGGTGCGGCGTAGTGCCTCTTGATCCCGGCACGCGAGCGCCCGCCGTCGTTCTGCGTGGTCAGGGCGCAGACAGGGTGGCGGCGGCCGATGGTTGGAATCTTCCAGACGGAGGCCGCCGAGTGCCGGCCGAAGACCGTCGGCGCCATCAACATCTCGGCCGCGGCGCTGACCCGGACGCGGTGCCGTTCCCACTCCTTCAGTGCCTGCCAGGACGTCCGGTCGACGTATGCGCCGTGCCGGATCCGGACGAGCGCTCCGGAGCTGCACTTGGCGGCCAGCTGTTTCGGCGTCAGGCCTTGCTGGATGTGCTCACGGGCCAATATCAGTCTGGGCAACTCATTCATGGAAGCAGGATCCCAGCCTTCGGACACCGATTCGATGCCCTGCCGCGGCCATGTGGATAATCCGACGCAGCTTGTGCTCCGCGACGCGCAAATTACTTGGCGCCGAGGAATTCCGGCGGCGTGGGGTATTTTGCGCGTCGCCCGGCACAAAGCGCGTCGCCGGGCCGGCACGGAGTGCGTCAGTCCGTGGCGGGAACGCCGGAGACCGCGGCTCCGACGGCGGCCCGGATGCGGCGGTGCAGCTCCCTGAGTCCGTGCCTGTCAGTGCGGACCTCAACAATGCTGCGGCCCATCACCGGCTCGCCGAGCGCCTCGGCGAGTCCCGCCGTCGTGCCGACCACACGGTGGGCGACGCCGTACGCCGCCGCGAGGGCCCCAATATCCACACTGTGCGGGGTGCCGAAAAGGCGTTCGACGGCGTCGCCGTACCGGCCGGCCGCCTCAACCGCGCCGTGTTCCAGAAGCCCGAAGATGGCCCCGCCGGCATCGTTGAGCACCACGATCCGCAGGTCGGGCACAGCTTCCCCGGCCCCGAGCAGAAGCCCGCCGGCATCGTGCAGGAACGTGACGTCCCCCATCAGCACCGTGGTTTCCTGGCGGCCGCCCAGGGCAATGCCGGTAGCGGTGGCCGCGGTGCCGTCGATCCCGGCCAGGCCCCGGTTTGCGAAGACCGTGGCGCGCGGTTCCGGCGAGGGTGCACCGGCGAGGTCCACGTCCCGGATGCCGTTGGAGGATCCGAGCACGAGCTGCCCGCGGGCGTGCTCCCACACCAGCGCGCCCACGGACGGGCCGGTTGCGGCGGGGGTCGCGGACAGGACGAGGTCCACGGCGTGCTGTGCGGCGGCGCCGGCCAGGAGCCACGCGTCGAGCCAGGCCGGGGAACCGCGGCCGGCAAAGTCGCCGAGGTCCGCCAGGTTCTCCAGCGGCAGCTCGGTGCGGCGGCCGGGTTCGTACCAGGCCACGGGAACCGGCTGGTAAAGGGCCGAGGGGACGTCCGCACGCGCCAGCAGCTCACTGACCGGCCGGGAGAGCGTGGGCCGGCCGAACAGGACCACGCGTTCGATCGGCTGCGGGGAATCCGGCCCAAAGTGTTCCAGCAGCAGCCGGTACGGCCCCACCGCGTTGGGCCCGAACCGGGCATTGGACGAGGGTTCGGCGAGCAGCGGCAGGCCGTGCGCACGGGCAAACGCCTCCGCGACCGGCCCGGCGTCGTGCCCGGCAAGGACGACGGTGCGCCGCTCCGGCAGGGCAGCGGAGGCCGCCGGGAAGTCCAGGGTCAGCGGAACGTGGGCGGCCCGGTAGACCCGGCGCCCCGACTCGGCAGGAAGCCCCTCCGCGGGCGCCGGCACGAGGGGGTCGCGGAAGGCCAGATTCAGCTGCACCGGTCCCGGCGGGGAGTCCTCGAAGGCCCCGGTCGCGGCGCTCAGTGCTGTCTCCACGGCGCGCTGCGGGTCGCTGCCGGCGGGCACGTCGACGGCGAAGCGGACGTGCTCGCCGAAGAGGTCCAGCTGGATGGTGGTCTGGTTGGCGCCGGTCCCGCGCAGCTCCTGGGGCCGGTCCGCGGAGATGACGACGAGCGGCACGGCGGCGTGATTCGCTTCCATGACCGCCGGCAGGAGATTTCCAACGGCGGTCCCTGACGTTGTCAGCACGGCCGCGGGCGCCCCTGTTGCCAGGGCCAGGCCGAGCGCCGTGAACCCGGCGGAGCGTTCGTCGATCCGGACCAGCAGCTCCACCCGGCCGGCGGCGTCGGCCTCGGCCAGGGCGTAGGCCATCGGGGCGGACCGTGAGCCGGGCGCAACCACTACGTAGCGCACCCCGGCTTGGAGCAGCGAGTCGACGGCCAGGCGTGCGGCGGCGACGGATCCCAGGCCGTCGGCGGAGTCCGGCGCTGTCACATATTCTCCGGCGTCTCGATGCCCAGCAGTTCCAGGCCGTTGGACAGCCGTCGCAGGACCAGGGCGCACAGGGCAAGCCGCGACTCCCGGACGGATTCCTCGGTCTTCAGGACCGGGCACTGATCGTAGAAAGCGGTGAACAGTTGGGCGAGCTCAAACAGGTAGCCGCAGAGGCGGTGCGGCTCAAGCGCTTCGCCCACCTTGCGCAGCGTGGCGCCGTATTCCAGGAGGTGAAGGGCGAGCGCGCGTTCGGCAGGTTCGACGACGGCGATCGCCGCGGCCACACCGGTGGCGCCGGCGCCCCCGCTGCCGGCATCCCCGCCGCCGGCACCCCCGTTGCCGGCACCAGTGTGGAGCTCCAGCACGCCGGCCTTGCGCAGGATGGACCGGATCCTCGCGGCGGCATACTGCACGTAGGGCCCGGTGTTGCCGGTCAGGGCCAGCATGCGGTCGAAGTCGAAGACGTATTCGGTGTCATGGCCCGTGGACAGGTCGGCGTACTTGACGGCGCCGATTCCCACCTGGCGGGCCGTGACGGCGCGCTCCGCCTCGGTCAGCTCGGGACGGCTGGCGTCGATGACGGCACGGGCGCGGTCCACGGCCTCCTCCAGGAGGGCCATGAGCTTCACCGGGGCACCGGAACGGGACTTCAGGATCTTGCCGTCCTCGCCCAGCACGTTGCCGATCTGCACGTGCGTGGCCTCCACGGTGTCCGGCAGCCAGCCGGCGTCGCGGGCTGTGGCCATGACCATGCGCAGGTGGACGTTCTGCGGGGCGCCCACGACGTAGAGGACGCGGTCGGCCGAGAGGTCGCGGACGCGGTACCGGATGGTGGCGAGGTCCGTGGTGCCGTACCCGTAGCCGCCGTCGGACTTGCGGATGATGAGGGGCAGCGGCTGGCCGTCGCGCCCGGTGAAGCCGGCGGGGAAGGTGCAGAGGGCGCCGTCGCTGACCCGTGCGATTCCGCGGTCCTCCAGTTCCTGGCACAGTTGTGCCAGATGGGCGTCGTAGGAGCTTTCGCCGGCGATGTGGTCGTCGGTGAGGCTGATGCCCAGCATGGAGTAGATGGCGTTGAAGTAGCGCTTTGACTGTGCCACGAGCCGCTGCCACACGGCGAAGGTTTCCTGGTCCCCGCCCTGGAGTGCCACGACGCGGAGCCGGGCACGGGTCGCGAAGCCGTCCTCGTCCGTGGCGGAAGCGTCGAACTTTGCCCGGGCCGCCTGGTAGAACGCGCTCGGGTCATCCACCAGCAGCGCGGCCTCCGGGGAGTCCTCGCCGATCTCCAGCCAGTGCTCGATCAGCATGCCAAAGGGCGTGCCCCAGTCGCCGATGTGGTTCTGTCGGATGACGGTGTCCCCCAGCGCCTCGAGGACCTTCACCAGGCTGTCCCCGACCACGGTGGTGCGCAGGTGCCCCACGTGCATTTCCTTGGCCACATTAGGAGAGGAATAGTCGACGACGACGCGCTGCCCCTGCGCTTCGGCGGCGCCTTGCGTTGCGCCTAAGGCTGCCTCTGCAGGAGACGTCGCTGCCAGGGATGCGGCACCGGCGGCCTGTGCATTGAGCAGTTCCTCGATCCACGTGCCGTCGAACGTGAGATTGATGAAGCCCGGTCCGGAGATCTCTGCCGTGGTGCAGATGCCGTCGATGTCCAGGGCGTCCACGATCCGCGCGGCGGCGTCCCGCGGCGGCAGTCCGACTCTCTTGGCGAGGGCCATGGCGGCGTTGATCTGGATGTCCGCGAACTGCGAGGGCCTGATCACCGGGTCCGTCTGCCGGAATTCTTCGCCGAACGCGCTGGCAATAGCAGCCTGGACTCTGGGGACAACCAATTCGGCCGGATTATTCACAGTCCCAAATTATCAGTTCGGCTGATGATCAGTTCCCCGGGGGCTCCCCTGGAGCCGGACACCAGCCCTCGCCGTTGCGGAGTCCAGCCCACCGCCGCCGGCCGCCCGGGCCCAGGCCCGCGGCGCCGCAGGCCGCTGGGCAGGCACCATGCTTGCTGTGAGTGCCGCTATCGGCGGCCCGACGGGGCGTCTTCGCGCTGGACGTCCTTGCCGGTGACGGCGAGGTAGGCGACGAATCCGAGGATGGCTGCGGCCCATCCGAGACTGACGGGTCCGGAACCCCAGTCGAGTCCGCCGCGGACCGGGGAGACTGCCATCCAGTCGGCCACAGAAGCCCCCAGGGGCCGCGTGGTGACGTAGGCAAACCAGAACCCGAGGACGGGGTTCAGCCCCAGCCGCCAGCAGGCGATGGCCGGAACCGCGATAATCGCCGCAAACAGAACTGCCGAGGGTAGATATCCGAGCTGCAGCGTCATGGCAGTGAGGTCCCCCGCGGCCGTTCCGAGAGCGAAGGTGGTCATGACGGCTGACCAATAGAAGAATTCCCGCCGCGGTGAACGGATGCTGTGGATGGACAGCGTTCGTTCCGTGCGGTGCCACACCAGGAAGACGACGGCGAGGACCACCGCGAAGAACGCCGTCGATGCCGCATACGGCACGCCGAGCCCCACGTGGACGACGTCGGCGGCCATGGTGCCGACGACGCTGACCATTACGACGGCGGACCAGTAGATCCAGGGAACATAACGCCGGACGGCGAACTGCAACACCAGCGTGATGATCAGTCCTGCCGCCCCGAGCGCGACCGCGATCATGGGATCGAGCCGGGTAACCAAAAAATCCGAGGTCGTCTCGCCCATCCCTGTAGTGAGTACTTTGGTGATCCAGAAGTAGGCCGAGACTTCCGGGACCTTGCTGGCGGCATACCCGGCGCGGCGACGAAAGCCGCGGGGTTGGCGGGTCGCCTGGACGCTGTTGTGGAGGAGTTCTTGAACCGGCTCAGTCATGGAGGGATTCTCGCAGATGAACCTTGGCGTTCCCGACTCAAGGACAGGGCCCGCCACCCCGCAGCTGCAGCCGGCACCGCACGCACCCGTCGCAGCTACTCCGGCTGTGCGTCCGAAGACCGCGCCCGGTCCTACCCGACGGTTGCGTTGGTCAGATTGGTCACGTCGGCAATCCACGGGAAGACCACCTGAACCAGCCCAACCAGGACCCCCGCAAGGATCGCCACGGAAATGGCCGTCCTAACCCAAAGAGGCCCGGGAAGGTGTCGAAAAACCCAGCCGTACATTGTTTAGCCCTTTCCCTGCAGGTCGGCAAGCTGTTTGGCGATGGCCGCCGGCGGTCCGGCACTGAGCGGCTGGAATGAATCGAAGACGGAGTAGGCGATGATGCGCTCCTGGGACCCAAAGCGCGGATTGCAGCTGGTCAAGGTCAGGATTCTTTGCTCGGGCTTGACGCCGGGCTCAGTCGGCACCGGCGCCAGGACATCCGTCCGGTCCGGCAGCACGATCTCCTGGTTCCGGAAGACGTACGTGTAGAACCCGTCGGCAGTCTGGACATAGATCTTGTCGCCGGGCACGAGCGTATGGATGTTGTCGAGCACAGCGCCGTGGGTCTGACGGTGGCCAGCCAGCACGAAGTTCCCCACGCCGCCCGGCATCGCCGTCCCCTGGTAGTGACCCAGGCCGAGCGTGTCCAGGACATCCTGGCTGGTGCCCTCGATGACCGGCCTGCTGTAGTCGGCCCCGAGACGGGGGATGTAGATGACACCGATTGCCTGGCCGTGGCCCGGCGCCGTGCCCACCGGCGGGGCCGACGGCGGTGCCGACGCCCCTGGAGTGCCGCCTGCCGCCGTCGGGGGTTGGGCCGTCGTGGCGGGTGCCGGGTGCTCCTGGACAAACTGTTTCACGGCGGCCCCCTGGACGGCATCGGCTTCAACGTTTGTCCACCACAGTTCCCAGGCGACGAAGAGTAGGGCGATCACGCCGGCCGTAATGAGCAGTTCACCCACGATCTGCACGATCACCAACATGCGGCTCCGTCGGGCGGGTTTCGTTTCTGCCCGAACCTCGGAGCCTCGGCTCAGTACCCTAGACATTCCACTCCTGTTGCCGAGCCATCCCGATTGTCAGCGCCGCTCCCGGCGGCATGCTGGATCTCCGTCTGAACACCACTGAACGCGCCAAACTAGCCGTCAACCCGGCCAACGAAGCATCGCCCGTTCGTCAGAGCCGGTAACACCGATGTTTCCAGGTTTCCGGACCGGATCTGCGCCATCACGCATTGCCCCCCGCTCAGCACTCCGGCTTCCACCGCGTCCACGGCCAGCCCCGTCGGTGTCCGCGACGCGGCAACCTCCACGGCGGCCGGGGCAAACCCGGCCCCGGAAAGGCTCGCCAGTACCTGCTCCCGGCTCGGCTGCGGGGTCGATCGAGCCAGCGCCTGCAAAGCGACCTGCACCTTGTGCAAAGCGTCCGCCGCCGCGGCTGTTGGGGACGACGTGCTCGCGGCCTCCGGAACGTTCTGGGCCGGACCCGACGGTGACGCCGTCACCCCGGGCGTCGCCACGTTACTCGGCGCGGCGGGGGATGGCAGGGCAGCCGGGGCCGAACACCCGGCGGCGCCCATCATGATCAGCAAGGCCACGACGGCCGGACCAGCGCCCCAACGGCGGCTGTCCGTGCGGAGCCGTTCAGGGTGGCGGGAAGTCATTGGAACATCTTGTCATATCGGATCGGGCCCGTTTGATGCTGCTCCGCGCGGGGAAGCGTTGGCAGGAGCCCGCCCGGCGGTCGCCAAGGTGTGGGGGCGTCACGGACTGGGAACGTCACTGACTCTGAACGTCACGGTCCGGGAGGCCGTTGCCCCGCGGCCAGCACCGCATGGACCCGCCGCAGCCGGTCCAGCCACCAGTCCCGGCGGTCAGGCGCGGCGGCATGGGCGGCCAGCAGACCGGGGTCGGGGGTGACGTCGCGGAGGCGGATGGCGCCGTCGTCGGGGACCAGGGAGTCCCGGGTGACGTCGGCGGCAAGCAGGGACACCGTTCCGAGCCCGCACGCGTAGGGAAGTTCGGGGAGCGCGGCGGCGAGCGCCAGGCCGGCGCGGATCCCCACCGAGGTGTCCAGCGCCGAACTGACGACGGCGGGGAGGCCCGCCTTGGCCACGATGTCCAGGGCGCGCCGGACGCCGCCGAGCGGTGCCACCTTGACGACAATCAGGTCGGCCGCGCCGGCGCGGGCAACCTTGAGCGGGTCATCCTCCTTGCGCACGCTCTCGTCCGCCGCGATGAGCACGGGGACCCCGGCCGCCCGCAGCCGGCGCCGCACTTCGGCCAGGCCGTCGATGTCCGGCACCGGCTGTTCGGCGTATTCCAGGCCGACGACGGCGAGCCGGGTCAGTGCCCCGACGGCCTCAGCGACGTCCCAGCCGCCGTTGGCATCCACGCGGATGGCCGCGTCCGGGAGTGCCGCGCGGACGGCTTCCACCCGGGCGGCGTCGTCGTCGAGACTCTGGCCGGGCTCGGCCACCTTGACCTTGACCGCGTCCACCCGGCCGAAGCGGGCGAGGATTTCCGGCACACGGTCCGCAGGCACCGCGGGCACCGTGGCGTTGACGGGGATGGTGTCGCGCAGGGGTTCGGGGAAGCCCAGCCAGCCGGCTTCGATCGCGGCGGCAAGCCAGCGGGAGGCCTCCGCGTCGGCATATTCGGGAAAGGGGCAAAACTCCCCCCAGCCCAGCGGGCCGCGGAGCAGCAGGGCCTCGCGCTGCAGGATGCCGCGGAATTTCACGCGCATCGGCAAGCTGACCACATGGGCGCCGGCGAGGAGTTCGTCCAGGTCAGGGAGAGGCCCCACGTCGATTCCCAAGGGATCGGGGGCGGCGGCGGCTTCGGTGGGCATAATTGCACTCTACCGGCGACTTGGCGGGCCTACTTTGGCCGGTGCCACTTGGGGTGGCACCAATCTTGCCGGCACGGAACATCTACCATGACGGCATGGCGGCATGACGCTTATGTTCCATCGACGGCTCTGCGCTGCACGGCGCATACTGATCCCGTGAACACGACTTGGCTGGCCGCGCTCGTCCTAGTCCCGTGCTTGGGCATCTGGATATACAGCATCGTCGATTTCAGCAGGACGGTCGAGCGGGACATGCGCACGTTCCCCAGGGACATCTGGATCGTGGTCCTGGTCTTGGGAAGCGTCGCCGGCGGAATTGCATGGCTCCCGGGCGGAAGGCCTCAGCCGCCAGGCTCCCCGCGGCGGCCGTGACGCTACGCGTTGAGCAGCAAGGGCAGCTCCGAACTCTCCCTGACCACTGTCGCCGTGCGGCGTTATGAGCCCACGGGCTTCATGCGCATCCTGCGCAGGGCGGCCACCGCGAACACGGCGGCGAGCGGCAGTGCGACGACGGCGGCGCTCAGCCACGCGCCCGTGCCCTGCCAGCCTTGGACGGCGGCGTCGAGGGCCTGGAAGCCGGTCGCCGCGCCGGCGAGCAGAAAGGCCGCGGCCGCGAGCGACGGCGCGAGGCCTGACGGGAGCGCGGCTTCGCGGGGCAGGAGCCGCCATACGAGCAGGAGGACAAGGCCCAGCACCCCAAGGGCCACGCGGTATTCGACGACCTCGCCCCAATGGTGCTCGGCGGCGGCCTGGGCGCAGTCGAGGCCCGGGTAAGGCGCCTGCAGGACCGCGCATCTGGCCACCGTGTAGGCGACGCCCGGAAGGTCGCCGGCCACGAAGCCCGCGCCCCAGATCCGGCCCAACAGCTCCGAGAGGGCGCCGCTCACGCCGACGGCGATCGCGCCAACAGCCGCGAGGCCAACTATGGGCCGCACGAACGTGCGCAACGGCAGCCGCGCGACGTCGCGAAGTGACGGGCGCAGGACCGGCGTCACGGTGCCGACCGGGCCGAAGCGATGGACAGCCTCGCGCTCGGCGTCCTCCGGGTCGAGGCCCTGCCCACGGAGCCGGGCGGCGCATTCGCGCAGATGCGTTTCTGTCTCGGCGAGGAGCCTGCGTGCGGCGGCGGGATCGCCGTCGTGCGCGGCCACGAAGAGCGCGTCGAGGTATGCGTCAATGGGCCCCTCTTCGGTCCCGGCGCCGTTCTCCGCGCTCACGACGCCGCCCCAAGAACGCCCCGCACCGCCGCCGAGAAGCCTGTCCATTCCTCCGCCCTGCGGGCAAGCTCGGCATGCCCGGCTGCGGTGAGCGCGTAGACGCGCCGGCGGCCGCCGGCGTCGTCCGCCCAGCGGCTCGCGACGCACCCGGCCGCCTCGAGCTTGTGCAGCGCCGGGTAGACCGAGCCCTCCTGGAGTTCGAGCCTGGCGCCGCTGCGCTCGTGAATGCGCGCGATAAGCGCGTAGCCGTGTGCCTCGCCCGCACCGAGCGAGCCGAGCAGCAGAAGGTCAAGTTGCCCGTTCACTGAACTCCGTCCCATACCTAGGGAGTCTAGGTACAGGAGTCGATGCTGGCAAGAGGCCGCTGCGTCAGTTGAAAGAAGGCCCATCGCGCCGCTTTCTGCGCCGGGGCGACATTTGGCGCCACGAAGACACCGTCACTTGCCGCTGTGATCCACAGAGAAGTTCACATGGCCGCGGAGGTAACCATCAAAGGAGGCCCGTAGGCGCCTTGATGGGCCGGCGCGACTGGGGGTGAGACCCTGGGTTCAGGTGACTCGTCGCTGCCGGCCCCGCTCAAGGAGCGTGTTCCGGTGATAAAACCAACCGTTGAGTACGACTCTACGAACCTCACGCCGGCCGGGCACGAGTAGTCCCTACTTGTCTTTGCCCGGATGCCGGAGTTCCCAGACGTCGGCCGCCGCGCCATGGGGCAACTCGAGCTGCCACTCCTCCCCGGCCGCCGGGTATGCGCGCACGGTCGCGGCCACGGATCCGTGGCGGTAGACCTCCACGACCGAGGAATCGACGAAGATCCGGCGCTCGTCCCCCTCCGGCGACGGTATCGGCGAAGACCGTGCGGCGCTGCTTCGACGAAGCGAGCACCAGCCGGAGTCCGCCCTCACCGCCGGTGGCCGCGGCTTCGGCGTGTGCCGGCAGGTGAAGGGTTCCGGCGGCGCACTTGAACAGCGGCCGGCCCCTCAAGGCCGTAAGTTCGGCCGCCGGTTCGACGGCAAGCACGCCGCCATGCACCATCAGCCGGCGCGGGAAGGTCAGCACCCCGGCCCAGCCGGCATCGTCGATCGCCTGCTGGCTGCGTCCGTCCCGTTCCGCACTGCTCCTCGCCTCGGCGGACCAGCCCCACAACAGGGCCCGGTCCGGGAGGGACAGAATCTGCGGGGCATAGAAGTCGGGTCCGAGGTCTGCCTTGCCTCCGGTGCCCGGCACATAGACCGGCAACCCTGTGGAGGCGTCCGCGGCGAGGGCTCCGAGCAGGTAGCCGGCCCCGCCGGGGTGCCCGGCCGGCGTCTGGGGGTCGGCGGCGGGCTGGTCCGGCATCTGGGGGTCCGAGGAGAGCCGGAGCGAGGCCATCAACAGCCACGTTTCCGCGCCGGATGAATCCGGGACCCGGACCAGCTGGGGACACTCCCAGATCCCCGCGGGAAGATGCCGGGCGGCGGCTTCGTTCCTGGACGTGAGCCAGATGCCTTCGTATTTCCACGCCCGGATGTCGTCGACGCTGTAGAGCAGCACAGCCGCATGTCCGGAGGCCAGGCCCGCGCCCTGGATGGCGAAACGGCGGCCCTGGAACCGGAAAATGTAAGGATCCCGCACTTCGGCGAGCTGCGGCTCCCGGGGTGCGGCTGCGGCCACGTGGCCGTCCTGCCGCCAAGTGGTGAGGGCCTCGACCGCGCTCGCGAGCACCACCGGGGATCGCCCGCCCTGTTCGACGCCGCCCGAGTACGCGGCGACCGGGACGCCGCCGTCGTCAGTCACGACGCCTGTCCAGCAGCCGAGCGCATCAGGGCCGCCGGGCTGCGGCCGGAGCGCGACGGGTTCTTCCACCCACCGGAGGAGGTCGGGCGAACTCAGGTGGCCCCAGCAGATCGCGTGGTGACGCGCCGATTCCGGGTTGAACTGGAAGAACACGTGGTAGCGGCCGCCAACGTAGCTCAGTCCGCAGGGATCACTGATCCAGCCCGCCGCGGGTCTCGGATGGAACCGCGGGAAAGCTGCGTCGGGATGGCTGGCCACCATGTCCATGGCCACAGACTACCCGCGCGGGGAACCGCTGTCGCAGCGATGATGCCGGGAATTCTTGCCGCGACGCCTCCTCCGGCGCCGGGGCCGCTCAGGCAGCTCGCAGCGTTCTGTGGGAACCTGTTAGCGATGATTTTTCGGCAGGAACGCACCAGCACGGACCCGTCTGCGGAGTACCCGCAGGCTCCTACGCGCGCCCCGGCACGCCAGCAGCGGATCCCCGGACGCGGCACCGGGATCCTGTTCCTGCTGGCCACGCTTTGCTGCGTCGCCGCTCTGGCCGTCACGTACTACTTCTTCGTGCGCACCACCACGGGCCAGTTCATTGACGAATCGGCGCTCGTGGAATCCGCAGGCCTCAACGGGACCGCCGGCAAGGCCGCCACCGGGCTCCTCGACTGGCTGCCCGCACTGTCCGTGCTGATTTCCACCATCGTGGTCCTCTTCGTCACCGTGCTGCGGCGCCGGTGGGCCGCCGCCGGCATCGCCGTGGCGGCCTGTGTGGGCGCCAACGTGGCCACGCAGATCTTCAAGGACCTCGTCCCCGTCCGGCCGGACCGCGGGATCCAGACGCTGGAGCTCAACTCGCTGCCCTCCGGCCACACCACCATGGCGGCGTCGGCCGCGGCCGCGGTGTTCCTCATGGTGTCTCCCCGCTGGCGGCCCCTGGCCGGCTTCCTGGGCGGCAGCTTCGCCGTCGCCACCGGGGTGTCCACCTTGATCAACCAGTGGCACCGACCCGCCGACGTGGTCGCGGCATTCCTCGTGGTGGGGGCCTTCATGCTTCCCGCCGGCTGGCTGATCATCCGCACAGGCCCGAGCTGGAACGTCTGGGACGGCTACGGGGAGCATTGGTCCGCAGCCCGGCTGTGGGTCGCGCTTCCCGTGCTGGCGGGTCTCGCCTCGGCCGCCGTGGCCGCGTATTCCCTGCTGAAAATCGCACCGGGCCCGGGCCAGGAAGGCAGCACCACCAACTACTTCTGGGCCGGAACCTCGCTGATAGTCATCGCCGGGTACCTCGCGACGGTTGCGGGTATGTGGCTGTTCGGACACGCGGTACGACGGCGGGACGCACCGCTGGGCTGACGCACGGCCGAGCGGGTGCCCGGCGACGCGCAAAAGACCCGTCGCTGCGCAAATGACCTGTCGCACCCGGAATTCCTGGAGCGTCAGGGCATTTGCGCGTCGAGGGGCAGGATGCGCGTCGAGGGGCAGGTCGCCCGTCGCCCCATCGCCCGCCCCTCCCCACCCCGCAGTGCCTTTACAGTCCGAATCCGCGAGGCCACAATTGGTCGAACCACAGCCTCCACTGGCTCAGCAGCGCGCTGGCACACCAGCTGTATTGACGAGCAGGGGGCTGCGGCATGAACGGAAACGGCATGAACGAAGTCAGCGGGGCAACGGCGTCAGTACGGGCGAAGACGATCGCGTCGGTGCCATCGCAGCGCAGAATCACCGAATTCCTGGAATCCTCGGCCTTCGCCCGGCACCAGAACAAGCCCGGCATCTGCGACTTCGCATTCGGCAATCCCCAGCAGATGCCACCCGAGCGGTATGTCGAGTCGCTGAGGACCGTGCTGACACCCCGCAACGCGCAGTGGTTCGCCTACAAGACCAATGTTGCCGAGGCTCGGGCGGCGGCCGCTGCCTCGCTGCACCGCCTCCTCGGCCTGCCGTTCGAGGAGGAGGACGTTTTCCTGACGACCGGCGCCTTCACAGCGATTCCCCTGGCGTTGAAGGCGGTCGCCGACCCCGGCGACGAGGTCATCTTCAGCCTGCCGCCGTGGTTCTTCTACGAGCCCCTGCTCATCGAGGCCGGGCTGGTACCCGTCAAAGTCAGGGTCGACCCCGAGACGTTCGACCTCGATCTGGCGGCCATTGGCGCGGCAGTTTCGCCGCGGACGCGGATGGTCATCGTCAATACGCCGAACAACCCGACGGGCCGGATCTATCCGCCGGCCGAGCTGGCCAAACTCGCCGCGCTGCTGGAGGAGGCATCCGTCCGCAACGGGCGCAGGATCTACGTTCTCTCCGATGAGGCCTACAGCCGGATTGTCTTCGACGGGACCCAGTTCCACAGCCCGGCCGAGTTCTACCCGTACACCCTGATCTCCTACACCGTCGGGAAGACCCATCTCGCGCCGGGACAGCGGATCGGCTACCTCGCGTTGCCGCCCGCCATGCCGGAACGCGGCGATCTCCGGGAGGTGCTGGCGGCGCTCCAAATGGCGCTGGGCTGGATCTACCCCAATGCCCTCATGCAGTACGCCCTGCCGCTGCTGGAGCAGTTCTCGATCGACATCGAAGAGCTGCGGCGCAAGCGCGACCTCCTCGTGGACGCGCTGACCGGGATGGGATACCGGCTCCAGTCGCCGGAGGGCTCGTTCTACCTGTTCGTCCACTCCCCCATCGCCGACGACGAGGCGTTCGTTGACGCGCTGGCCCAAAGCGGCGTGTTCGTGCTGCCTGGTGTCTTGTTCGAAACCCCGGGCTATTTCCGAATATCGCTGACGGCCAGCCAGGAGATGATCGAGCGAAGTCTCCCGGTCTTCGCCGCGGCAATCGCGCGCAGCGAGCAGGCAAACCAGGGCAGTGCTGGGGCACTCTGAACGGGGGTCAGTAGTTCCGGCGGTGCTTGAGCCGGGGAATGGTGACGGCGAAGACGGCGGCGGCCGCGAAGCCGAGCACGCCGGTGGCGGCCACGCCGGCACCAAGCGAGGCTATGGCGGTCACGCCTGATAGGAGCACGGGACCGCCGGTGGCGCCGGCGTCGGCCATGAACCGCCAGATTCCGAGGAACTGGCCGCGGCCGTTGTCGGGCGAGAAGTCGGCCCCGAGGGTCATGTTCAGCCCGGAACTGATCCCGTTGCCGAAGCCGATCAGGAGGGCCGCCAGCATCAGGCTTGCGAAGCCGGTGCTGAGCGGAATCAGGAACATGGCGGCGCCCATGATGATGTTGGACGGCACCGCCACCCACTGCCGGCCCTTGCGGTCCATCAGCTTTCCTGCCGGATAGAAGACCAGCATGTCGATCGCGCCGGAGATTCCGTAGATGAGGGATGCCTGGGTGGCGTCCATACCCAGGTGCTCGGCCCACAGCGGGATCACCACCTGGCGGGAGGCCCGGATCGCGCTCAGCAGCAGCACGCCCATCCCCACGCTCAGGAACACCCCGGAATGGGACACGGCGACGCTGCGGAGCGTGGGCTGCGGCACGGGAACGCCGTCCGCCGGCGCCGGATGCGCTACCAGATCGGGGATGGTCACGGACAGCGCCGCCGCGGCCGCCATGGCCACGACCCCGGTCCAGTACGCACCGGTGATGCCGGAGAAGTGCATCACGGCGGCGCCGATGAAGGGTCCGATGAAGATGCCGATCCGGTTGACGCCGCCAAGCGTGGACAGGGCCCGCGCCCGCAGGAGCACCGGCACCGCTTCCGTCAGGTACTTCTGCCGGGCCAGGCTGAAAACGCTCGCGGCCATCCCGACGACGACCATCGCCGCTGCCAGCAGACACAGGCCCGCCGGGACAAAGGGCGAGATGGCGGCTGCCGCGAGTGCGAAGGCGCTGGCGACGGCGGCGCCCACGATCGCCCAGCGTTCGCCGAACTTCAGCGTGATGAGCGACGCCGGCAGGTTGAAGAACCAGGACCCGAGGCCGATCAGCGTGACGATCAGGGCTGCGACGGCCACGGAGGCGCCAAGGTCGCGGGCAGACAAGGCGACCACCGGCAGGATCGCCCCTTCGCCGATGCTGAACAGCAGCGCCGGCCCGAAGGCGGGGACGGCGACGCTGCGGAGGCTGAAGGAGGCTTGGCGTGTAGTGGTCATCCCCTTCATCCTAGGGCGGGCGGCCCACCCCGTGGCGCACCCCAGGGCGACACCCGTGGCTCCAGTGTGCCGGCCGACCTCGTCACCGCGCCGCCCAACAGGTTAGGCGTCGAAGTGGGTATGGACGTCGCCGCTGGTGAGGTTCCGCAGCACTTCCGCGGCGACGGCCCGGAGCTTTTGGTTCCGGTTGCTCGAGACGCGAGTGAGGATGGCCATGGCCTCCTCCTGGGAGCAGCGGTTTTGGGCCATGATGACCCCGCAGGCAAGATCGATGGCTGTGCGGTTTTCCATGGCGGCCTGCAGGTCCTCGGCGCGGGACTGGACAGTTCCAATCCTGACCGCCAGGCGGAGGGCCCGGCCGGCAAGGTCCGCGAATCCCGCGGCCTCGGTGATGATCTGCTCGGTAAAAAGCCCCGTGTCCGCGCCGAAGAAGTTCAATGCGGCGGCCGCGTCCTCACCGATCTCCAGCGGCACCCCGAGCGTGCTCCGGCAGCCGTGTTCCGCGAGCTGCCGCTGGTAGGCGGGCCAGCGGGGGTCCGTGCTGACATCGGCCAGCAGGATCACGCTTTTGGTCCGCAATGCCTCGATGCAGGGCCCCTCGCCGAGGGCCTGCTCAATCCGGTCAAGCGTGAGGGCCCGCGGACTGCTCCCGGCGACCGTCATGGTCCGCTTCCGGCGCTGGAGCGTCACGCCGCACTCGATCTCGGCGCCGACCATCTTGCTCAGTGTGGCAGCGGAGAATTCCGCGAGACGGCCCAGGAAGTCCTCGACGTTCTCCGTCCCCATGAGAAGGTCCTGAAGGTGCAGGGCGGATTCGTTCCCGGCGTAGTTGTTGGCCATGCCTAAATGTAAAGCGGCGCGCAAAGGGCACACAACACGGATCGCCGCCGTTACGCCGTCGGCGCAGTCGCTGGCTAGGCGTACCCGTCCACGATCGCGGCCGCGATCTCGCGGTAGGCGCGGCGCGTTTCCGGGCGGAGCACGTCCAGGGTGACGAGGTCGCCGTCGGCCACTCCGCGGTCATGCGGCACCGCGATCAGCTGTTCAACTCCCTTGTGGACTACATCACCCCCAATGGAATCACTATTGCCAGCATCCAGGACACCCTGGGCACTCTCCTGCGTCTTCCCTAGCACGTCTTGGAAATATGGTCCGGCCCAGAGCACTAAGGCCGATTGCTGGAAGCAAGATGATTCCGGCGGCGATGGACAAGCTTGTCCAAGCCGCATCCTGCAGAGTATCTGCAGTCCGACGCTCGGGGCGCGGGCGCCGCCAAGGTCTGATGTACATCAGATTCGTCATGCTCGAGTTTATGAACCAGCCATACCTGCGCGCCAGAGTAGCAGATTCGCGCCAGAGCAGCAGGTACGCGCCGCGGGGATCGAACAACACTTGGCAAGTTACTTGGGGCGCCTTAATTTTATAGGTGACGCCCCGCCCTCGTGCGACCCCAAGGAGCCCCACACGGGAGTGGTGATATTTAACGTCAAGCGGCTTGAGGTGCCTATTCCTCGGCGAGTGTACCGTTTCGGTGCATCGCCGGGTCCGTGGCCCGGACATGACCCGCTAATGTTCCTAAAGCGTGAACGCTTTACTGGTACCCGTCCACGATCGCGGCTGCGATCTCGCGGTAGGCGCGGCGCGTTTCCGGGCGAAGCACATCCAGGGTGACGAGGTCGCCGTCGGCCACTCCGCGGTCATGCGGCACCGCGATCAGCTGGCGGCAGATGCCGGACAAGTGGTCCTCGATCGCGTCCTTGTCCACCCGGGACGAGACTTCGTCCTTGTCAGTGATGACGACGACGGCGTTGCGCGCCAGTTCCTCGTAGCCGTGGCTGGCGAGCCAGTGCAGCGTGCTGCGGGCTCGCTTGGCACCGCTGACGGCATAGCCCGCCGCGATGATCAGGTTGTCCGCGGACTGCAGGATGCCGCTCATCGCATTGTGGGTGACGCCGGTGCCGCAGTCGGTCAGGGCCACGGAGTAGTAGCCGGAGATGAGCTTGCGGATGCGCAGGTACTCCTCCGCGGTGAGCGAGTCGGACACCTCCGGATCCTGTTCCCCGGCGATGAGGTGCAGCCGGCCGGCGTGGTGCATGTACCGGGCCAGGGCCGTGAGGGAGTCGATGGATTCGACGTTGCGGAGCAGGTCGGTGATGGTGCGCGGGGTCTGCTGCTGGTAGATGCCCTCGCCGAGCGCACGCTCCACGAGGTCACCGGAGTCGGGGTTCGCGTCGATGGCGCACGGCGGGTCCCCGCGGAACTCGGCGAGGGTCAGCCCGACGCCGACGGTCGTGGAAGTCTTGCCGATGCCGCCCTTGAGGCTCAGGACGGCCGTGTTGTAGCTGCCCTGGAGCTGCCGCGAGATGCGCCTGGCGAGCTCGTCTTCTTCCCGCTGGCGGGCGCTCGGGCCCAGGTTCAGGCCGCCGCCGGTCATCTTGTAGAGGGCGCCGCGGAACCCGCCGACGGGGCGTGGCTTCTGTTCCCGGACGAACAGGCCCGGGGAACTGATGAAGTCGGGCACCGGGCCCGAGGCCAGGGCCGCCGCCCGGCTGGCCGACCGCGTGGAGCGTGCGGGCTGGGCGGGCACCGAGGGGGCTGTTTCGGGCGCGGCGGGCATGGCTGCACGCGGGGGAAGCCGCGGGACCGGATCAGGAGCCGTGCGGCCGGCGGCGGGGCGGGCGGGAGCCTGGGTCGCGTCCGCGGCGGCTGCGGCTTCGGCCCAGGATCCGCTGCGGACCGTGCTGGCCACCGGGGTGTCGACGTCGTCGGGCGAGATGCTTGGCATGGTTCCTGTCGGGGGGTCGGAGTCATCGCGCCGGCGGTCCCGCCGTCGCCGGAGCTCGGGTAGCTCCGCCTCGAGGGCAGCGTTAGCAGAAGTGTTGTCCACCGGTTCCGGCATAAGTGTTCCCCTAGGACTGACAGCGCAGACCGCTGCGGCGCTCGTTTGAATAGGTCCAAAGAGCAAGTCTAGGCGCAAGACGCATCGGCCCCCGACAAGGAAGCGTTGCGGAGCGGGGAAAAGGTTACGGATTGACCGAGTTAGAGGCTGCCGAGCGCCATGACGACGACAGCGGCCGTGGCTACGGCCAGGACCGCCAGGCCCACGTACGCAGGCCACTTGGGGCGCGAACGGTGGGGGTTGATGTCGAGGTACGGCACGGTCAAGGCTCCTGGTGTTGAGGGGTGGTTGCAAGGCGTCGGCGTTTGAGCCGAAGCATCGCGTAGAAAACAGCGCCGAGAAGCACAAGGATCCCCAGCAAAGTCGAAAGGGCAAGGAAATAATCGAGCAAAGTCACAGGTGAGACCTCCTGGATTCAGCGACATCGTCTGTGGCGTGCCGCGGATCCCCATCCACCGGGCGAGCTGAGCGCTAACGAGAATTGAAAAGCTTGGTGAGATCCTGATCTCCCCCAAAGAAGTTACCGTAGGACCGGACCAAGATACCCGAGCATTGACGGCTTCAGGAGACCCTGAGGAAATCCTTGCACTTCCTAGCGTTTGGCTCGGTGCGTTTACCCGGGAAACACGGAGGGTGTCAGCCGCAGGCAGCGGCTCAGCGGTGGGCCCGCGTCTCCTGCAGCCGCTTGATGAACCAGCGGGACTGTTCCGGGCCGTACGGGAGGATCGGGATGGCTTTGGTGGCGTCGTCGGGCGTTTCCCGGGTGGCCTGGGTCGCCTGCCGCACCGCCGTGGTCATGGTGTTGGCCATGGTCTTGACGAACTGATCGCTGCACGGCTCCCCGTGCCCCGGAATCAGGAATTCGTAGCGGTGGCGCAGTGCGGAGAGGTGCCGCAGGGCATCGGCCCATTCCTCTGGGTAGGAGTCCTCGAAGGACGGATGCGAGCCTTGTTCCACCAGGTCGCCCGCGTAGAGGGTGGTGGCCGTCCCCACCAGCAGATCCCCGTCGGTGTGCCCGCGTCCCAGGTAGAACAGCGTGGCGGTGAGTCCGCCGAGGTCCACGAGAACGGGCTGGTCCTTCACAATCGCGTTCGGCACCACGAGCTCAACGTTGCTGCCATCACCGGCTGCCATCTCCGGCTCCTCTGCGGCGACGAGGGGGCGCTGGCTGTCGCCGTTGTCCCCGATCTCCGAGGCGCAGTTCTGGTGCGCCCAGAACTCCGTCGTTCCGGAATCGGCGAAGACCGCGTTGCCGAAGAAGTGGTCATAGTGGGCATGGGTATTGACGACGACGACCGGCAGCTGGGTTTTTTCACGCACGGCATCGAGGATGTCGCGGCCCTGACGGGGGCCGCCGCCGGTGTCGATCACCATGGCGCGTTCGGTGCCGACAACCAGGCCGGTGTTGAGCAGGGAACCTTGGGTTGTCAACACGTAGTTGTCGGGGCCAACCTCGAGCCATCGTGACATTAAATCTCCGTATTCCGGCGTGGGTGTTGCGATGTTCAGGCCTCGATTCTACCAACGCCGGGCTGGCAATTCGCTGGAGGCAACGGCTGAACACCACCCCCGAATCCGCGCGGGAGTACCAACGCCGGGCCGGTCGCCTGGCGGTTGGGCGGCCTGCTCGGTCCCACGCCCAATGGGACGGACGCTAATGCTGCAATGCCAAGACCACAACGACGGCGGTCACGGCGGCCAGCAGGGCCAGGCCCACTAGGGCCATCGCATGGAACCGCCGCCGCCGGAGCTCGTGTTTGACGTACGGTACATATTGTCCACTCACGCTGGCCGCCTTCTGTAGGTGCGTGCTGGCCAGGTTCCGCTCTGGCATGCTCTTTGTCGTCATTTACCGAAGCTAGCGTTTGCCCTGAGACGGCGGACAGAGTGTCAACTACTCGTCTTTGGCTCGGATAATACTTAGAGATTCAAGATCGTGCGGCGCCTGCAGTTCTCCTGCAGGCGGGATCTCAGGGCACGGAATTCATGCGGGGGCACGCAAGGAAACCGGTTCTAGTTCAGTGCGATGAGCAGCATCTGGTTCGTCCCTGGAATGCACGTCTGCAGGATCGCCCGGGGGAAGCCGCCGAATACGGCGGCCACGTCGTTGGTGGTGCCGTACTGGGGGACCTGCCCGCGGCCCGTGGCCGTATAGGTTCCGAAGCCGGCGATGGCCACAGTCTCACCGACGCCGATCCCGGAGAAGCGCGCCCACCCTCCGCAATAGTCGTGTTCGGTGATGAACAGCGAGTAGGCATCCGTCGGGGTGAAATGGATCGGGCCGATGCAACGGTCCACCATGGCCTGGCCTCCGGCGCCGGCAACGTAGATGGTCCGAACCGCCGCCGCGACGGCAGCGGTGGCCGCGACAGCTGTGGTTTCGGAAGCAGCCGTCGCAGCTGGAGCCGGTGCAGGATCGTCGAGTGGAGGGCCCGAAAGTTTCAGCGTCTGGCCAGGGAAGATCAGGGAGTACACGCCCAGCCCGTTGGCGGCAAGCATCTGGTAGGCATCGACGCCGAAGCGGGTTGCGATAGCACTGACGGTATCGCCCGCCACCACCACGTACTCGTTGGTGGCAGGTGCACCCGCTCCAGCGCCTTCCGGCACGGCTGCCGGTGCGGTCTCCACCACCGCAGCTGGGGCGGCGGACGGCACGGCGCCCGTGCCGTCGGCAGGCGCAGTCTTGACGTCCTCGGGAACGGCCTCGGTCGTGGCCGTGGCCGTGGGGACAGCGACCGCCGAAGAACGCGGGTCCAGAGAGTCTTGCGCGGGCTCCACGCTTGCGGCCGGAGGGCTTTGGGTGGTCGCTACTACCGGCGTCCGGGCGGCCGGTTGAGCCGCCAGGAAAACTGCCATGGCGCAGACGATCAGGAGACCCACGGCGGTGACCAGCAGCGTGTAAGTTTTTCGTGCAAACCGGCGGCTTTTCGGAAGCGCGTTTTCCTTCGGGTCCATCTGAACCAGCCCGATCCCGTTACGGCTAACCGGAGACCATATCCAGGAGCCCCCGCTCACGGCGTCCAGACTGTTCTGCCCAGACCCGATGACCTATGGCCTATGCTCCGAGATGCGGTTATGGATAGCCCGGGCCCAGCGCCGGATTAATGCCGAGTGTAGGGACACTGAATGGGCTGCGCACGCGTAGCCCGCCCTCAATGATCCTGGCGAATTACCCGATATCCGGGATCGGGCTACGCGCGTGGTGCCGAAGTGCATGACACTTTGAAGGAACCCCGGTAATCACAAGTCGGACGGGATAATGTGCCTGCTGAATCAGTCACGCACCTCTGGCGCCAGCCGATGCGAGATAGGCGCGCTCCGAGTAGAAGTCGCACAACACTCCACTGCGAAAAGTCACCGTTGTCGAGTGTCTAGGCAGTGGCATCTAGGGACCCCTCACGTCCAAGCCGATCAAGGACGTGGCCACCGCCTACGGTGTCGACCCCGAGACGCTCCGCAACTGGCTGGTCAAGTACCGCGAGGTCAACGGCGGCACGGAGGCGGATCTGACGGTCTCGGAACGGCCCCGGCTGAAGGAGCTCGAACGTGACTGAATTCGGTGGTGAAAATGTGCCGCTGGCTGGCCGTCTCAACCTCCGGTTTCTATCACTGGGCCACCCGTCCGCAATCGGCCACCTCGGGGCGCCGGCAGGCCCTGACAGCGCGGATCCAGCCCTTCTTCGAGGAGTCCGAGGGCACCTACGGGTACCGGCGCATCCACGCCGATCTCGCCGCGGAACAGACCGGGTGCTCACCCGAGCTGGTGCGCCAGATCATGCGCCACCAGGGCCTGGTGGCCTGCCAGCCACGGCCGTTCCGCATCACCACCGAGGCTGACGCTGAGGCAGCCGCAGGCATGCCGGACCTGGTCAACCGGGACTTCACCGCGGACCGGCCCGGGGTGAAGTTCGTCGGCGACATCACCTACATCCACACCTGGCAAGGGTTCGTCTACCTCGCCACCGTCATCGACTGCTACTCCAAGAAAGTCGTCGGCTGGTCCATCGCCGATCACATGCGCACCGAGCTCGTCGCCGACGCGCTCAGGAACGCCGCCGCAACAACCCGGGTCGAGCCCTCCGCGATCTGGCACTCCGATCGGGGCAGCGTCTACACCTCGACCGATTTCAGGGCCCTGGTGGCCGGCCTCTCGTGGAAGCGACTCAGGGGCGTGCACTTTCCGTTACGGCTGTATCAGCGACGGCTGTTCCGGGAACTTCGCCTCGACCACCCTTCCACCGATCAACACGATTCCAAAGCTTAGCGGTGGGGCGCTCCACGAGATACCAGCTAACTATGGCCGCAATTAGAGTCAGCGGTATCGTCGACAGTGCCTGAACCAGATTGCTGGGCGGGTTTCCTATCCAGTTCACTATCGGATAGTTCCACAAGTAAGCCGCGTAGGAAATCATTCCCAGGCCCAACAGCGGCTTAAGCAACTTCGATGGCAGATGCTCCCATGTCTTCAGCTCGAAGATCAAACCAACCGATGCCACTGCGACCAGCGGTCCCACCAAGAAGTACGTGCCTGGCCAGTCCCTTATGTCAGCGGTGCAGCTGATAAGCAGGAGAATTATCAGGGAGATAGCCGCCGTACCCCGTGTGCCGCCTTTCAGAATCCCGTCCAGCTTGCCCTCTCCTAGCTTGGCTCCCGCACCGATGACCATGGCCGCCATCCACGACGTGGGCAGCGTGTACACCTTGTATGTGTCGGGGCTGATGAGGATGATGGACGCCGCGCACGCTGCGAGGATAGCGACCACGGAAAGCGCGGTGAACAGGCGGGTCCTGTGGAACTTCCAGCCCAGCGTCAGCACCAGTGGCCACAGCAGGTAGAACAGTTCCTCGGTGGCCAGCGTCCACAGGGGCTGAGATTGATGGCCCTTCGCAGATGAGCGTGGTTAGGGCGGTCTGAGACTGGCGCCGCGGGTCGGCCGTTTCCGGTGCGGCGTGGTGCGGCTGGAAAGAGGTCAGGGCCTCTTTGAATTGGTAGCGACCAAGCAACCAATATCCAAAAGAGACCCTGACATGAATAACTCTATGTCTTGTTCCGATGGCCGCTGGTGCACGCGCGCGGACATGCTGCTCGGTGTCGAGGGCATCCACGTCGGCTCCGTCACGGCGACGGCGGCCGGCCTGGTTCTGGACGTCGAGACCGGGGAGGACGTCACCGGCTGCACCGACTGCGGCGTCGTTGCGGTCGGGCACGGGCGCCGGCAGGTTCGGCTCCATGACATTCCCTGTTTTGGCCGGCCGGTGCGGCTGCTGTGGGCCAAGCGAGTCTGGCGCTGTCCGGATCTGGACTGCCCGAGGACGACGTTCACCGAGGAGCACCCGCTGGCCGGGCCCCGGGCGAAACTCACCGCCCGGGCCGTGAACTGGGCGACCGATGCGCTGCAGCATTTCGACACCTCGGTCTCGGCCCTTGCCCACCAGCTCGGCGTCTCCTGGCACACCGTCTGGCACGGGATCCGGGCCGAGGCCGCGCGGCGGATCGCTGACACAGGCCGGCTGAAGGGGGTGGACGCGCTCGGCGTCGACGAACATGTCTGGGCCCACACTGGTCCGCCCGGTGCCGGGATGGTCACCGGGATCGTGGATCACACCCGCGACGCGGACGGCATCGTTCACGCCCGGCTGCTGGACCTCGTGCCGGGACGCTCCGGCAAGGCCTACGCCGACTGGCTCAAAGACCGCGGCACCGGGTTCACCGGCGGAATTAAGACCGCCGCGCTGGATCCGTTCCGCGGCTACGCGAACGCGATCCGTGACGAACTGCCCGAAGCCATCACCGTTCTGGATGCCTTCCACGTCGTGAAGCTGGGTTCGGCCATGGTCGATGAGGTCCGCCGCCGGGTCCAGCAGGACACCTTGGGACACCGCGGCCGCAAGGGCGATCCGCTGTACGGGATCCGCAGGACCCTGCAGATCGGGGCCGAACACCTCAGCGAGAAACAGGCCGCACGCCTCGATGCGAAACTCACCATCGGGGACCCGGACAACGAAGTCACGCTGGCCTGGCAGTGTTACCAGAAGCTCCGCAACATCTACCACGCAAGGCCGGAACGCGGCAGGGAACTCGTCGCAGAGGTCATCGCGTCGTTCCCGACCTGCCCCATCCCGGAAGTCGCCCGCCTCGGCCGGACACTCAAACAATGGAAAGCCGCGATCCTGGCGTACTTCGATACCCTCGGCGCCTCCAACGGGCCCACCGAGGCGATCAATGGCGTCATCGAGACCACCCGCAGAATAGCGCGAGGCTTCCGCAACTTCCCCAACTACCGACTCAGATGCCTACTCGCGGCCGGCGGCCACCGCCCCTACCGGGCGAAACAAACCAACCATGCCTAAATGCGAAGGGCCAGATTGATGCTCCCGTGGTCGAAGCCGGGAATGTTTGCAGTGTACGTCAGCGCGCTGAACAGGGTCCGGCCCATCTTCGGCCTGTCGCCCAACAGGTTCCATACCCCTTCAATAAAGGTCCACTCGGCGAGGAAGAACAGCAGCGCGGGGATCAGCCTAAAGGCCCGGTGAGTGTAGAACCTGACGTAGTCTATCCTGCCCCTGGCGTCTAGGCTTGTGGCCAGCAGTCCTGTAATCAGGAAGCCGCTCAGAGCGAAAAAATGACCACTCCAACAATGCCGGCCCGACCCAAGAGCTCGGCGTGCCGAACTAGAAGTAGGAGTATGGCAAGACCTCTTATGAGGTCAAGGCCCGGCTTCCGGACTGACGGAATTGGCACACGAAAAAGATCGGAAATAATGAGAACCCCAGAGATGAATGACTTTGCCGTTAGAGCAAGAGCACCCTCCTTCTAGCGGGTCCGTAAGCCCAGCCCGGCGACTACTTCTGGAGTGCCAAGTACACAACGACGCCGATCGGCCCTTGAAGGGAGAGCAAGAACCCGCTGCTATCTCCCGCGAAACCTGACTCCTGAGTTCGGCGTCGGCCATTGGAACAGTGCCGGTACTTTGCGGAGTAGCATCCAAATGCCCAGAGAACCCGCGACAGCGAAGGTGGTTACGGCGAGGGGAGAACCCATAAAGCCGGAGTGTTTTCGAACGAGACTCCGCGGATCATCCAAGCAGAAACCGCAAGAAGCAGCGGGTGGATGAGGAAAACGGGCAACGTATTCTTGCCCAACGTGGACAAGTTTTTCCCTATCGCGTTAATCCCGCTCAAAGCTTCGGAAAAGAAAAGAACAATCGGGACAGCTAGAACTGGAGCGAATGCGTAAGCAATTGCGGGACCCCCAGGAATGAACTTGGCCACCACGCCGAGAACCGCGCCCACTCCAACCAATATCAGTACCTCGCGACGCGTGGGCTGGCTGATCAGGCGAAAAACGTTCGCACGGAGTCGGACTCCGATCAAGAAGAAAACCATGAAATGCGGGGTATGAGACAAACCCCAACCGTCAAAAGGTGACCAAAGAGCGAAAGGAAGAGCCAGCACGGTAGCGCCTGCTATAAGTGGGACCGTTGGAACATGCACGAGGAGACGGGCGATGACCATGAAAAGAGCCAGTGCAGCCAAGTACCACAGTATGCTCTGAAGGGTCAGTGAAGTCAGAAGATCGTTGCCAATGGTGCCGCCGGTAGCCAGATAAATCAGCGCCCAGATGCCAGCCCAGAGCAGGAAGAGATAAGCCATGGGCCAGACTCTTGCCTTGAGGAATCTCCCCATTGGAAAGGCCAAGCTCTTGCCCATAAATAGCCCCGAGACGACAAAGAACAGCGGCATGATGAAGGTGAAGAGGCCAAGGTCAATCACTTTCCAGACCTGGCCGGCCACAGTCTGAGATGCGGCTCCGGGTCCTGTGTGGAACAAAACCACGGACACGATAGAGAGTCCCTTTGCCACGTCTAGCCATGTCTCGCGCTGCTTCGTCGCGCTGAAATTTGACTGGACGTCATCTTGCAACAATTTTTCCGTCATTTTTACCCCCAGTTGTGGACCCAGACGCATTGATTCTACGGGGCCAATTGACCGGATAAGTGCACTAACTGATTTGGCCCCCTTGGGGTGGGGCCTTTTCGGCGTAAGGTGATAGCTTCCTCCAAAAACGACAGCGGCCCCGCCAGTATTAGCGCACTGGCAGGGCCTATTGCCGCCATCCATTCACCCGCAAAGACTCATGGAAACGACATGCAGAACACTACCCTCATTGGGCTGCCCACCGCACGGATTGCGACCACGGCGGAGCTCGCGGCGGCCGGCTACCTCGCCCGCTACACCGGCGGGACCCGCGAGTCCTGCCGGGTCTCGCTCCAGATCCTCTTCCAGTCGTGCGGGAGCCTCGGCATGGACGTCTTGGACGGGATGCGCCGGCCGGTGCTCGAGCTCTTCGCCCGCTACCTCGAGGAAGAGCGTGGCAACGCGCCCGTCACTGTCGCGCATCACCTCTCCATCTTCCGCGGGCTCTACGCCTTCGCTGAGATCAACTCCTACATCGAGAAGTCCTCGGCCACCCACCTGCGCATGCCGCGGGTCTACCGGGAAGAGTCCCGCACCCTTGGTCTGGACAGGGAGCTGGGCAGCCTGATCCAGACCGCCCGGGCCTCGCACTTCATGGATGCCGCCTGATCACCCTCATGGGCATGCTGGGCCTGCCCCCGTCTCCGAGGCCTGCGCGGTGAAGATCGAGGACTACCTGCAGATCGAGCGCGGCCCCGGGTGCTCCCCATGGTCGGCAAGGGGGCAAGCCCGCTACGATCCGGCTGCCCGTCCCGGTCACCCGCGCCCTCGACGCGGCCGCCGCTGACCGGACCGCCAGCTACCTGCCCGCCGCCGCAAGTCGGCGGAACCGATGAACCGTAAGGCCCCTGCGCTGGCCGTCACCCGGCTGTGCAAGGCGGCAGGGATCACCAAGGAGATCAGCCCGCACTCGCTCCGCCGCAGCTTCTTCACCGCCTGCCTGGACGCCGGGGTGCAGCTGCTTGAAATGCAGGTCGCCGCCCGGCGCTCAGACCCGCGGATCACCGCCCGGTACGACCGGGCCCGACACAATCACGACCGGCATGCCAACCACACAGTGGGGGTTCCTCGCGGGCGCAGCCTGAATCCCAGGGCGGTGTTAGGGCGGTTCAGCGCCAGCAGGCCAGTGAGGACGACTGTAAAATTTCGGAACTCAACGGGTCGTTAAGGAAGAACTCTGCGGAACTCGACACGCCCGGGACCCACCAAGAAGCCCCGCCGTTCCCAGGATTATCCGGAACGGCGGGTATTAGGGAACTTGGTGGGTCCTACCGGGATCGAACCGATGACATCCACGGTGTAGACGTAGCGCTCCTGCCTGTCATGGCGAGGATTTTTCGGGGGTCAGGGCGATTCAAGTTCTAGCAGCGCGTTCATCCGGGCGGCCACGTCGGACAGTTCCCGGTCGAAGAGGCCACTGTAAATGTCCAGTGTCAGCGCTGCGGAGTCGTGGCGCAGCATACTTTGGACGGACTTCACCGAGGCCCCCGAGGCACGGCAAGGCTCGCGGCCGTGTGCCGCAGCTCGTGGATCCAAAGCCCCTCCGGGAGGCCTACCCCCTCCACCGCGGGGTCGCATTCTCGGGTCTTGAAGTTGTTCGTGCGCAGGTGGTGACCGCGCTCTGACGGGAAGACGAGCACGTCCCTTCCCTTGCCCTGTAGCCGCTCCCCCAGCCGCCCCGCCATGAAGGCCGTCAGGGGCACCGTGCGTTCCTTGCCGTTCTTCGGCAGCCCGATCACCATCGCCCCGTCGACCTCGGTCACGGACCGGGCGACCCGGCCCCTGCCCGCTTCACGTCTATGTCCTTGGTCCGGAGCTCGGCAGCCTCCCCAAAGCGAAGCCCTGTGGTGGCGAGGAACCAGGCGAGGTCCCTGAAGTGCCCGTCGATCTCCCGGGCGAGCCGGCCGATCTGCGCGACCGTGAGGAAGATGTGCTCCCGCTTCTGCCCCTTGGGGAAATTCACGCCCTTGGCGAGTGAGATGACGATCCGGCCTTCTCGACGCACCAGTTCAGGAACTTCCGGAACCGGCCGTAGATGGTGTCGACGGTGCGCGCAGCCTTGCCCATCCCGGACACCCAGTCCTGCACGTCGGCCCGGGTGGCACTCCACCCCGCCGTAGTGGCCCGACGGATGCCAGTTGAGGCAACATATACCTACTCAACCAAGCGGGCATCGCGCTAGCACAAGCCAACGCAGAAATTGGGGCGCTCAGGGCTGAGATGTCCAAACTGACCGAGAGCAGTACCCCAGCTTCGGTGCCCTAAACTGTTCCAATGGGGACAATGGAAACCTTGCTGATACTCGCCGTAAGTCTGATGGCGGGTGTCCTCTTATGGACCCACAGGGACGGACGAATGGCCCTCTCGTTCCTTGTCGGGGCATCGGCAGGGCTTGTGGCTGTCCAAGTATTCCGCATCCACGTCTTTACCATCCTCGTTTTTGCGTGGATGCTCTACAGAGGGAGCGCTTCCAATAAGCGCGCACACGGGCGGATCGCCCTCATGGCCCTCTGCGTGGCACTCATGGCGTTTACATCCATTGTCGGCGACCTGGTCAACAGCAGCACGCTGGCACTCCAACTAATCGGCCTCGCCGTATCAGCGGCCATCATCATCGTATCGTCCACCCCGCAAGACCGCCGGCACATGCTCGGCGGTCTTGCGGCGATGATCACAGTCAGCAGCCTTGTCGGCATCTTGCAGGTCGTGAAGATCGTCCCAATTGAGGCGTGGCACCTTAGCGTCAGCTCCCTGGGCCGGCCCATTGGCCTCTACCCCGAACCGGACTGGCTGGGCATGTTCGCGGGAGTGGGCGCCCTGATCGCCTGGCGCTCGCCAATGCCGAAAGGGCTGCGTACTTTCGCGGTGTCAGTAAACGTGGCAGCCTTCGTGCTGGCATTCGCCCGTGCCGCATGGATTGCCGTCGGAATTGCCGTGGTCGTGGGGATTCTTCTCGCGTGGAAATCAAAACGGCGGGAATCCAACGGAGCCAAGGGCCGCGGCGGGGCGCTGGCCCTACTGGCAGTTGGCGCGGTGGGCGTTTACCTGTTCGTCCCTGTCCTGGTCCAAGACCTCGCGACACGGCTCGGGGCGACGCTCCAAGCGCACGCGGACGACATTTCCGCGCAGGCCCGCGTGCGCCAGATCGACACCCTCATGCAACTCGCTAACACAGCACCGTTTTACGGACACGGGCTTAGTGCAAGTGGTCGCGTGGGCGTCTGGGGCGACCTCACCACCGGAATCGCCTCCGAGAACAACGTTGCCAGCAATTGGCTTCTCGCTATGTGGGTGGACGGCAAGTACCTGGCCATCCCGCTGATCCTCTTTTTTGTCTTCGTGACCCTACGGTCGCTTCGAACCATCCATGGGCAGGCGCTACTCGTTGTCCTCCTCAGCAGCCTGTTCTCCAACGCGACATTCTTCCCGGTAACGTGGCTGTTGCTGGCGCTTTGCCTCGCGGAACCCAGTCTCGCCAAGATCGCTGACCAGAATGATCCCGGACGAGCCCTACCTCTCGTGACGAGGCGGAACGCGCTCCAAGCCCTCGGGGCGCGCTGAGTTGGCGTTCCACGCCCGATATCGGTTCGCTAGCGTAACCCCAATGGCGCCAAGAGCAGCACCTACCGCCACGGCGCAGGCAATAAGCCAGTGCGTCAGGATGGACCTCACGCAGTAATCTATGAAAGCCCCATCAAGAGCACCCATCCAAGGGCTGCAGGGGACGCCGTCACGTGGCTGCTCGTATGAATCCATGACCACATCTACGGGGCCAATAGACCGGATAAGCGCCCCACTGGGCGGGGGCTCATCACACGACCAATCGCCGCGAAGCGCGCACTCGTCAACATCAACCGCCGGCAACCGGGACTGCCCCCGGTTTGTGTGGACTCCTTGACCTAGCGAGCTGGTGCTCGTGGAAGGATGACTCGCGGATGAAATCCTCATTGGCGGTGGCAGCGCTGGAATACGCGGTGCGGTCACGCCGCCTGGCAGCAACGGTGGTGCATTCGGACCGGGGCTCCCAGTTCCGGTCCCGCCGGTTCGTCGAATCGCTCCGGCACCACGGGCTTACTGGATCGATGGGCCGGGTTAATGCGCGGACAACGCAGCGATAGAATCGTTCTTCTCGCTTCCACAGAAAAACGTTCTGGACCGTCAACTGTGGACCACCCGGCAGGAACTCCGATTGGCCATCACGACGTGGATCGAAAAGAACTACCGCCGACGACGGCAGAGACGACTGGGAAACTCACGCCAATCAAATATGAAACTATCAACCGGACCGCGCTCACAGCGGCCTGAGCCTTGATCCACCGATGAGGCTTGGGTCGTCTCCGGCGTTTTGAACACGAAATGCCCGTCTTTTCAGGGAAGATTGGACTTGCGGCAGAACAAATTTCGCTGAAGAAGCGGAGCATCTCGCAGATGCAAGTTTTCCATAATCCGGCCGCGGTGTCAGCTTCCTTCGACGAGGCGCCGTCGGCGTCGCTGTCGTCGTGGGGATTCTTCTTGCGTGGACTTCAAAACGACAGGAATCCCATGGAACTAAGGGCCTGCGGCGGAGCGCTGGCCCGGCTGACCGTCGGCGCCATGGGCGTCTACCTGTTCGTTCCAGCCCCCGTCCAAGACCTCACAACACGGCGCGGGCGAACGCTAAAAGCGCAGGCGGACGACATATCCGCGCAGGCCTAGGTGCGGCAGATTGATACCCTCATGCGACTCGCGGACACGGTACCGTTCTACGGACAAGGGCTCAGCACAAGTGGCCGGGTAGGTGTCTGGGGCGACCTCATCACGGGAACCACCTCCGACAACAACCTTGCCAGCAACTGGCTTCTTGCTGCGTGGATGGACGGCAAGTACCTGGCCATGCCCATTGATCCTGTCGCTCATAATCGTGACCCTGCGTTCACTTCGAACCATTCAGTGGCAGGCGCTCGTTGTCGAGCTGGTAAGCAGCCTCTTTCTAAAGCCACATTTTCATCTTGTCTAAAGCCCCATTCTCACACGCCACATAGCTCCTCCTGGCTTGGTGCCTTGCGGAGCCAAGGCTGCCTGAGGCGCCCGATGTCGAAACCGTCGAGGTGAAGCCTAAGCAGCGTCCGGCGTGGGCCTCGCGAATCTAAGGTACCGCCTCACCATTACTATGCAACGGCCCCAGGACGGAGGCCCCTGCCAGCATTCATGCTGGCAGGGGCTTCGCCGTAAACCCGGGAATCGTGCCCGGTCACCGCGGGGACGCGAGAAGATCCCTCAGAACCTCACGGCTGCCATAGTCGACGGAGTCATAGCGGCCCGTCCGTCGCTCGCCCATGATGGGTGCGATCCGCAACGCCCGAGACTTGGGCAGCCCGGATCGGAACTCCTCGTGGGCGAGTGCCGCCTTCGCTTTGGTGATCGCGCTCGCTGGTGCGCTGATGCTCTTCAACTGGGCCAGCAGCGACTCACGGCGAGACAGTAGGGTACGGTAGCGCGAGGCGCGAGGGGCCGTGAGCTTCCGCACTTTGCTCATCTTCCGGAGGGCCGTGTTCTCTTTCACGCCAGCGACGTTCGTCTCGTGCTGTCGATATTGGGTCAACTGATCTGGGAGAAGCAAGACATGACCGATTGCCGCTGCAATGATGGCGAGCCACTCATCATGCATCCAGTCGGCGGGGAAAGGACGTGCGGCGTCGAGCAGATCACCCCGGACCATGATCGTCGCGCCTGTGAATAGCGGGCGTTTGATCAGCGCGTCGAAGCCCGCCCCGTTCGACAGTGTGGCCTTTTCTGCGGCGGTGAGGGCGATGGCGCTGAACAGGTCGAAACCCATCGGGTGGTCGCTCTCATCGATCGCCATCGCGTTCGAACCGACGAGCCAGAGCCTGTCGTCATCGGTGAACGCCTGGCGCATCCGCTCCAGTTTGTCGGGCTCCCAGATGTCGTCCTGGTCGCTGAGGGCGATGTACTGTCCGGTGCATGCGGACATGGCCTGCTCAAAGTTACGGGTGACGCCCAACCGTTCTCCAGGAGGGAGCAAGGTGAGAGCGTCGCCATACCTCTCAATGATGCGGAGGGTATCGTCGGTAGAGCCGTCGTCGCGGATCACGACCTCCGCTGGCCGAACCGTCTGACCGAGGATGCTGTCTATCTGCTTCGACAGGAACCGCGCACCATTGTAGGTGCACAGCGCGACCGATATGCTCTTGCTGGCATCCGTCATATCTTGTTCTCCCCCATCATCATGACGCCCATTGTACGGCCCGTCTAGGGGCCAGTAAGACGGGATAGATGCCCCACCGGGCGGGAGGCCCATCACACGATTAATCGCCGCGAAGCGCGCACTCGTGCAACATCACCGGCAATAGCTCTATACGCGGGCGCAGCGCAAACCACGCTCAGTTCAACCTTCTCGTCTTTGCATCAGGGGGAACGAGGCAGAGTTCATTACCCTCACATGTCCGCCAGTACTGACCCCGGGTTCTCGATCGCGTCGGCAACGTAGCGCAGGAAGCCGCCGGCCGTTCCGCCGTCGCAGACGCGGTGGTCGAAGGTGAGCGTCAGCTCGGTGACCTTGCGGACGGCGAGTTCCCCGTTGACTACCCAGGGCTTGTCGATGATCCGTCCGACGCCGAGGATCCCCACCTCCGGGTGGTTGATGATCGCGGCGGAACCGTCCACCCCGAAGACACCGTAGTTGTTCAGGGTGAAGGTGCCGCTGCCCAGTTCCGCTGGAGTCGCTTTGCCCTCGCGGACGACGGCGGTGAGCCGGCGGATCTCGGCGTCTAGTTCGCGGGCGCTGAGCTTGTCCGCGTTGCGCACGGAGGGAACCATGAGTCCGCGGTCGGTCTGGGCCGCGAAGCCGAGGTTGATCCCGTCGAACGCGACGATCTCCTGCATGGCGCCGCCGGCGGTGTCCTCGGTGGTGACGATCCGCGTGTTCAGCTCCGGGAACTTCTTGAGCCCGGCGGTGACGAAGCGGGCGATGAACGCGAGCAGCCCCGGAGTGTTGTGCGGGTCCGCCTTCTTCAGCGCGGCACGCATCTCCACGAGCGCCGTGGCGTCCACGTCCACCCACACTGTGGCTTCGGGGATTTCGGACCGGCTGCGGGTCATGTTCGCGGCCACGGCCTTGCGCACGCCGCGGACGGCTGTCCGTCCGGCGATGCCGAGGCCGGTGCGGGCATCGGTGTCGCCGATCGGGCTTGGCGTAACCGCCACGGCCCGTCCGGTCTCAACAGGCTCCACTGCGGCGGCGGGCTTGATCACTGCCTCGACGTCGCGGCGCATGATGAGCCCGCTGGCACCCGAGCCCTGGAGCCCCCCCAAATCAACTCCGTGGTCGCGCGCCATCCGCCGGACCAGCGGGGAAATAACGGCGCCCAGCTTCCCGGGAACCCGGGTCCGCATCAGCAGCAGGTCATCGGCGGCCCTCTCTTCGGCCGACACGGTGCTGGCAGCACCGCCGGTCTCGACAGGCGTGGCCGGGCGCTTCGGTGCCCGCGTGCGCCGGGCGACCCCGTGTCCACCGGGAGTCCCGTACCCGATCAGGACGTTGCCGGAACCGGCTTTTTCTTCCTCGCGGTAGACCTCGGCCGCGACGTCGGCTGTCGACTCGGCATCATCCGCGGCGGTCCCATTGGGAACGCCCCCGCCGGCCGGCGTCACCGAGATCAGCGGCTTGCCGACGTCGAGCGTCTGGCCGGGCTCTCCGTGCAGCACGGCGACGGTGCCGGCGTACGGGGAGGGCACCTCCACCATGGACTTGGCGGTCTCGACCTCGGCGATCGGCTGGTCGACGCGGATTTCGTCGCCCACCTTCACGAGCCAGCTGACGAGCTCGGCTTCGGTGAGCCCTTCGCCCAGGTCCGGGAGGAGGAATACTTTCGGTTCGCTCATGGTCAGTCTTCCCATTGGAGGTCGTCAACGGCGTCGAGGATGCGGTCCACGCCGGGCAGGTAGTAGTGCTCAAGCTTCGGCGCCGGGTAGGGCACATCGAAGCCGGTGACGCGCCGGATCGGCGCGGCGAGATGGTGGAAGCAGCGCTCCTGGACCCGGGCCACAATCTCGGAGGACACGGAGGCGAAGCCGTGGGCTTCGGCGATGACCACGGCGCGGCCGGTCTTGCGGACGGAGGCGCAGACGGTCTCGTCGTCGAACGGCACGATTGAGCGGACGTCGATCACTTCCAGCGACCGACCTTCCTCGGCGGCTGCCGCGGCGGCGGCGAGCGCCGTCGGGACGGACGGGCCGTAGGCGATCAGCGTGGCGTCCGTGCCGGGGCGGGCAACGGCGGCGCGGCCCTCCGAGGAGGTCCCGCGTTCAGCATTCGCGGCATGTTCGGCGCGCAACGCGGCGAGGTCGACCTGGTCCTTGGACCAGTAGAGCTTCTTCGGCTCCATGAACATCACGGGATCATCGGAGTCGATCGCCTCGCGGAGCATGCGGTAGCCGTCCGCGACCGTGGCCGGGGTGAAAACCTTCAACCCGGCGGTGTGGGCGTAGTAGGCCTCGGAGGAGTCGCAGTGGTGCTCCACTCCCCCGATGCCGCCGGCGTACGGGACCCGGATGACCATGGGCAGCTTCACGGCGCCCTTGGTGCGGTTATGCATCTTGGCGACATGGCTGACGATCTGCTCGAAAGCAGGGTAGGCGAACGCGTCGAACTGCATTTCGATGACGGGCCGCATGCCGTTCATGGCCATGCCCACTGCCATCCCCACAATGCCGGACTCGGCCAGCGGGGTGTCGAAGCAGCGGCTCTTCCCGAACGTCCTGGTCAGCCCGTCGGTGATGCGGAAGACGCCGCCGAGCATGCCGACGTCCTCGCCGAAGACCAGCACCGAGGGGTCCGCGTGCATGGCGTCGGCCATGGCAGTGTTCAGCGCCTTGGCCAGCGTGATGCTCTGGGGTCCGGTCTCGGCGGCGGCTGCTGCCTTCGCGGCGGCGCGGGCGGTGGCGGCGCTGACGTTGCCGTTCGCCTCGGACGAGGTGGTGATGGTGGGGCTCATTTCGCGGCCTCTTCCCGGGCGAGCTCGTCGGCGAGCATGGCGGACTGTTCTTTCAGCTGCGGCGTGGAGCTGGAGAAGACGTACTTGAAGAGGTCCTGCGGGTCCACCGGGACGTCCTCGCCCAGGCCTTCGCGGAGCTGGGTGGCAACGGCCTCGGCCCTTTCGGCGATCCTGGCGGCGACGTCGTCATCGAGCACACCGCGGTCGGTCAGGTAGGTCTTCATCCGGCTCAGCGGGTCCTTGGCCACCCATTCGGCGACCTCGCTGTCCTGGCGGTAGCGGGTGGCGTCGTCGGCGTTGGTATGCGCCTGCATCCGGTAGGTGTGGGCCTCCACGAGGAGCGGCCCGGCCCCTTCCCGGGCCAGCTTGACGGCGCGGCCCAGTACGGCGAGGAGTGCGACGATGTCGTTGCCGTCCACGCGTTCACCGGCCATGCCGTAGCCGACGGCCTTGTGGGCGAGCGACGGCGCGACCGACTGGTGCGCGAGCGGCACCGAAATGGCGTACTGGTTGTTCTGGACGAAGAACACCACGGGCAGGTGGAACACGGCGGCGAAGTTCAGGGCCTCGTGGAAGTCGCCTTCACTCGTGGCGCCGTCGCCGCACATCGCCAGGACCACGGTGTCCTCGCCGCGCAGCTTGGCGGCGTGGGCCACGCCGACGCCATGCAGCAGCTGGGTGGTCAGCGGCGTGCACTGGATGCCGACCTTGTGCTCGGCCGGGTTATAGCCGCCGTGCCAGTCGCCCCGGAAGAGGGTCATGGTCTGGACCGGGTCGACGCCCCGGGCCATGACGGCCACGGAGTCGCGGTACGTGGGGAACATCCAGTCGCCGTCGGACAGGCAGAGGGCCGCGGCGACCTGGCAGGCTTCCTGGCCGTGGCTGGAGGGGTAGACGGCCATCCGGCCCTGCCGGACGAGGGCCGAGTTCTGGTCGTTGACGCGGCGTCCGACGACGAGCTGCTCGTAGGCGGCGAGCAGTTCTGCCTCCCCGGGCAGGCTGTACTCGTGGCCGGGCTGGGTGCCCTGTTCGGTGTGGGGGTTCAAGGTTCCGTCGGGGCCCACCATCTGGATCTGGTGCCGGGCGGGCAGCATGTAGTCCTCGACCGTGATGCCGAACTTGCGCACGGCCTCGCTGGCGGCGCCTTCCGACGCCTGGCCGGGCATGGTGCCGGCCGCGTTTTCCGTCGCTTCGCCCGCCTCGGGGTGCTGCGCAGTGTGGTCTGCGGAGATCGTCATTGGTCCGTCCTTCTGTAGCCACTAATCTTTCCCAGTATGGCCCCGGACGATGTTTCGTATCCACCTCCAGCTAAAATCGTGGAGAGGTACCAAATTTTGGCCTAGTCTGGAAGACAGATTGCACGTGTGAGCTGGATTACCGGCGGGAGTTGTAGACGAATGGCAGACCCCGAGAGCGAACCGGCGGCGGTGCCACTGGATGATGTGGACCGGAACATCATCGCGGAACTGACCCGGGACGGCCGGATGTCCGTGACGCAGGTGGCGGAGAACGTCCACATTTCGCGTGCGCACACCTATACCAGGATCGCCCGGCTGACGGGCGAGGGCGTGCTGACCAAGTTCACAGCTCTCGTGGACCCCATCAAGGCGGGCCTCAAGTCCTCGGCGTATGTGACGCTGAAAGTCCGGCAGCATTCCTGGCGGGAACTGCGGGAGCTGCTGCGCGCCATCCCCGAGGTGCACCACATCGCCCTGGTGGGCGGGGACTTCGACGTCATCCTGCTGGTGCGCGCCGTGGACAACATCGACCTGCGCCGGGTGATATTCGACCAGCTGCAATCGATGCCCGGTGTCCTGGATACGCAGACGTTTTTGGTGTTTGAGGACGTTGATACACGTTAGGCTCCGCACGCGGGTACGTTGATGCACGCGGATTGCGGAATGCGGCGTTCGATGAAATGCGAGAATCGCGGGACGGGACTGCCTCCGATTTGCCTGCGACTCTGGTTCCATCCGATTTCGGTGGTCGAGCCGGAACCACTGACATCGGGGCGGAGCGCTGAGACTGGCAGCAAAGCGAGTGCCTAGATGTATTAACCACCGACGTTAGTGACATTCGGCGTGGTGGGGTGACATGAAGAAGACCTCCGAGTGGAGTGGGGCTTGTCTAGAGTCCAGTTCCACAAACGGAGGTCTTCGTGTCCCACCCTAATGCTTTTCTCGCGCCGAAGGGCCGACTGCAGTTGGCCAAATGCATT
>NZ_JBFTIK010000013.1:0-210930 GCF_056394725.1 Arthrobacter sp. 10N418
TCGCCGACCACACCAAATGGGGAACCCTCGGCATCAGCACCATCGCCGCCCTCGAAGACGCCGACGAACTCATCAGCGACGACCACCTCCCCGGCGAAGCCCGACGCATCCTCGCCCAACGCGTCGGCCGCCTACGCCTCGCCCCCACCAGGGCGGCGTAGTCCGGGGACAGAACACCGGCAGCCCCCTGGCCGGAGCACCTCACGTCCCCGGCGCGCTGGCCTGCGCCGCTCTCTCCGCGTGGACGGCAAGCGCCAGGGCGAAGCGGTCCGGGAGCGGCATATAGGCCAGCCGGAGCCACCGGGCGTCGGAGTAGGCATGGAAGCGCGCCGGAGTCACGTGCAGTTCCTCGGCGGCGCGCAGCACCTGCGTGTGCGCCGCGAGGTAGCGCGCAGGCGCCAGGGTGTTTTCGCGCAGATGAAGCTCCAGATGCACGTCCAGGTCGGCCAGGTCGAGGGCGGCCTCGGCCCGGGCCGTGCTGTCGAAGTCGAGCAGCCCGAGCGGGGCCGGGCCGTCGGTAGCGATGATTTGCGTGGCGTGCAGGCCCCCGTGGGCCCATACCGGTGGATCCGGGGCGGTCCGGAGCAGGTTCCTTGTCACTTGTCCTGCGGCGGCGCGCAACGCGTCGCGCTGAGAGGCCAGTTCCGGGACGTCTTCATTGTGACGCAGCCAGAGGTTCACCATCTTCCAGACTTTCCTGGCTTCCAGTTCCGCTGAATGGTGCGGCAGGCTGTTGAGGACGCTTTGCGCGTCGAGGCCATACGGGCGGGTCAGCTGCGCCACCCAGGAGCGCGACCATTTCTCCCATGCGCTCGCAAACGTGTCGTCGGCGACCGCAGCTTCCCCCGTCCCCAGATCCGAGGGAGTGGGTCCCGGGATGGCGCTGAAAACGATGACGTCCTGGGATCTCCGGGCAAGGATTCTGGGGGTTGCAAGGTGCCAGCGTCCAGCAGGATGTCCAGCTGTGCACAGCGCTCAGCGGCGACGGCGGCACGGCCGGAGCGGAAGACCTTGATGTAGCGGTCCTCCGCCCGGACGACCGCCCGGTCGTAAGGCCGATACTTGATGAGTTCCCCCCGCAGCGCTTCCGCCCGCAAGGCGGGCAGTTTCGGATCATCCGGCGGGATCAGTTCGAAGTGCCCGTGCCGCAGGCGGGCCCCCCTGACGCCGGGCCGTCCGGGGGCCAGGACCTCCAGGACGTAGGATCCTGGCGTCTTGTCCGGCCACGCCCTGCGGACCTGCCACGTTGTGCCGGTGTCGTCGACGGCGGACAAGGGGACGGGAGACGTCCCGTCCTGTCCGTCCATATCCACCGCGGTCCTCAACTCTCGCTGGCCGTATCCGGCGCACGCCGTTCGTGTGTCCAGAATGAGCCAGAACAATGAGGACCGGATGAAACGATCATGAAGAAACCCTCATAAACGCCAGCGTCGGTCCGTCCGGCGTCACGAGTCGTAGGCGAGCCTGCTGGAGAGCTCGCGGTGGGCGTCGGCCTGGGCCAGCAGCTCCTTGGACCGGGCCTCGAAGACCCCGACGGCGTCCGCGCCGGCGGCAAAGCGCAGCGGCGGCTCGTCCAGCCCGGCCAGTTGGATCAGGGCGTCGGCGAGCTTGGCCGGATCCCCGCCCTGCTGCCCGTCCATGCCTTTCCAGGCGGTGACTGTCTTCTCGGTCCTCTCGGCATAGTCCCCGATGGTGGATACGGCGTAGCTGGTGGATTCGGGGGTGAGGAGCTCGGTGCGGAAGAACCCCGGCTCCACGAGCATGGTGCGGATGCCGAACGGGGCGATCTCGGGGGCCAGGGATTCGGCCCAGCCCTCGACGCCGAATTTCGATGCGGCGTAGGCGGTGAGGAACTCCCCGCCGGCGATGCCGGCGGTGGAAGAGATCGTAATGACCAGCCCGGAGCGCTGGGCCCGCAGGACCGGCAGGGCGGCGCGGGTGACGTTCATGGGTCCGAACGTGGTGGTGTCGATCTGTTTCCGGAAGTCTTCCGGGGTGATCTCCTCGAAAAAGCCGGCGTAGAAGTTGCCGGCGTTGTTTACGAGCACGTCGATCCGGCCGAACCGGTCGACGGCGGCCTGGATGGCGGCGGTGGCGTCGGCGGGGTCGGTGACGTCGAGCTTTACGGCCAGCAGGTTCTCGTTCCCGCCGACGGCCCGGGTGACTTTTTCGGGGTTGCGGCCGGTGGCGACGACTGCGTGGCCGGCGGCGAGGGCGGCCTTGGCGATGTCGGTGCCCATCCCGCGGCCGGCGCCGGTAATGAACCAGACCTTCTTGCCGGCCGTGGCTTCCTTCTGCCCTGTCGTGTGTTCGTGTTCAGTCATGTCGCGGTTCTGTCTTTCCTGGGTTGGGTGTTCCCGGCTGCGCCCGGGAGCGCATGTCGGGGACGGTGGATCCGCGGGCCGGGTCGCCGGTGACGGTTGTTTCGGGAGGGGACGCCGCCCAGCTGGCCAGGAACGCCAGCGCGTGTTCGGACGCGGAGCCCAGCTCTGCCGTGAAGGTGAACAGGGTCTGTCCCTCATCGCCGGGAAGGTGCAGCGTCTCGAATTGCAGGGACAATTCCCCGGCGACCGGGTGGTGGAAGCGCTTGGTCCCCGTGGCGTGGATCCGAACGTCGTGCCCGGCCCACAGTGCGGCGAAAATTCCGCTGCGCGCGGCCAGCTCCCCGACCAGCTCATTGAGCGCCCGGTCGTGCGGGTTCTTCCCCGCTTCCTGGCGCAGCATCGCCACCGTGGTGGCCGCGATCGCGGGCCAGTCAGGATAGAAGTCACCCGCGTGCGGATCGAGGAACAGGTAGCGCGCCTGGTTCGGCAGCCGGCCCGGACTGTCCGGGCCCGCTTGCGCGGCGGAGTTGAACACCTCCGCGTACAGCGCACGGCCCAGTAGGTTGGCGGCCAGCACGTCCGAACGGCCGTTCTGCACCAAGGCCACCACTCCGGCCATGGCATCCAGGAGACGCAGCAGGCCGGGACGGACCCGCTGCGGCGGCCGGCGCGGCGCCCGGCTCGCCGGCGTGTTCGCCGTCCGCGCCAGGTCCATGAGGTGGGCCCGCTCGGCGTCGTTCAACTGAAGGGCCGAGGCGACAGCCTCGAGCACCCCGTCTGAGACGCCGCGAATGCTGCCGCGCTCCAGCCGCGTGTAATAGTCCGTGCTGACCCCGGCAAGCTGCGCCACTTCGTCCCGGCGCAGGCCCGGCACGCGCCGCAGCTCCCCGTAGCTGGGGATGCCGGCCTGCCCCGGGCCGATCTTCGCGCGCCGCGAGATCAGGAACTCACGGATTTCCTCTTCTCTGTCCACATCCACCACGCTACGCATCCCGGGCGGCCGGTGGCAGTGTCTGTCAGACATCCCCGGCCCGGCTCCGCCGATGCGGCCGTGGATCGCCCGGGAGCACTCGAGCGCACGTAGGATCGGCAAATGACAATTGACGAGTGGGAGCGCCGGGTAGCCGCTTTCTGGACGGCCTTCGAGGCATCCCCAACCGACGGCGGCGAAATCGTCGACGAGCTTGACGGGATCGCCGCCGCCTCGCCGGCAACCGACGGCCGCGCAGATTTCGAACGCGCCTGTATCCGCGATTCAACCGGGCGTACTGCCGAAGCGGTCGCCTTTTACGAGGCCGGCCTCGCTGCCGGACTCGATCCCATCAGGCAGACACGCACCTGTGTGCAGATGGCCAGCTCGCAGCGGGCACTCGGACACACCTCCGAAGCATTGAAGATCCTCTCCGGCACCGACCCGCATGCATTGGGCGGGGCGCCTGGCGCCGTGCGGGCACTGGCTCTACGGGACGCAGGCCGCCACGACGAGGCACTGCGCGTCGCGATCGAAGCCCTCATTCCCCATCTGCCCCGGTATCAGCGCTCGATGGCGAACTATGCGAGACTCCTGACAGAGAACTAGTACGAGGGGATCATCCATGACCTTCTTCCAGGACATCCCGGTGCCGCCCACTCCCCCGCGCGGGCGGGCAGTGAGGTACGTGCCGCCCGTGTGGGCCGGTGCCCCGCCGTACGAGCTGCCGGTCGTGGTCCATATCGGTCAGTTCCTGCACCGGAGCCCGACGATGGTGATGGCCGTCAAGAGCGCGGACGTCTTCTCAACGGGTTGTTCGTTCGATGTGTCCTGGGCGATCCGCCGGGGCGAACAGACCGATGAGGAGTGGGCGGATCTCAACCACATGTTCTTCCGGCCCGGACGCGCCGCCGGCAGTGGCTCCGGGAGAGCGTCGATGCTCCTGTTCGGCGCGGCTTTCCCTGACGGGTCCAAGTCCAGCACCGGCGCGCACCCTCACGGATTCTTCGACGACACTGAGGAGCCTGCTCCGCCGGTCCTGTCGATGAGAAACGGAGGCGGGAGCAGCGACGGCGACGAGTTCTCCGGCTCCGGCGCGCTCTGGCTCTGGCCGCTGCCACCGGCAGGGATGCTTCAGCTGGTCGCTGCGTGGAAAGACTTCGGCCTGGAGGAGTGCTCCATCTTCCTGGACGGGTCGCGGCTCCGTGCCGCCGCCACTGGCGTGCAGAAATTCTGGTGACCTGCGCAGCACCGTCCGATGCAGCCTGGCCGGCACCCCGAATTTCCCGACGGAGCCTGCTGGGGCTCGGCGCCGGCGCCCTGGCAGCCGCGTCGATCGCTGGATGCGCCGGCGGGGCCCCATCCAGCCGCACCCCACCGATAGCCATGCGCACCGGGAGCTTCACCTCACGGCTCCGGCTGCAGGAACCCACCGGCCGGTCCCTGGCCGTACCGGGAACCCCCGACGGCGGCACCCCCGGATCCCTGCCCGTGGCTCTTTTCCTGCACGGCGCACACGCCGATCACCGCATGGTCTTCGACGACCTGGGCGCTGACCGCGCCCTGGCACAGCATGTGGCCCGCGGCGGAACACCCTTCGCGATCGCTGCTGTGGACGGAGGCGAATCCTGGTGGCACCGCCGCGCGTCGGGCACGGACACGCAGTCCATGGTCGTGGAAGAAGTCCTCCCGTTGCTGGCCGGCCAGGGCCTCGACACCGGCAGGCTCGCAGTCTTCGGCCTGTCGATGGGCGGTTTCGGCGCCCTGCTCCTTGCCTCCCAGCACCGCCTCCCCGGTCTCCGCGCCGTGGCCGCCATGAGCCCCGCAATCTGGAGCCTGTACGACGCCGGCCGGTCCGACAACTTTGACAGCGCCGCGGACTTTGCGGCCAACGACATCTTTGCCCTGCGGGCGGAGCTGGAGACACTCCCGAAGAGAATTGACTGCGGCACTGCCGACAACCTGCTCTTCACCGTGAAGGACTACGTGAAAGACCTACCAGGTGAACATTCGGGAGGTTTTCAGGACGGCGGCCACGACAGCAACTACTGGCGCTCCATCCTCCCGAACGTCCCCTCGTTCCTGGGCCAGAACTTGGCCTAGAAGCCTTTGCCGACGCCGCCGAGGCAGAGCGCGCGGAACTCGACCAATGGCGGGACCTCAGCCTCAGTACCGGCATCGATGGCTGAGGGAGGGTCTGGCCGAAACCCCGCCAAAGCCCGGTCCGATACGGGTCTTGCGCGATACTAAGCATGCTGGTCTAATCATTCGGTAGGCCGCCTGCACGCGACCGACCTACCGAAAGGATGTACAGCCATGGGAATTCTCGCATTTCTCATTCTCGGCCTTATCGCAGGAGCAATTGCCAAAGCCATCCTCCCGGGCCGTCAGGGTGGCGGCTGGGTGATCACGCTCGTTCTGGGCGTCGTGGGCGCAATCCTCGGCGGCTGGATCGGCTCGTTGATCTTCGGCGGAGGCCTCGGCGACTTCTTCGATCTGCGGACCTGGCTCCTCTCCATCCTCGGCGCAGTCATTGTGCTCCTGATCTACGGCGCAGTAGCCGGCCGCAGAACCAGGGCATAGAGCTCCGGCGCCCCTCATTCCCCGGCAGGCCGACCTCCCGTCCGGCCTGCCGGGATCGACCCCGCACCCTCCGGCGGCTGAAAGGACCGATTCTCAGCGCTCGGCGATCGCCTTCACTCCCGCCACAAGGCTGTCCCACATGCTCTTTGAGTGCTGGGCTTCCTCGGCACTGGCGTTGTTGTCCTGCGAGAGCGCCAGAACTGTCACGCCCGACTGGTCCTTGAGGGTCCACGTGAGCGTGTGGTAGTTCCCGGGCGCATCCTCCTGGCCGCTCAACGGGCTGAAATGCGTGACCACGAGCCGCCGTCCGGGCTCGAACTCCAGGATCCTGCCCCTGTCCTCGTACGCTTTCCCGTCCCACACGCCTCGCCAGAGAATGGGACCGCCGACCTTCCAGTCGGTCAGGACATCCGTGCCGAACATGAACTCCTTGATGGCGTCAGGGTCGGTGAGCACGGACCACACGCGGTGTGCGGGCGCCTCGATGGTGATCGTCGACGTCGCGACATATTTTCCGGTCATGACCTTCCCCTTTTCGCTCCGGCCCCTTATCGCTCCGGGTCGGTGATCGCCAGCAGCACCTGGCACAGACACTACTCCGCCGATCGGATGCTCTCCTCTTTCCCCGGTCGAGCTCTGACCCCGAGGGCCGGGTGTCCCGGCCGCCGGGCGCAGCTATGGCCTCCCGCCTGCTGCGGTGCCAGTATGTTGAGAATCAGGCTCACCGGGCAGCCCCCGCTCCGGGCAGAAGGGACGCATGGCCATGAGCTACATCAACAACTTCGGCGATGTGGGACCAGGCGACGTCGCCGTGGCCGGCGGTAAAGGAATCGGACTGGGCGGCCTCGTTCAGGCCGGGCTGCCGGTCCCGCCGGGGTTTGTGCTGAACACCGCAGCCTATGCGGATTTTGTGGCAGCCAATCACCTCGAGCCCGGCATCCGTGAGATCGCTGCGTTGTCACCGCAGGCGGCGCCACAGGACTACGAGGAGGCGTCGAAACGGCTCCGGGCCCTGTTCGCCGGCGGCATCATGCCGGCCGCGATCGCAACAGAACTCGCCGCCGCCTATGGGCTTCTCGGCGACGGCGCTACAGCCGTGGCGGTGCGTTCCTCCGCCACGGCAGAGGACCTCGCCTCGGCCAGCTTCGCCGGCCAACAGGAAACGTACCTTAACATCCGCGGGGCGGAGGCCCTGGCCGCGGCCGTGACGGATTGCTGGGCTTCCCTGTGGACGGCGCGTGCCATGGCCTACCGGGCCCGTGAAGGCATCGGACCGGACACGGTACGCCTCGCCGTCGTGGTCCAGCGGATGGTCGAGGCCGAGGCGGCCGGTGTCATGTTCACCGCCAATCCGTCCAACGGGCGCCGCGACCAGATCGTGATCGGTGCCGCGTGGGGCCTGGGAGAGGCCGTGGTCAGCGGAACGGTCACGACGGATGACGTCGTCGTCGAAGCGGGGACGGGCCGTGTGCTCTCGCGCCGGACCGCTGACAAGGATGTCATGACTGTCTACGCGGAGCACGGTACGCGGGAGCAGCCGGTGCCGGCGGCGCGCCGTCGTCAGCCCGTACTGGACGACCAGGCGGCGGCCGGGCTGGCCAGCTATGGAACACGGATTATGGATCACTTCGGGGCGCCTCAGGACATCGAGTGGGCGAGGGCCGGCCACGAGTTCTTCATCCTGCAGTCCCGGCCCATCACCGCACTTCCTGAACCGGCAGCCGACACCCCGGATACGTGGCCGGTACCCTATCCGCACGGGCTGTACTTCCGGGCGAGCATCGTGGAACAGTTGCCCGATCCGCTCTCGCCGCTGTTCGCCGACCTCATTGACGGCTCCGTGTCCCGTTCGCTGAGAGCCTTGCTGGTCCAGGCGTTCGGCAAGAAGGTCATCCGCGAGGACGACGTCGGACTGCCCACCATCAACGGCTACGCCTACTACTACTACCGCACCTCGGGACTGTGGCGGCTGACGGGCAAGTTGCTGACCGCGGCACGGGCGCTGGCCCGCGGCAAGGCGCATCTGGGAGTGACCGGCTGGCGGGATTTTTCGCATCCACGCTACGCGCGGGTGATCAAGGACTGGTCGGCGAAGCCCGTCGGGCAGTTCTCCGGAGAGGAACTGCTGGAGGGTGTGCAGGCGCTGCTCGACGCCGGCACCGTGTACTACACGGCCGTTCAGTCAGTCATTCCGCTCGCCGCGACGTCCGAAATCTCTTTCGGGACGTATTACGGCAAATTCGTGCGGCGTGACGGCGATCCCCCCGCCCAGACGTTCCTCCTGGGTTACGACAGCGAACCGATCCGGGCGGAGAAGTCGCTGTACGACCTCGCGACCTGGACCCGGGGAGTTCCGGGGCTGGTCCGGGCGATCCTCAACGAACCTACGGCCGCGCTGGCTGTGTCTCAGCGCACCGGGCGCCCGCCTGCCGGTTTCGACCAGGCCCTCTGGCAGCAATGGCATCCCCGCTTCCAGGACCACCTCGGCCGGTTCGGCCATACCGTGTACAACCTGGATTTCGTCAGCCCGGTCCCGGCCGACGATCCCTCGCCGCTGCTGGAGACGGTGAAGTTCTACCTGCGGGGACGGGGCAATGACCCGCACGAGCGCCAGCGGCTGTCGGCCGCCCGGCGTGAGGACGAAACCAGCCGGATGCTGACCCGGCTCGGGCCGGCCCGCAAAGCCGCGTTCCTCCGGCTGCTCCGGTGGGCACAGCACGCCGGCCCGATCCGCGAGGATGCCCTGGCCGACGTCGGCCTGGCCTGGCCGCTGCTGCGGCGGATGCTGCTTGAACTCGGACAGCGGCTGGTTAATTCCGCCGTCATCGCGGAGCCCGCCGACGTGTTCTGGCTGCGCCACCAGGAGCTGCGGAGCGCCGTCGAGTTCGGCCTCGCCGGGCCGGGCGCACCGGCGGCCGTGGCCATTGCCGGCGCGGACCGGCCTGTACGTGCCGGCGCCGTCGAGGAGCGCAAGATGCTGTGGAGAGGCCAGGCCAAGGCCGCCGCCCCGCAACTGCTCCCGGAAAGCCGGTGGATGGAGCGGGCCTTCGGGAAGATGATGCCGGCAGGCTCGCCGGACCAGCCCGGCGACGTCATCAAAGGCGCCGGCGCCAGTTCAGGCAGGGTCAGCGCTCCCGCCCGCGTCCTGAGCGGGCCGCAGGATTTCGCCCGGATGACGCCCGGGGACGTCCTGGTCGCCCGCATCACGACGCCGGCCTGGACCTCGCTGTTCGCGATGGCTTCCGCCGTGGTGACCGACGTCGGCGGCCCGTTGAGTCACAGTTCGATCGTGGCCCGCGAGTACGGCATCCCGGCCGTGCTCGGCACCGGCGTGGCCACCCAGCGGCTTACCAGCGGCCAGCGGATCCGCGTGGACGGCGACGCCGGCACCGTCACGATCGAGCGGGGACCCCGTCCGGCCACCGGTGGATCCGGTTAGTCTCGGTGCCGCTGCTTCGCCCGCTCAACTCACCGCAATAAGGAACGCGAGACCAGCCAGCACAAGCGACACCGGGACCATGACGCGCTTTTCGTGCTTGCTCTTCGACGCAAGGTTGGGCAGCACGCTGAGTAACAGGTAGGCCGCGATCACCCACATCGCAGCCACGGCAATAAAGGGCACCGGGATAATCGAAACCAACGCAGCACGATCCAGGGCAACTACCGCGAAGACCGCGTAGACCAAGACCGAGACCGCGCTCCCGACACGGAGCCGCGGAGGAAGCACCGGGTTTTGGCCTCCCCAGGCGAACCGGCCGAGGGGAAGGCCGATGATGAGTAACAACTGGAACGCGGCAAGCATGCCGAGCAGCGTGCAGAATGCCAAGGGGATTTCCGGCGTCATGATGTGAAGGCTACAGGCCAGCCGCCAGGTTTAGCTCGGTTGCCCGGCGGACTGCTGGCAGCCGGCCGGTGGGCTGCACCGGTCACGTCGAACCGCGGTGGCCGGTCAAGCCGTGTTCGTAGGCGAAGATGACGGCGTGCACGCGGTCGCGCAGCCCGAGTTTCATCAGGATGCGGCCAACATGGGTCTTTACCGTGGATTCCGTGACGAACATTCGCTCGCCGATCTCTTTGTTCGAAAGTCCGCCGGCGATGGCCGACAGAACTTCCGACTCCCTGGGCGTCAAGGTGGCCACGGCTTCGTCGCCGCCGGAGGGCGGGCCGGAGGGAAGCCTTTGGCTGAAGAGATCCAGCATCCGGCGGCTGACCCTGGAGGAGATGGCCGCGTCTCCTCCGGCAACGGCCCTAATGGAAGCGAGCAGTTCAGCTGGTCCGACATCCTTTAGCAGAAAGCCACTGGCACCGGCCCGGAGTGCGGCGAAGGCATACTCGTCCAGGTCGAACGTCGTAAGGACGATGACCCGTGACAGCGGGCACTCACCGACAATCAGCCGGGTCGCTGCGATGCCGTCCGTGTGCGGCATCCGCACGTCCATCAGCACCACGTCCGGTGCCAGGCTGCGACACATTTCGATTCCAATCGTGCCGTCGGCGGCTTCGCCGACGACTTCGATCCCCTCCTGGGCGTCCAGAACCATGCGGAAACCCATTCGAACGAGTGTCTGGTCATCCACGAGCAGTACGCGGAGCGGGCGCACCGGCGGGGCGGTTACTTTTGCCATGGTGTTTCCTTGAACGGTGGGAATCGGGCGGCCACTGACCATCCCCCGCTGGCCAGGGGACCCGCGTCCAACGTGCCGCCATACAGTGCGACGCGCTCACGCATGCCAACGATGCCACGTCCGGCATGGTCGGCGGGAACAACCTGGGGCCGCCCGTCGTCGGCTACTGAGACCGTGGTCGCCTGTGCGGTGAACTGCACCCGAACCGCGACCTCATGTGCTGCGTTCGCGTACTTCAGCGCGTTGGTGAGCCCTTCCTGGATGACCCGGTAGATGGCCAACTGGATCCCGGAATCCGCAGGAGGAACGCCGTCCGAATGCAGGACCACCGGAAGTCCAGCGGAACGGAAAAGCTCCAGCAGCGCAGGGACGTCCTCCACACCTGGTGAAGGTGCAATCTCGCCGGGCACCAGACCGCCGCGGCCTTCGGTCAGGACCCCGAGCATCCGCCGCATGTCCGACACCGCAATGCGGCCCGTCCGGGCAACCTGGCGCATGGCCTCGACGGCGCGCACAGGATCAGTGGAGGCAATCTCCGCCGAACCATGTGCCAGCGAAATCATCACAGCCAAACCATGCGAGACGATGTCATGCATCTCCCGCGCGATCGCGTTGCGCTCCGCGGCAACCGCAATGCTGGCCAGATGTTCCCGTTCACGCATCAGGCGGTCGGCACGGTCCACGAGGGCGGCCACATGGCCGCGGCGTGTGCGTACGTTGATGCCGGCCAGTGCCGCGATCACCAGTACCGCCACCGCCTGGACGGCCTGGACCACTTCCACCATCGCCCCCGGCAGGAGGACCGCAGCGGCAAGGAGGACCGCGCTTGTCCCCAGCAGGCAGAGGACCGCGTGCCGCGCTGACCGGTGGACGGCGACGGCGTACAGCGCCAGGGCTGTCGCCAGCACGGCGAAGCTCGCCGGGGTCGCGAACGTGATCAGCATGATGCACGCTGTGGCGGCCAGCGACACCACCGGAGCTTTCCTGCGGAACAACAGCGCAGCGCCGGAGCCCAGCACAGCGAGCAACGGGAGAATGAGGCCCGGGCCCTGGTCCCCGCCACTGTGGAAGGCGATGGCTGCCGCCAGTGCCGGCCCTGTGTAGGCGGCGGTGACCACAAGGTCCGTGATGCGCGGGTGGGAGCGCCACCCGCCCCGCGGAATCGGTGCGCCCGCGGAATCCGGCGTTTCCAAAGCCGCTTCCGGCAACGCCGCCCGTCGCTCAGCGCCTCCAGTTTCGGTCATATTCCGGACTCTACCCGCCATGAAGAGCAACAGGGTCCCGTGACTGTCTGCGAGCAGCAGAGAGTGTCTTGTGGGTGCTGCGGTCATGATCACCGCGGCACCCGGCGGCGGATGGCGGTTCGCGCGATCGCCGGGAGGGAACCGATGAGAATGGCGAGCAGCAGGCCGAGCCCGAGCAGGACAGGAACCCGGACGGAAGTGCCGCCGGCCGGAAGGGTCAGGTGCTCGGCGGGATAGTCAATCATCTTGGCTGCGGACCGAGCAGTGGCACCGTCGGCATGCCGCGCCAGATCCTCGAGGGCGCCATCGAAACCGGGCACGCCGCCGGCGCCGCCGCCGAGGGCAACTACAGGCAAGTTCCGGGACGCAGCCCAGTCCCTCAATTGAGAGTCGGTATCCTGGTCCCCCACCGCCCCGGGAACAATGATCCTGTCCACCGGAGGCGCCAGCCGTTCCGGGACGGTCAGGAGAATCAGCCCGTGCCTGGTGGTGACAGTATCCGTGGCCGCGACTGCCACCGCCCGGGCGGCGAAAGACACGTTGTAGACCTCGAATGCGCCGGCGACGTCGATTTCGCCCACTCCGTTGAACAGCCCGACTCCGATTGTCGGCCGGAGCCACGGGAGGAGGGCGTTGAGTCCGATGGGGATGTCCGAGGGGGCGAAGGATTGGACGGGTATCTGGGCTGCCGCCCCGAGAGACCAGCCCGGGTAGTTCATAAGCCGGCCGACTCGTTCGGCTTCGGCAGCCCCCGCCAGGTCCTCCATGACGCTCAAGGCGCCCGGGATGCCGGAGGTGACCCCGGCGGTGGTCGTGATCATGCGGTCCTGGACGAATCGCACGCCTCCCATCCATTGGACCTCGGGATGGCTCTTCTTCAGAGCGCCCAAGCGTGACCAGTGGCTTGTCGCCTCGTGCCGTGCGAGGAGACCGGCCCCGGCCAGGACGCTCGATCCGTTGCAGACGCCCAGTATGCGGGCACCACGCCCTGATTGTTCCACGATCCACGCCCGCAGATCGGCTTCCTCCGGGCCCTCCGGGGCGCCGACGGCCGGGACGACCACTACGTCAGGCTGCCGGGCCGTACCCGATCGAATGTCCTCGAAGGTGTACGTGGGGACTATCGCCGGGCCCCCGTCGATTGCGGCGGGGACTCCTTGCGCCGCAATTGTGTAGACGGAAAACTCCGGGGAGCTGGCAAACACTTCGTAAGGAGCCAGAACGTCGCTCCCCACGGTGCCCGATGAGCCCAGGACGACAGCCACGACTATCGCACCGGACGAGGACGGCCGCTGCGTCGGAGGATCCTTCAGCTCCTGCGCAGACGGCTGAACGTGAGATTCCGCGTCCGACACCTGCGCGCCGGCAAATGCCACCGCTGCCACAGTGACGAGGGACAATCCCACCGAGAGTGCGGCGTGGACATAGGACTTTGGGCGGGAAGCCATGGGCGGGTCTCGATTCCGTGGAGAGGTGCGGGGGCCTGAAGCTGTGCGTGCCCTGATTGCACTTTCACGCTACGGATTGCCCACCACAGGCACATCGGCCGGCGGGACACTCCCCAACCGTCACCGCTGGTACCCGGGTACTACGCGATCACCGACGTCGGCGCCCTCCCGACCACCTGTCCACTGCACAGCCAGCGCAAAGGTTCCCCTAAGTCCCCAACAATCCCCCTGCAGGAGAGTGGTTGCAGGAACACCGGCTCCAAGGAGGACCCTGATGATCATCTACCGCCCCATCGCCCCGCTGACGACCGGACGAACCGGACTCAAGGCAGCGCTGGCCGCCATGGCCCTGACCGCCATACTGGGCACAACCTGGCAGGTCTCCGACGAATCCTCGGGGCCACAGGAATCCACCGCGGAATCGGCGTCGAACGCGCACCCGGCCGGGGAGTCCCCCACCAGGCGATCTTCCAGCTGAACCGACCCTTGACCGGCGATACTCACCGATATATCGTTAACTATCGCCGAATAGTCGGTGGCCATCACAGGGCGCAACTGCAGCGGAAGGACGATGCCGATATGAAAGGCATGCACGACGACAAAATTTCAGACGACGGATCCACCCAGGGAGGATTCGGCGGCAGGAGCCGCCGCGGGCCCCACGGACACGGCGGCTTCGGGCCGGGCCGCGGGTTTGGGCCGGGCTTCGGACCAGGTTTTGGGCCGGGCTTCGGGCCGGGATCTGGCCCCGGTGGCTCGCGGCGGGCCAACAGGGGCGATGTTCGCTCGGCAATCCTCTCCCTTCTGGCCGAATCACCCTCCAACGGCTACGGCCTGATCAAGACAATCGCCGAAAAGACCTCCGGAGCCTGGCGTCCGAGCCCGGGCTCCGTATACCCGACGCTGCAGCAGCTCGTGGATGAAGAGCTCATCACGGCCGTCGGTGACGGCCGCGGCACCGAGTTCACGCTCACCGATGCGGGCCGGGCCTACGTATCCGATCACGCCGAGGAGCTGGGGAACGCGTGGAACACCGACCCGCAGGGATCGGGGCCTGCTTTTCATCAGAGCGTCGGGAAACTCATGGGAGTCATCCACCAGTTCCGCTTCTCGGCCACCGAGGAACAACGCACTGCGGCGATGGAAAAAATCGACGAAACCCGCCGGGCGCTCTACCACATCCTCGCCGACTAGCACCGCCGCCCGGAGCGTCCGCACAGCCCCCCGTCCACCGCCGCGGCATCAGCCCGGGCTGGCCAGCCGGTCCTTCGCGTGGCGGCTTCCAGGTCCGACCGGCACAAGCTCGGTGGCTTGCGAGAGGCCAGGCGCTGCGGTGCGTACCGAGGACGGCTGGACATCAACACCAGGCCCTCCCCCGGCATCGAGCCGCTGACGTCCATGATCGCGGAATACCCGGGCACATCCCTCGGTGCGGCTTAACGTCAGCGCCGCGTTCACGCCCGAGGAGGTCATCGAATCCGTCAGCAGCAGCAGCAGCACCGAGATTGGACTGGCTGCTTAGCAGCTTTCAAAGTCGGTCAGGACCTTGATCTTGTCCGCCGAGGCTGATTCCGGGTCGAAGGTGTAGCCGATCCATTCGCGGGCCAGGCGCCGCGCGAGTTCGATGCCCACCACGCGTTGGCCGATGGTGAGGACCTGACAGCCATTGGAGAGGACCGAGCGTTCCACCGAGAATGAGTCGTGTGCTGTCGTGGCTCGGATTCCGTCCACTTTGTTGGCTGCAATGGCAACACCGATCCCGGTCCCGCAGAACAGGATGGCCCGGTCAGCTCTGCCGTCCCGGATCATTTCCCCGGCGGCGATCCCGACATAGGGGTAGGGCCTTGTGAAGTCTTCGCGCGCATCTTTGCGGTTTACGCCGATGTCGATGACTTCGCTGACGCGCGGATCCCGCAGCAGGTCCTCCACGATCTGCTATTTGTAGTCGACTCCGGCTTCGTCCGCTCCCACGATGATTCGCAGCCTCACGGGTTGTCCGCCTGTCTTCATGATTGTGCTCCGCACTGTTCCTGGGCCGAGGTGGCATCGCCATCCGCGACGTGACTGCCTGTGAGGTGCGGGCTCATAACGGTGAAAATCAACGCCAGGGACGTGGCCCCGGGATCCGGTGTTCCCACGCTCTTTTCGGCGAGCGGCCGCGCCCGTCCCTTCAATGGGCGCAGTGCTGCGGTGGCCTTGGCTGCCGCCGTTGCTTCAAGCGCGGCAGCATCCCATGCCTGACGCGGTTCCGCGCCGTTAACTGCCAGGCGGGTGAAGGTTTCGATGAAGGGCACCAGTGCATCCACCATGGTTTTATCGCCGGGCTCTGCTTTGCCGAGTCCGGTGATTCTGTCCGAGAACGCGTGCACTCCGGCCGCCAGTTCTTTGGCTTCCGGGCTGCGTTGGTCTCCCAGCGACTCCCCGAACGCCCGCAGTCCTGCGCCCCAGAGGATGCCGGACGTGCCGCCGGCCTTGTCCGCCCAGGCATCACCCGCCGCGATGAAGACCGAGCCTGCCCCGGCACCCTGCGAAGCCGCGGCCGCGGCGGCGGCGGTTGCGGCGTCGATCCCGCGGACCATTCCGCGGCCGTGGTCGCCGTCCCCGGCGACGGCGTCCATGTTCCCGAGCCGGGTTTCGGCGGTGTGCAGGCAGTCACGGGCGGCGTCCAATGCCGCCCGGCAGTTGGAGGCGTACTCGCGCGATTCCTCCGTTGCCTCAAAAGTGGCAGGTGCGGTGGCGCCGTCGGGCGGTTCCTCACCGGTCGCGTCGACTGACTGAACGCCGGCGTTTCCGCGGCGGTAGGCCGGCGTCTCCGCCGGCGCTGTCCAGAGCGGCTCCAGTTCCTCATCCAGCCAGGTGATGGTGAGGGAAACACCGGACATGTCCAGGCTGGTGACCAGTTCGCCCACCTCGGGCATGACCAGAGTGTAGCCGGCGTCTCTCAGCAGCGGAGCGACGGTCAGCCACAGCACAAAGAGTTCCTCGTGCTTCGTGGAGCCCAGCCCGTTGAGGATGACCGCCAGTCGGTCACCGGCACCATCAGGTGTTTCCGCCAGCAACCGGGAGACGAACTCCCGGCCGAGTTCCTTGGCGGACGGCAAGTCAGTGTCGAACAGGCCGGGTTCGCCGTGGATTCCGAGCCCGAGCCCCATCTGCTTGTCTTTGAGTGCGAACAGCGGGGCGTCCGCACCAGGGAACGTGCAGCCGTGGAATGCGCTGCCGATCGTGCGGGTGAGGGTGTTTGCCTTCCGGCCGAGTCGTCCCACTTCGGCCAGGTCCGCGCCCGCTTCGGCTGCCGCGCCCATGATTTTGAAGACGGTGAAGTCTCCGGCAATGCCACGGCGCTTGTCGGCTTCCGACGGTGGCGCGCTGGCGATGTCATCCGTCACCAGGACATTCTCAACCGGGATGCCCTCGGCGGCCAGCCGCTCTCTGGCCATGCCGAAGTTCATCACGTCGCCGGCGTAGTTACCGCAGGTGAACACCACACCGGCGCCGGAATCCGCGGCCTTGGCAACGGCATAGGCCTGCTGCGCGGAGGGCGAGGTGAAGATGTTGCCGACCACGGCGCCGTCGGCCAGACCGGTGCCGATCAGGCCGGCGAACGCCGGGTAGTGCCCGGAGCCGCCACCGGCCAGACCGGTGCCGATCAGGCCGGCGAACGCCGGGTAGTGCCCGGAGCCGCCACCGGCCAGGACCGCCACTTTGGGTTTGGAGGGACGGTGGCGCCGCACCGCACTGCCGGGAACTTGGCGCACCAGCCCGGAATGGACGTCGCAGAATCCGGCAAGGGCTTCCTCCGCGAACTCGGAGGGATCGTTGAAAATCTTGGTCATGATGGGCTCTCTGACGTGGCCGAGGTCGTTAGTGGATGTGGCTTCCGCCGTTGATGTCGATGGTGGTCCCGGTGAGGTAGCCGGTTTCCTCGGAGGACAGGAAGGTGATGACCGCGGCGATTTCCTCCGTGGTGGCGTTCCGGCCCAGGGGGATGCCGGCGTTGATCGCGGCCTCCTGCTCGTCCGTGCTACCCACGCGGATGTTGGTGTCCACGGCGCCCGGCGTGATGGCGTTGACGGTGACGCCGGTGGCGCCGATTTCGCGGGCCAGCGCCTTGGTCAGGCCCAGGATGGCGGCCTTCGCGGCGGAGTAGGGGACCTTGCCGAACACGCCGCCGCCGCGCTGGGCGGAGACTGAGGACATGTTGACGATCCGGCCCCAGCCGTTCTCGATCATGTCCGGCAGAAACGCCTTCGTCACCAGGTAGGTTCCGGTTGCGTTGACGTCCATGACCTTGTGCCAGAGGTTCAGCGTGGTTTCCAGGAACGGGACCGGGGAGGTGATGCCGGCAATGTTGGCCAGGGCTCCCACCGGGGGCAGGATGCCGGCGGTGACCTCGGCCTTGACGGCGGCGTAGGCGGCGTTGACGGAGCTTTCGTTGGCGACGTCGATCTCGTGGCCGAACGCCGGCACGTTGTACTCGTTGCCGATTTCGGCGGCGACCTTGGCGGACTTCTCGCCGTCGAGGTCCAGGATCACGACGGCCCAGCCCTGGCTGGCGTAGCGGCGGGCAGTAGTGATGCCGATGCCCCGGTCCGAGGTCGCTCCGGTGAGGACGGCGGTGCGCTGGATGGTGGTGGTCATGATGCTCCTTGGATTAGTTGGTGGTAGCTCAGAGGTGGTGGTTCAGATGAGGTCGGTGATGAAGCTTGCCGCTTTCGCTGCGGCGGCGGGGCGTTCGTCTTGCGTGATGTCCCGGGTTTCGAGCTCAAGGGAGAAGTGGCCGGTGTAGCCGCTCGCCGCGAGGGCGCGGAGCCCGCCGGTGAAGTCCGCCTGGCCGTTGCCGATGCTGAGGTTGATGTTGCCCGGGACGGCGTCACGAAGGTGGACGTGGGAGATCCGGCCCTCGTGGCGGGTGAGGTATTCCTGCGGGTCTTCGCCGGCCGCGACGATGTGACTGAAGTCCATCACAATGCCGACGCCGGAGCCGGCCAGCCGCTGCGCCAGCAGTTCCGCTCGCTCGAGGTTCCAGCAGAACCTCAGGAAGTGCAGGGATTCGGTCCAGAGCTCGACGCCGAACTCCGCCGCGCGCCGCCCGGCGTGGATTAGCTGGGCGGCGATTTCGTCCAGGTCCCGATCGAGGCTTCTTACCGGTTCGTGGGTGAGGGCGCCGCATGGCAGCACCAGCGCCTTCGCGCCGGTATTGGCGGCGAGGGTGAGGAGCCCGTCCAGGTGCCGTTCACGGGCGAGCCGTTCAGCGTCGTCGAGCACTGCGTTGAGGTCTCCGATGTCCCCGTTGACCGAGCGGACGGTCAGCCCTGAGGCTGCGACTTCCGCGGTCACAGCGGCAACCGCGGTGGCATCCAGGTTGTACGGGACGTGGTCGCAGACACCGGGGAGGGCGCCAAGGTCAATTTCGTCAAAGCCCAGGCCGCTGATGGTCCGCAGGGCGGCCGCAAGATCCTGGTGCCGGAAGCTGATGGATGAGCAGCCGAGGCGGGAGTTGAACATCGTCGTTGATCCTCTGAACGAGCCGGGTGATGTGAATCACTGTAGGTGCAAGTAGTGTCAACAGTCAACCTCCGACATTGACTGTTGACATTGAACCATGACGCGGGTCACACTGGCATATCATTTGTTAACAGTCGACAGCGGCGGTGTGGAAACGCGGCCCGCTCTTCGAAAGGGATCAGCATGAGCAACGAAGCTCTGAAAATGCGCGGCCACGTGCATGGCACAAAGGACGCAAGGCGCGTCGCCATCGGCTCCAGCGTCGGCGCAGTCATCGAGACGTATGACTTCATCGGATTCGGCACCGCCGCAGCCCTGTACTTCGGCACTGCCTTCTTCCCCACCGGAGACCCGGTGACCGGGACACTGGCCGCCTTCGCCACCCTGGGTGTCGGCTTTGCCGCCCGCCCGATCGGCGGCATCATTGGCGGCCACCTCGGTGACAAGCTGGGCCGCAAACCCGTCCTTGTCGCGTCCCTGATCCTCATGGGCGTGGCTACGTTCGTTATCGGCCTGCTCCCGACCTACAGCCAGGTCGGCCTCCTGGCCCCGGCTCTACTGGTGTTCGTCCGCATCGTCCAGGGCTTTGCTTTCGGCGCCGAATGGGGCGGGGCCATCCTGATGAGCTACGAACACGCGCCCTGGAAGGCCAAGGGCAAGTACACCGGCATCGTCCAGGCTGGCTTCCCCGTCGGGCTGCTGTTGGCCAACCTGGTTTTCCTCTCCAGCGCCCAGCTCGGCGGCGAACTCGCCTGGCGTATCCCGTTCCTGGCCAGCATCGTGCTGGTCGCCGTCGGCCTGATCATCCGTTCCAAGGTCCCCGAATCCCCCGTTTTCGACGAGGTCAAGGACAGCGGCGACATCGTGAAGTCGCCCATCGTCGAGGTCCTCAGGACCGACTGGCGCAACATCGTCAAGGGCATCGGCCTGCGCATCGCCGAGACCGCCGGCTACGCCGTGTCCATCACGTACATGATTTCCTACCTGAACACCCAGCACCTGGCAGACAAGACCCAGACACTGGTGGCACTTTGCATCGCCTCCGCGATCGGTATCTTCGCCACCCAGGCGTGGGCCCGGCTCACGGACAGGATAGGCAGGCGCCCACTTTATGTGTGGTCCTGCGCCTTCGCGCTGCTGTTCGCGATTCCGATGTTCCTGATGGTCAACACGGGAATGTTCTTCTTCGTTATCGCCACCTTGGTCATCTCTTACGCCGTCTGCCAGAACTCCCTGGCCGGCGCCCAGGGCGCTTGGTTCCCCGAGCTCTTCCGGGCCAACACCCGCTCCTCGGGCGCCTCCCTGGCCTACCAGATTTCGGCCACCGTCTCCGGCTTCACGCCCTTCATCACCACGCTCCTGTTCGTCAGCTTCGGCTGGATGGGCCCGGCGCTGCTCTTCGGCCTTTACGCCGCCATCGGCCTCTGGGCCGCCATCACCACCAGGGAAACCTGGGGCAAGCAGGAACGGCAACTCGCCGATGAGGCCACAAAAAACACCCCCCAGTCGGTGAACGTCTGATGACCGCGACACAGGAACTGCACACCGCCGAAGTCCCTTCTAAGGAACGAATGAATCAGGAAACTGCCTCCGCACGCCTCGAACGCGTCAGCGCCGCGGCGTACCGGATGCGCCACCACGCACTGAACATGGGCGAGGTCCAGGGCCAGGGCTACGTAGGCCAGGCCCTCGGCGCCGCGGACATGCTGGCCGCCGTCTACGCGGACCAGCTCCGGTTCCGCGCCGGGAACCCCGAATGGGAGGGGCGGGACCGGTTCCTGCTCTCCACCGGGCACTACGCGATCGGGCACTACGCTGCCCTTGCCGAAGCAGGCATCGTTCCAGTCGAGGAACTTGAGACCTACGGCTCGGACGACTCCCGGCTCCCCATGTCCGGGATGTCCACCTACACCCCCGGCATGGAAATCTCCGGCGGTTCGCTGGGCCACGGGCTCTCCATCGCCGTGGGCATGGCACTGGGCCTGCGCTACCAGGGCTCCGATGCAAGGATCTACAACTTTCTCTCCGATGGCGAGCTCGACGAAGGCTCCACCTGGGAAGCCGCAATGGGCGCACACCACCACCAGCTCGGCAGCCTGACCGCGATGGTGGACATCAACGCCCTCCAGGCCGACGGTAAGACCGACACCGTGCTCCGCACCGAACCCGTCACCGAGAAGTGGGAGGCCTTCGGCTGGTACACCCAGCGCGTGGACGGAAACAACATGGCCGAACTCCTGCAGGCCTTCGACAACGCAGCTGCGCAGGCCACCGTCACCGGACGACCTTCCGTAATCCTCTGCGACACGAAAGTGGGCCGCGGCGTGCCGCTGCTGGAGGAACGCGAAAAAGCGCACTTCATGCGCATCGAAGAACACGAATGGCAGACCTGCCGCGAACAACTCACCGCAGGATTTGAAGGGACGGCCGGACGATGAGCACCACCACAGCAGTGAAGGGCACCGCCCCCAAGCTCAAGACCTCGGCCATGATCGCCTCCTTCGCCGACCCCGGCCAGAAAACCGCCTCCGCACCGTTCGGGCACGCCCTGGTCAAGGCAGCCCAGGAGAACGACAAGATCGTCGGCCTCACCGCGGACCTGGGCAAATACACCGACATGCACATCTTCGCCCAGGCCTACCCGGAACGGTTTTTCCAGATGGGCATGGCCGAGCAACTGCTCTTCGGTGCCGCCGCCGGTCTCGCCGAGACCGGCCTCATCCCGTTCGCTTCGACCTACTCCGTGTTCGCCGCCCGCCGCGCCTACGACTTCCTCTGCCTGGACGCCGCCGAACCGAACCTGAACGTCAACATCGTCGGCGGCCTCCCGGGCCTGACCACCGGGTACGGACCCAGCCACCAGGCCACCGAGGACATGGCGATCTTCCGCGGCATGCCCAACCTGACCATCGTGGATCCCTGCGACTCGATCGACATCGAACAGGCCGTCCCCCAACTCGCTGCGTCCAACGGGCCCACCTACCTGCGGCTGCTCCGCGGCAACGTGCCCACCGTCCTAGACGAATACGGCTACACCTTCGAACTCGGCAAAGCCAAGGTCCTGCGTAGCGGCAATGACGTCGTCTTCATCTCCTCCGGGCTAATGACCATGCGCGCCCTTCAGGCAGCGAAGGCGCTGGCTGCTCACAACGTGGACGTCGCAGTCGTTCACGCCCCGACGATCAAGCCGTTCGATGCCGCCACGGTTCTGGCTGAGATCAACACCGACCGTCTTGCCGTCACGCTCGAAAACCACAGCTTGGTCGGCGGCCTCTTCGAAACCGTCGCGTCCTCCGTCGTCACCGCCGGCTTGGGCAAGCGCGTCGTACCGATCGCTCTGCCGGATCAGTTCCTCGACGCCGGCGCCCTCCCCACCCTCCATGACCGCTACGGACTGACAGTCCAGAAGATCGTGGCTAAGGTCCTCGCCGAACTGAAGTAGGACCGTTACGACCAGATGCGCGGCGCCGAACCAGCCGGCGCCGCGCATCTGCCGTAGGATCGAAAGTTAACACATCACTGTAAACAGTCGACTACTGACATTGAGGAAGTATGACGATGGCCGGAGCAACAGCACCGCTGCTGGGACTGCAGAAGAAGAGCCTTCGCGAGCAGGCTCTCGCCGCGTTGCGCGCTGCCATCACCAGCGGGGAGCTGGAACCGGGCCGTCACCTGGTGGAAACCGAGCTGTCGGAGATGCTCCAGATCAGCCGCGGCACCCTTCGGGAAGCGCTGCGGCAGCTGGAACAGGAAGGGCTGCTCTCCGCTGGACCCCGCGGCCGCCTTTCCGTCCGGCACTTGGATGCCAAGGAAATCCGTGACATCTACTCCGTCCGTGCGGCCCTGGAATCCCTGGCTGCGCGCACGCTATGCGAACTCCCGGACCGCCGGCACGTGATCAACTCCCTGCGGTCCGCCATCGAGGCCATGTCGGCCGCCGAGAAGGCCAGCCTGCAGGACCGGGTCGAGTCTGACCTGGAATTCCACCGGACGATGTGCCGCCTCACCGGCAACGAAACTCTGCTCCATTCCTGGGAATCACTGGAAGGGTCCATCCGGATGTCCATCATGTTCGCGGGCCAGGAGAAGGGCGTGAAAAACATGAGTGTGGACCGACACTACGACATCGTAGCGGCGATCGAGACCGGCGATGCGTCCTTGGCCCGGAACACGATCCGGGAGCACATGGACACCGCGGCCGCGACTCTCGTGGCGTAACACCGGATTCCCAAGCTCGACCCGGAAGTCGCGCACAGCGCCACCATCACTGCCCAGTGCGAACGAAGACAACCAGTTGCCACTGTTCTCCAACTGGCCTCCTGGGATGTTCATAGGCGGGGAGTGGGAGTCATCCTGCCGTCCGCGCCCCACTGGCGCGCAGGACGATCTGGCAAGAGGGGCCGCCTCCGCTAACTGGTGCTGTGTCCCTAAGGTGCGGGAGTGAACACTCCGGGCACCAGCAACAAATTCCTCCATATGGAGGATCTAAGACTCGCCTCCCGCTGCTCTCCACCGAGAAAATGATCAGGGAGACGGCGGGATGGCCATCCCTGTGCAGCCTTCTGCGAGAGGCCGAGGCCCGCAGCCGGTCACACGTCACGGCGGCGCGCAGAACGTGAGTTTTTCGCGGCCGATGCGCACGCGGCGGGCTCGATCAACCCGGCGTCGTAAGCCACAGAAATACCAAAGCCGGCCCGGAAACAGTTCCGGGCCGGCTCAGGATTTGTCCGTCAGACCTTGCGGGACCGTGAACGGTCCATGAAGAACATCACAATGGCAACGACCAGAAGAATCGGGGCGATCCACAGGAGGAATCCAACTGCCTTGATGGTGCCACCGATGATGAAGCACACGATGGCGATGGCTGCGATGATCCAGAGAAGAGTTTTCATGTTCGAGACCTTCTTCGTTTAGACAGCTTGCTTCCCATTTGTCAGGGACCAAAGCACTGTACGGGGTGTGACTCCGGAGGGCAACTATTCGGCCCCCGGCGCGCGACGCCGAATAATCGACCTGCCGGGTTCGCTTGATAGTGCCCCACGATGCCGGGTACGTTCATCTGGCCGTGGTATCCCCGTCGAGACAGGCCTGGGCGACGTGCGGCATGGACCGCATGGGCGTCGCTGAAACGGCGTTGCCCTGGTGCACTAGGGCGTGTCAATGCCTGGCGATGCCGACGAGGCAGGTGTGGCGAGTTGGGCGGCAATCTGATCGGTCCACGTGTTGACGGCTTCCCAATCCCGCAAGTCCCCAAACCGGCCGCCTGCGAATCGGAACACGTGCCGGAGCAACGCCGGCATCTGGGCGGACGTGAAGACACCCGAGAAGAGCCGGTGGCCCCGGAGCGGGATCTGCTCGGCCAGGGCCCCTGCCAGGCGTTCCTGCTGCAGTGCCGCGCCTCGCCTGCGAAACGGCTTTGGCAACGCGTCGGCCATGCCGACGCTGAAGGCCCAGACCGGTCGTTTTTCCAGTTCGGGGGCATGGCGGGTGACGAACTGCGACGCCGCCGGCAGCCACGCCTGGTTGTGGACGGCGCTGCCGATCACAACCGCCTCGTATCCGGAGACAGCCTCGACTTCGTCCACGGACCGGCATTCGACGTCGCCCAGCGCAGCCGCCAAACGGGACGCTAGATGTTGGGCTATCTCCCGGGTTGACCCCAGCGCACTCGCATAGGCAACAAGAACCGCCATGATGAAGCCTCCCGTCTTCCGCTCACCAGCCTGATGGACCCCGCACCACCGGGGAGGTGCCATAAGTCCCGACCTCGGCGTAAACAATGAGCGTTCCGGCTCCTCCGCCGGGCCATTCAGCGGCGCGATCCATTCCCGCGATCGTTGGCCCCGGCCTCGACGGGACTTCCGAGGACATCGCCTTTGCCCAGGCGTTCGCGGACGTGGTGACCATCACCCTCCTGCAGGATCGCGCGGCGAGGGAAACCGCGCTGATCAACGAACAGCTGAAGCGGGCCCTGAACAGCGCATTTTGATCGAACAGGCATTCTGCCCTCAGCGCGATGAACAGAGAACGCGGGCGAAACCGGCACAACTGTGATGAGACTCACTCGCAATAATGCCAAACCGGCTTGGAACGTCCGCGCCCCGTTGTGCACTATGGAAAGGCACGGCGGGGACCCAAATTCCCCCGGCGAGGCAGCCCTGACCGCCCCCGCCTTAAGCGTGGTGCGCGGATCAGCGGCACTGTTTTACCCATCCTGGTGGACGCAATGAGGCCAAACCGGTGAGCTCGCAGAGCTGCCCAAAGTCTCAGGCGTTCCTGGTTGGACCCTACGGCGGCTCCGCATCGGTGCGGCAGCCGGACATCCGGATTCATGAATGGAAGCACTGAACAATGACGTTTGAAACTGCCACCTCTGTCACCCACAAACTCTGGGACCGTTCCACCGCGCACCACGAGCTGGATGCCCTGATCCACGACCTCTCGGTGCGGCACAACACGCCCAAGAGCAACATCACGGTCCACGCCAGCGGGCCGAATACGTTCACGCTCAGCCTCACCCACGGCACGGCCAACCTGGATTCGGCCTCCGCCTAACAACTCAAGACTGTACAAAACGACGACGGCGGGAGTCTCCCGCCGTCGTCGTCGTCCCGAACGCCACTCCCCCGCGGATCAACCGGGTCCACCGTTGCCGGCGATCAGCTTGGAGGCTTCATCTGCGAGTTCCTGAACCACGAAAATGTCAGAGGCCGCGGCGCTGGTGGGAATGTCCGAGGCGACGTTTTCGAAGTACTTCAAGCGCGCCACCGGCCAGAACTTCAGTGACCTGGTCCGCAAACTTCGGCTCGCCCATGCGCGGCGCCTTCTGGAGCACAGCGACAAGGCCATCTCCGCCATTTGCTACGAAGTGGGCTTCTCGAACCTGTCCAAGCGGCGATGAAGCGCCAGACAACGGCGGGCGTCCGAGCGCCGGCTTCCGGGTTCCCGCCTTTTCGTGCGGGAACCCGGGCAGGCCTTGTTCAGGCCTGGCGGTACACCTTCCGCGAGATGGTCAGGCTTACCGCGGCGATGACAGCAACTGCGACGAGGTAATACCCCGGCACCAGCAGGGAACCGGTGCTGCCAATGAGCCACGTCAGGATAAAGGGGGCAAATCCGCCAAAGACGGTCACCCCGATGTTGTAGCCCAAGGACAGTCCCGTGGAACGAATGCGCGCGGGGAACATCGAGGACATGATGGCCGGCAGCGGCGCGAAGTAGGCGGTGGCGAGTACCGATAGTACGAGTTCGACCACGATCATGGTGGGCAATGCCGGCGCAGCGATGAGCACCAGGAACGCCGGGATGCCGACGATGATGGTTCCCGCGGCGGCCCAGGTCATGATCCGGGCAGGACCTACTTTGTCGGCCAGCATGCCGATGAACGGGGAGCCGATGCTCATTACCACACCAAAGATCAGGGTCGAGAGGAACGCAACGGTTTTCGGCATACCGAGGTTAACAATCGCGTAGGTGGGCATGAACAGGGCGATGTAGACGCCGACGGAACCCAGCGAGACGACACCGACGATGGCCCAGAGCCGGCCGCCGTTGCCGATGAACGTCTCTTTCAGGGGCGCGCTGGACCGCTCCGAGGCCAGGAATTCCGGGGTTTCCTCCATCTTGGACCGGATGTACCAGCCCACAGGTCCGATGGCTAGCGCAAAGATGAACGGAAGCCGCCAGCCCCACGACTCGAGAGACTGCGTGCTGAGATAGCTGTTCAGGACGAATCCGAAGATTCCGGCAATCAGGATGCCACCACCCTGGGTAGCCACCTGCCAGCTGCCGTAAAAGGCCTTCCGGCTGGGTGCGTACTCGATCAGGTAGGCCGTGGCCGTGCCGAATTCCCCGCCGGTGGCAAAGCCCTGCAGGAGCCGGGCGACCAGCACCAGGAGGCTGGCCGTGACGCCGATGGCTGCCGCTGTCGGAGCAAGAACAATTAGCAGGGTGCCGACGAACATGACGAGGATAGATACCAGCATGCCCGCCTTCCGGCCGGCCTTGTCCGCGTAGCGTCCGATGATGATGCCGCCAAGCGGCCGCATGATGAAGGAAACACCAAAAGACGCGAAGGTCAAAAGCAGCGATGCTGCTTCATTGTTCGTGGGGAAGAACAGCTTGGAAATGGTGACGGCGAACGTGCCGTACACGATCAGGTCGAACCACTCGAGTCCGTTGCCGATGGAGGCTGCGACGACGGCTTTACGGGCATTGCCTCGTTCCAGTGCAAGGGCGGCGGGCGGACGGCTGTCCAGGACCTCATCACTCGGGCCCACTCCTGTGGCGGTTTGATGGCTCATGGCTTTGCGGTCCGTTCAGTAGTGGAGAGGTGCGCGGCGAGGGCCTGCAAAAAGCTCTCGCACGCCGCGATCTGGGATAGCTCGATGTATTCGTTGGCCGTGTGCCCCTGGTCCATGTTGCCTGGACCGCAAACCACAGTGTCGATGCCGGCGCGCTGGAAAAGTCCGGCCTCGGTGGCGTAGACCACTGATCCTTCGACGGCCTCGCCGGTGAGGTCCTGGGCCAGTTCGAGTGCGGCGCGCGGGCCCTCGGGGCTGAGGCCCGGGACCGTGCCCAGCGGGACCATACGGATGTCCGCCGCGGGGTTCTCCTGCTGGATTTCGGCCCGCAGCGCCGCCAGGTGCTCCTCGATCCGGGCAATAACCGCCTTAGGCTCGTCGCCCGGAATGGTCCTGAACTCGAATTCGAAATCACACTTTTCGGCAACGGTGTTGACCGCTGCGCCGCCGCTGACGACCCCCACATTGGCTGTGGTGTAGGGAACCACAAAGGTCTTGTCGAACGGGCCGGAAAGCCGGTGTTCGTCGGCAAGGGAGCGGATGAACGCAATGGCCCTGGCCGCATATTCGATGGCGTTGACGCCGGTGGAGGTCATGGAGGAGTGGGCGGCAACCCCGCTGACAGTGACGCGGTAGAGCTGGCTGCTCTTGTGGGCCGAGACGGGCCGCATGCTGGTCGGCTCGCCGACAAAACCGATCCGCGGGCGGATCCCGCGGGCGGCCAGTTCGGCGAGCAGGACGACGGCGCCGTGGCAGCCGACTTCTTCGTCGTAGGTCCAGGCGAAGTGCAGCGGCTCCGCGAGCGGACGGGACAGGAATTCCGGCAGGAAGCCCAGGACTGCACCGCTGAACGCCTTCATGTCCGTGGTGCCGCGCCCGTAGAGACGCCCCTCCCGGATCTCTGGGGTAAACGGCTCGCTGTCCCAGGCCTGCCCGTCCACTGGGACCACGTCGGTGTGGCCGGCGAGCATGATGCCGCCGCTGACGGCGCCGTCGTGGGCCGGGATCGTGGCGAAGAGGTTGGCCTTGTTGCCGTCCGGGCTGGGGACGATGACCGGGGTGATGCCGCGCGCGGTGAGTTCGTCCGCCATGCAGTGAATCATCGGCAGGTTGGAATTGCGGCTGGTGGTGTCGAAGGAGACCAGCTTCTCACTCCATGCGAGCGCGGCGGCGCTCGGGCTGGCAGTCGCCGGATTGGCGGCGGCCGGTGCGGTGGTGGACGTCATGGGCAGGTTCCTTGGGGAGGTGGACGGAATGGAACGGAGGGATCTGCGGCAACAGGCGTAGCAGCCAGCTCACGACGCACGGCCGCCCTCCATCCGGCGCGGTCGTTCAGCGAAAGCAGGCGTCGAGAAGACCGCGTACGAAGCAAGCGTCATTTCGCTCTACCGGGCTGCAGCTGGGACCGCGTTCCCATCAGTATTCGGGGAATCCACCAACCTTGTCAACAGTATGAACGCGATTTATTCATTTTATTGAATGGCGGATTGTCCGTCGGGCTATTAGAAGGACGGCGGCGTCATAGCGCCGATCAGCACCGCGTCCTTCGACGTCGGGTTGCGGTACCAGTGGGGTAAGGACGAGTCGTAGGTCAGCGAGTCGCCCTCCTCCAGGTCGTACCCCACGCCGTTGACGCAGACGTGGAGCCGGCCCTGCACTATGGTCACGCACTCCTCGCCAGGATGCACGAACGGGGCGTCCTCGTTGTCCCAACCAGCCGCGATTTGGGCCCGCAGCATGCCCAAGTGGCCGTTCATATGGGGCGTCAGGAGTTCGTAGATGAGGTTGTCCTCGGCAACTTCCAGGCGCCGCCTGTCCTCGCGCCGCACCAGCGCGCCGCCCTGGTCTTTCGTGTCAAAAAAGCGTCCGACCGGCACTTTCAGGGCTTGGGACAGCTTGATCAGCGTCGTCAGCGACGGGTTGCCCTGGCCGCGCTCAATCTGGCTGAGCAAGCCCGGGCTCAGGCCGGCCGCCGCCGCGAGACTGCCGATGCTGTATCCAGCCTCCCGCCGCAACTGCAGGACCAGCGCTCCGACGGCGGTCATTGCACGCTCGGCCTGATCCCCCACGTCAGGGAGTTCCGTTCCTGCGGCAAGATGGCCGACGTGATTTTCCATACCACGATCGTCCTTTATGGTGAACGCATCGTCAACATAATGAACCTCGATACGCAGCCGGCGGAGGTTGGCTCTGTGGAATGACGCGGCCTGCCTACCCTTGCGCCCGGCATGGGACCTGTTTCCTGCTAGAGCGGGACTGCCACCCCTGCGGGTTCGCGGACCAGCTCGCTTGCGAGGTCCGCGGCCAGATCCTCGACAACCTGCCCGTACAGCAGGTTTCCCTTGGCGGCGCTGGACCCGGCCGCCGAGGAGAGGCAGCCGGTGGCCGGCGTCCGGGCGGGCACCACCGGGAGCCTGTCGAAGCGCGGGAGGTCCGCGGCAGGACCGTCGACCAGTCGGTCCATGGCAACTCTGGTCGGTTCCAGGTGCAGCATGAGTGACGTTTCCAGGACGCCGCCGTGTTCGATGTCCCAGCCCGGGAAGCCGTCCGGGTAGACCTGCGTCAGCGTGTCCTGGCTGACAAAGTCCCAGTAGGACAACAGCAGAACGCTCTGCTTCGCCCCGGACCCGATCCCCAGCTCTTCCAGGGCGAGATCGATTCCCTCGTACAGGAACTGGTAATTCTCGAAGTGGCCGTTGACAAAGACCACGTGCCGGACGCCCTGGTTCAGGAAGGACTTGACCAGGTTGCGCGCGATGCCTATCAGGGTGGCGCCGTCCAGGCTGGTGGTGCCGGGGAGGTGGTTGCCGCCGCCGGACTTCTGCTGCGACTTGTATCCGTAGGCGATGGGCTGGGCCACGAGCGCACCCAGCCGTCCGGCGAGACCCTCGGCGAAGCGGGACGACAGGATGGTGTCCGTTCCCAGTGGAAGGTGCGGGCCGTGCTGCTCGAGGGATCCGACGGGGATGAGGACGATCGCCTCTCCCGATACCAGGGCTTCGCGGTAGGCGAACGCGTCCAGGTCTTCCAGGAATACTGACTTGTCCATGCTGGTGGTGCTCCTCGTTAGTGCGGTGTGCAACGTGGCGGCGGCCGGTGCCGCCGCCACGTGGGTGTCAGGCGCCGATGATGTTGTATTCGGGGCCAAAGGGGAACTTGGTGATGTTCTCGGCTCCGTCCTCGCCTACCACGAGGATGTCGTGCTCGCGGTAGCCGCCGGCGCCGGGCTGGCCGTCCAGGACGGTGATCATCGGCTCCATGGAGACCACCATGCCGGGCTCCAGCACGGTGTCGATGTCCTCGCGGAGTTCCAGCCCGGCTTCCCGGCCGTAGTAGTGGCTGAGGACGCCGAAGGAGTGTCCGTAGCCGAAAGTCCGGTTGGCCAGCAGTCCGTGGTCGACGTAGATCTCGTTCAGTTCAGCGGCGATGTCCTTGCAGACCGCACCCGGCTTGATGAGTTCGAGGCCGCGCTTGTGGACTTCCACATTGATGTTCCACAGTTCCAGGGAGCGGGCGTCGGGTTCGCCGTAGAACAGGGTCCGCTCCAGCGCGGTGTAGTACCCGGAGGTCATCGGGAAGCAGTTCAGGGACAGGATGTCGTGTTCCTGAATCTTGCGTGTGGTGGCCCAGTTGTGGGCGCCATCGGTGTTGATGCCCGACTGGAACCAGACCCAGGTATCGCGGATCTCCGCGTCCGGGAAGGTGCGGGCGATTTCGTGGACCATCGCTTCGGTGCCGATCAGGGCGACCTCGTATTCGGTGATTCCGGCGGTGATGGCGTTGCGGATGGCCTCGCCGCCGAGGTCCCCGATGCGGGCGCCGTGCTTGATGACCGCGATCTCCTCGGCTGACTTGATCATCCGCTGGCGCATAGCTGCCTGGGCCACGTCCACCAGGGCGGCCGACGCGAAAACTGCCTGGATCTTGTTGCGGTTGTCCAGCGGGAGCGAGTCGTCTTCGACGCCGATCCGGCGGGGGTTGATGCCGCGGGTGCGCAGCGCCTCCTGGATGGCGAAGATGTAGTTGTCCCGGCGCCAGTCCGTGTAGACCACGTTGTCGCCGTAGCTGCGCCGCCACGGCATCCCGGCGTCGATGTTTGCCGTGACGGTCACGGTGTCATCCTTGGTGACCACCATGGCGTACGAGCGGCCGAAGTAGGTGAAGAGGAAGTCGGAGTAGTACTTGATGGAGTGGTAGCTGGTGAGGACGACGGCGTCGAGGTCCTTGTCTGCCATGATGCGGCGCAATCCGGCGAGACGGCGCTCAAACTCGGCATCGGAGAACGTGAGGGAGACTTTCGTGCCGTTGTTGAGGACCTTCAGGCGCTCCAACTCAGAGACGTTCGAGGCAAGGGCGGTGGTGGAGATGGTCACGGGTTATTCCTTTGCGATTTGGGGGTGAAACATTTGGGGGTTTGGCATGTGCCGGCTCTCAGGCCAGGCGGGCCGGTTCCTGAACGTTGATCTTTTCCTCGCAGGCGTCGCCGTGCTCTGCCAGCACTGCTTCTTCCTCCAGGTCCAGGCGGACGCCGATGGGCACGCCGGCCCTGATGCGCCGGCGGAAGCGCGGGTAGCCGAGGGCGAAATAGACGGCCGAGGAGGTCACCGTCCCGGCCAGCCAGGAGACGTCGACGCCGCCCATCGCCGTGGCGATCGGTCCCTGCAGGGCCGGGATCCCGCCGTACATGAACAGCCACGTCATGAAGATCCCGGCGAAGAAGGCGATGAACGCAGAGGGGTTCACGGATTTCAGGGCGGTCTTCTTCGAATCGAGGAACAGGTAGGAGAAGTCCTTGTGGTGCCGCTCGAAGATGAAGTAGTGGACCGCCATGATGCCGCCCCACGTGGCCACCCAGGCCACGATGGCGCCCAGCCAGGTGTCGAGGATCATCGCGAAGTCCTCCGCGAACATGAAGCCGATGACCGCGAACATGGACAGTATCCCGACCATGACGGACAGCTTGCGCCGCGAGATCTTGACGTCCAGGGCCTGGAAGGCAACTCCGAAGGTGTAGAGGTTGATGATGTTCGTGGCAATCGGGCCGTGGATGACCAGCAGAATGACCGGGATGGCCAGGGTGCCGAAGTTGGAGACGATCAGTTCGCCGGGGTCGGCCTGTCCGTTCTTGGTCGCGAGGCTGGCCCCAAGAATGCCCAGCCAGACCACGGGCAGGAACTGCCCCAGGACGCTGACGACGAACAGTTTGGCGGGCTTGACCTTGCGGCTGACGAAGCGGGAGTAGTCCGGGGCGTAGGTGAACCAGCCGATACCCCAGCCGATGCCGATCACGGTCATGATCGAGGACATCGCGGCGATGCGCGGCAGGCCCTCCAAGACGGCGCCGGCCGGTCCGGCGTAGCTCCAGTTGATGTCGAGCTGGGTCCAGGCCACGATCGACATCCCCACGAGGACGATGATGGTGGGCGGCATGGTGATCCGCTCGAACTTGGAGATGGCACGGTACCCGCGGTAGCAAATGGCCACCTGGACGGTCATGATGACCGCGGCGACGGCGATGCGCACCATGATGTTTTGTTGGCTGGGGTCAACCCAGCCGATCATGCCGAACAGTGCCAGGATCAGGTCCAGGATGACCCACGTGTTCACTGCTGACCAGCCGATGGCGATGGTCGCCTGGATGGCGGCCGGGAGGTAGGCTCCGCGGCGGCCGAATGCGCCGCGGGCAAGCAGCATGCCCGTGGCACCGGTCCGCTGGCCGAGAATGACGAAGAATCCGAAGCCCGCCATGCCGATGATGTTTCCGACGATCAGGACTATCAGGGTGTCGCTCAGGCCCAGGCCGAGCTGGATGCCGAGGGCCCCGAGGATCCAGTTGATGGGGGCGACGTTGGCGCCGGCCCAGATCCAGAACTGGCCGGAAAGTTTGGTGGTCCGTGCAGATTCAGGAATGGGTTGCAGGACATCTTCAACCTCCACAGTGGCCGCTTCGTGCGTGCCTTGTTGAGCTTGGTTCATGCTGTGCCTCAATTCACTACGTTGTGATGAAGAACGGGGAGTGAATCCAGCTTATTGGTGACTTGGCCCACAAAGTAGAGTCGTTTTGATTACACTGAAGACGTAATGAGTGACAATATGACGCACCCCGAAAGAACCAGCCACCATGATCACGCTCGCTGAAGTGCTCGCTAATCCCTCCATGGCGGCCGCCAGCCCGCTGGTGCGCAGCAGTGTGCCGGGAACCTCGGAGCGGGCTGTCCGCTGGGTACATTCCAGCGAGGTACTCGAAATCGCCCCGCTCCTGCGCGGCGGGGAACTGCTGCTCTCCGGCGGGGAGTCGCTCCTGGCCCTGCCGGCGAAGGAGCAGGAGGACTACATCCGCAGTCTTGCGATGCGGCATATCGCCGCCTTGGCCCTGCAGACGGCCGGCCAGGCGGCCCCGATGCCGGAGCGGCTTGTTGCCGCGGCCGATGAGTACGGGCTGCCGCTGATAGAGCTGCGCGCCGTGGCTCCCTTTGTGGACATTGCCGAGGCCGTCAACCGGCTGGTGGTCAACGAGCAGGCGGCCGCCCACCTCGTGGTCGACGACGCCTCCCGGCGGATTGCGCGCCAAATCACCGACAGGGGTCCCCACCTTCCGACCATTCTCGAGCTGCTCGCCACCACCCTGGAGGCCGAGGTCTCGCTGGAGGCCCCTGACGGATCGCTCCTCGGCCGCGCTGGGGAAGCCGTCGACGAGGGAGGTTCCAGGGCCGAGGCCGGCATCGTGGTCGGCGGCCAGCTCGCGGCCCAGCTGAAGCTCCGCTCCCCTGCCGAGGACCCGCTGCTGCTCGAGCTTGCAGCCGACCGCCTGTCCGGAATCCTGGCCCTCGCCCTGGCGCAGGCCTTTCGTCCCACGCCGGCCCAGGTGGCCGAGGCTCGCCTGCTGGAAGCGGTGATCGAAGGCGGGGATGTCGAATCCGTCCAGCGGCTATGGCCGCAGGCCGGGCTCCAGGCCGGCCACACGGCGATGGTGGCTGTTTTCCGCTCGGCCGGGAGGGACACTAATTTCCCGGCCGTCGAACGCGCGCTGCACGTGCGTGGAGTACACGTGAAGTCCCATTTATGGGACGGCGAGCGCGCGGTGCTGCTCGCGCTGCCGCGCCAAGGCGCACGGGCGGCGCGCGAAGTACTGCTTCGTGCCGCGCGGGAGGCACTGGCCGGTTCGGACACGTGCGCCACCTTCGGACCAAGCGTGGCCGACAGCTTCCGGGCGCACGACTCCTACGTGGAAGCGCGGGAAGTCATGGCACTGGGGACGCCCGCAGCGGGCGATGTTCTTGACGCCATGGACTTCCTGGGCCGCCGGATTCTCGCCGCCGTGCCGCATCCGGCATTCCTGGACTGCTACGTGGAGTCAGCGCTGGGCGAAGTGCTTGAGTGGGACCGGAAGCATGGCACTGCCCTTCTGGCCACCCTCTTGTGCTGGCTCGATTCGGGGTGCAACACGACGGCGTCGGCCGTCGCCTTGAACGTTGAACGGCAGACGATGCATAAGCGGCTGAACAAGATCCAGGCCCTGCTGGGCGGGGACCCCCGCACCTCCGGCAGGCTGTTTGCCATCCATATCGCCGCGGCGGCCGCGGCCCCCGCGGCGCCCGGCCCGCACCCGCCGGGACGGACGCCTTAGAGCACGCTGCGGACGGTTTTCTCGAAGCTCGTCACGTGCTCCAGCGCCAGGCTGGCGGCCAGCTCGGCGTCGCCGTCGGCAACCGCATTCAGCAGGTCGACGTGTTCGGTGATGTGCCCGGCAACGGACGGGATCTTGTCCAGCACCAGGCACCAGATTCGGGTCGCGAGGTTGTCGTAGCGGATCAGGGTGTCTTCCAGGTGGGGGTTGCCCGCGGCCGCGTAGATGATTCGGTGCACGGTGAGGTCGAAGCGCATGAGCTCGCGCTTGTCGCGGGGAGTGGCGTCGATCCCGGAGATGGTCCGGGCCAGCTCCCGGAGCTCCGAGCGCATGTCCGTGCCGGCGTTCGTTGCGGCGCGGCGGGCCGCCAGCGGTTCCAGTAACTCGCGGATGTCCGAAACATCGGCCAGCTCCGTGATGTCAACGATGGTGGCGAACGTTCCCCGGCGGGGGTAAGAGACAACCAGGTGATCGACTTCCAGGCGCTTGATGGCCTCCCGGACGGGCGTCCGGCCCACTCCGAGCTCCGCGGCAAGCTGGCCGTCGTTGATCGGGGCGCCGGGCTTGATCTCAAGCATGATCAGCTTGTCCCGCAGACGGCGGTAGGCCGCCTCGGCCAAAGAGATCTCCCCCTCCTCCGCTGCCGGCATGAGGTGTGCTGCGCTCATCGGATATCCCCTTCCCCCAGCGGCCCGTCCGGACGGCGACCGGGGACCTATTGACTCTCTTGTGAGTTTCACCATACCATTGCCCTCACACTGATATATCAATTAGTCAGAAGTAGTATTTCAAAGGAGCAGTCGAATGGTTGGGCAGCTGAATCACCGGTTATCAGAAGTGGACATCGAAGTAGCGGACGCCGTGGACAGGGAGCTCCTGCGCCAGCAGTCCACCCTCGAAATGATCGCCTCCGAGAACTTCGCCCCTGCCTCGGTCATGGAGGCGCAGGGCTCGGTCCTGACGAACAAGTACGCCGAGGGCTACCCCGGGAAGCGCTACTACGGCGGCTGTGAGCACGTTGACGTGATCGAGCAGCTGGCCATCGACCGGGTCAAGGCCCTGTTCGGCGCGGAAGCGGCGAACGTGCAGCCGCATTCGGGCGCCCAGGCCAACGCCGCCGCCATGTTTGCCCTCCTGGAACCGGGCGACACCATCATGGGACTCTCGCTGGCGCACGGGGGCCACCTCACCCATGGCATGCGCATCAACTTCTCCGGCAAGCTCTACAACGTGGTCCCGTACCACGTAAGCGAGCACACCCACCTGGTCGACATGGCCGAGGTGGAGGCCCTTGCCCTCGAGCACCGGCCCAAAATGATCGTCGCCGGGTGGTCGGCGTACTCCCGGCAGCTGGACTTCGTGGAATTCCGCCGGATCGCCGACCTTGTGGGCGCCTACCTCATGGTGGACATGGCACACTTCGCCGGCCTGGTCGCCGCCGGGCTGCACCCGAACCCGGTGCCTTACGCCGACGTCGTCACCACCACCACGCACAAGACCCTCGGCGGCCCGCGCGGCGGGGTGATCCTGAGCAAGGAGGAGTATGCGCGCAAGATCAACAGCGCCGTCTTCCCGGGCCAGCAGGGCGGCCCGCTGGAACACGTGATCGCGGCCAAGGCTGTGGCCTTCAAGATCGCGGCGTCGGCCGATTTCAAGGAGCGCCAGGAACGCACCCTCGAAGGCGCCAAGATTCTGGCGTCCAGGTTCCTGAATGACGACGTCGCGGCAGCAGGGATCTCGGTGGTCAATGGCGGCACGGATGTCCACCTGGTCCTGGTGGACCTGCGGCACTCGGAGCTGGACGGGCAGCAGGCAGAAAACCGGCTGCACCAGATCGGCATCACGGTAAACCGCAACGCCGTCCCCTTCGACCCCCGCCCGCCCATGGTCTCCTCCGGGCTGCGGATCGGCACCCCCGCCCTGGCCACCCGAGGCTTCGGCGCCGCGGAATTCACCGAGGTGGCGGACATCATCGCCTCCGCGCTCACTTCACCGGCAACAGAGAACGAACTCAGCAACGAAACCACCGCAGGCCTCCGCGGACGCGTCAGCGCCCTCGCGGCACGCTTCCCGCTCTACCCCCACCTTGGCGGCAAAGAAGCCGCAGCGGGGCTTGAGGCAGAACTGATTGGAGCAGCACAATGACCAACGAACACCTGCCGGAGCACCCGGACTTCCTCTGGCGCAACCCGGACCCCAAGTCCTCCTACGACGCCGTCATTGTCGGCGGCGGCGGACACGGCCTCGCTACCGCCTACTACCTGGCCAAGAACCACGGGATGACCAACATCGCCATCCTGGAAAAAGGCTGGCTCGCCGGCGGCAACATGGCCCGGAACACCACGATCATCCGGTCCAACTACCTCTGGGACGAGAGCGCGGCCATCTATGAGCACTCGCTGAAGCTCTGGGAGATCCTGCCGGAGGAACTCGAATACGACTTCCTGTTCAGCCAGCGCGGTGTGATGAACCTGGCCCACACCCTGGGCGATGTCCGCGAAAGCGTCCGCCGCGTCGGTGCCAACAAGCTCAACGGCGTGGACGCGGAGTGGCTGGACCCGCAGCAGGTCAAGGAACTCTGCCCCATCCTGAACATCAACGACAACATCCGCTACCCGGTCATGGGTGCCACGTACCAGCCCCGCGCCGGCATCGCCAAGCACGACCACGTCGCGTGGGCGTTCGCCCGCAAATGCGACGAGCTCGGCGTGGACATCATCCAGAACTGCGAAGTCACGGGGTTCGTCAAGGACGGAAACAAGGTGGTGGGCGTCAAGACCAACCGCGGCACGATCCACACCGAAAAGGTCGGCCTCTGCGCCGCCGGACACAGCTCGGTGCTCGCGGAAATGGCCGGCTTCCGGCTCCCCATCCAGTCCCACCCGCTCCAGGCCCTCGTGTCCGAACTTCACGAGCCCGTCCACCCCACCGTGGTCATGTCCAACCACGTCCACGTCTACGTCTCCCAGGCGCACAAGGGCGAACTGGTGATGGGAGCCGGCGTCGACTCCTACAACGGCTACGGCCAGCGCGGATCCTTCCACGTGATCGAGCACCAGATGGCCGCCGCCGTCGAGCTCTTCCCGATCTTCGCCCGGGCCCACGTGCTCCGGACCTGGGGCGGGATCGTGGACACCACCCTGGATGCCTCCCCCATAGTGGGCACCACCCCGGTGGAGAACATGTTCGTCAACTGCGGCTGGGGAACCGGTGGCTTCAAGGGCACCCCGGCGGCCGGCCTGACGTTCGCGCACACGATCGCCACCGGAACGCCGCACGCCCTTAACAAGCCCTTTGCGCTCGAGCGCTTCGAAACCGGCGCCCTGATCGATGAACACGGCGCCGCTGCCGTTGCCCACTAGAAAGAGGTACGGACATGCTCCTGATTCCCTGCCCCAACTGCGGCCCCCTGGACGAGACCGAGTTCCACTACGGCGGCCAGGCCCACATCGCCTATCCCGAAAACCCGGCAGAACTCACGGACCGTGAATGGGCCGAGTACCTGTTCTACCGCGACAACACCAAGGGCGCCTTCGCCGAGCGCTGGCTGCACAGCACGGGCTGCCGGCAATGGTTCAACATGCTCCGCGACACGCTCACCTACGACATCCAGGCCGTATACCCGATGGGCCAGCTTCGCCCCGCCGTCGGATCCACAGCCCCCACCGTCACCAGCCCCGTCTCCCCGGAAGGAGCAATCAAATGACCGCTCAGAGCCAGCCCGCGCGTCTTGGCACCGGCGGACGCATCGACCGCAGTGTTACCTGGCGTTTCACCCTGGATGGCCGTGAATACACGGGCCACCCCGGCGACACCCTCGCCTCCGCCCTGCTGGCCAACGGCCGGCTGCGGGCGGGCAACTCCCTCTACGAGGACCGCCCCCGCGGCATCATGTCCGCGGGAGTCGAGGAATCCAACGCCCTGGTCAAGATCGCCGCCCGGTTCCCGGGCCATGTTGCCGAGTCCATGCTCCCCGCCACCACGGTGTCCCTCGTGGACGGGCTCAGCGCCGAATTCCTCAGCGGACTGGGGAAGCTGGACCCGGACGAGGACCGTGCCGAGTACGACAAGAAGTACGTCCACACCGACGTCCTCGTGGTCGGCGGCGGCCCCGCCGGCCTGGCCGCGGCACGCGAGGCCGTCCGCGCCGGAGCCCGGGTCATCCTCATTGACGACCAGCCTGAGCTGGGCGGCTCGCTGCTGTCCGGATCCACCGATCCGGCCCTCGCGGAGAGCATCGAAGGCGTACCCGCACTGGACTGGGTGTCCAACGTTGAAGCCGAACTGATCTCCGCGGCCGAGTGCACCGTGCTGAACCGCACCAGCGCCTTCGGCTCCTACGACTCCAACTACGTCATCGCCGCCCAGAACCGGACGGACCACCTCCTGACCCCGGCCGCGCCCGGCGTGTCCCGCCAGCGGATCTGGCACATCCGTGCCAAACAGATTGTCCTGGCCCCCGGCGCCCACGAACGCCCGCTGGTCTTCGAAAACAACGACCGCCCCGGCATCATGCTCGCCTCCGCGGTCCGCAGCTACCTCAACCGCTACGCCGTGGCGGCGGGGAAGCGCGTGGTCATCAGCACCACCAACGACAGCGCCTACGCCCTGGCCGCCGACCTCCGCACCGCCGGCATCCGCGTCGAAGCCGTCGTGGATGCCCGTCCGCAGCTGAGCGAAACGGCAGCGGGGGCAGCCGCCACCGGCACCCGGGTGCTGATCGGCAGCGCCGTTGCGAACACCACAGGCCAGGAACGCGTCCTGGGCGTCACCGTCCGCAGCATCAACGACGCCGGCGAGCTCACCTCCGGCGTCGAACAGCTCGCCTGCGACCTGCTGGCCGTCTCCGGCGGCTGGTCCCCCGTGGTGCACCTGCACTCCCAGCGCCAGGGCAAGATCCGCTGGGACGATGAGCTGGCAGCGTTCGTGCCCAGCAGCATTGTCCCCAACCAGCAGGTGGCCGGCGCGGGGCGCGGCAGCTTCGAACTCGACGACTGCATCGCCGAAGGCATCTCTGCCGGGGCGGCAGCGGCCGGCGCCGCCGGCTTCGACCCGGAAAACTCCGGCGTAGCCGTCGGTCCGCAGGTCTTCTCCGAGCCGAAGGCGTCGGCCCCGACCCGCCAGCTCTGGCTCGTCCCCGGCCAGGACGGCGGCCCGGACGACTGGCACCACCACTTCGTGGACTTCCAGCGCGACCAGTCCGTGGCCGACGTCCTGCGCTCCACCGGGGCCGGCATGCGCTCGGTGGAACACGTCAAGCGCTACACCTCGATCAGCACCGCCAACGACCAGGGCAAAACCTCCGGAGTGAACGCAATCGGCGTCATCGCCGCGGCACTGCGGCAGGCAGGCGAAGCGTTCCGGGGTATCGGGGAAATCGGCACCACCGCGTACCGCGCCCCCTTCACCCCCGTGGCGTTCGCCGCCCTGGCCGGACGCCAGCGCGGAGAACTCTTCGACCCGGCCCGCCTCACCTCCATCCACCCCTGGCACCTGTCCCGCGGCGCCCTCTTCGAAGACGTCGGCCAGTGGAAGCGTCCCTGGTACTACCCGCAGGCCGGGGAGGACATGGATACCGCGGTCCTGCGCGAATGCGCCGCCGTCCGGGCATCGGTGGGCTTCATGGACGCCACCACCCTGGGCAAGATCGAGATCCGCGGCAAGGATGCGGGCGAATTCCTGAACCGCGTCTACACCAACGCGTTCAAGAAACTGGCGCAGGGCTCGGCCCGTTACGGCGTGATGTGCACCCCGGACGGCATGATCTTCGACGACGGCGTCACGCTCCGCCTCGACGAGGACAGGTACTTCATGACGACCACCACCGGCGGCGCGGCCAAGGTCCTGGACTGGCTGGAGGAATGGCTGCAGACCGAATGGCCGGAACTGGATGTGCACTGCACCTCCGTTACGGAGCAGTGGACCACCATCGCCGTCGTCGGGCCCAAGTCCCGCGCCGTCGTGGCGAGGCTGGCCCCGGAACTGGCGGCCGACGGCGGCCTCGCGGCCGAGGCCTTCCCGTTCATGACCTTCAAGGAAACCATCCTCGCTTCCGGCGTCCGGGCCCGGATCTGCCGGATCTCGTTCTCCGGCGAGCTGGCCTACGAAATCAACGTCCCGTCCTGGTACGGACTGAACACCTGGGAATCCGTGGCAGCGGCCGGCGCCGAATTCAACATCACTCCGTACGGCACCGAAACCATGCACGTGCTGCGTGCGGAGAAGGGGTACCCGATCGTCGGCCAGGACACCGACGGCACCGTCACCCCGCAGGACGCCGGCATGGAATGGGTGGTCTCCAAGGTCAAGGACTTCATTGGCAAGCGGTCCTACGCCCGCAAGGAGGCAGGCCGCACCGACCGGAAGCATCTGGTCAGCGTGCTTCCCGTGGACGGCACGATCCGGCTGCCCGAAGGCACGCAGCTGGTGGAGCAGGGCATCACCGTCAACCCGGCCTACGGCCCCGTGCCCATGCAGGGATTCGTGACCTCGAGCTACCACAGCGCGGCGCTGGGCAGGTCGTTTGCCCTGGCCCTGATCAAGAACGGCCGCAACCGCATCGGCGAGACCCTGGTGGCCGCCGCCGGGGACCAACTGGTGGACGTTGTCGTCGCAGAAACCGTACTTTTTGACTCTGAAGGGACCCGCAAAGATGGCTGACACAGCAGCACTCGAAAATTCCAAGAAGATCCAGACCCTCCGGACGAGCCCGGCGTCGCTCCTGAAGTCGGCTTTTGCAGCGGGGTCTGTTGCCGGCACCGTGGAGCTGAGCGAGGTGCCGTTCCTGACCATGGCCGGGATCCGGGTCGACCCGGCCGGCGACGCCGGGGAACGGCTGGGCACTCTGGCCGGCGGCCTGCCGTCTGCTTCAGGGGAGGTTCGCGGCAGCGGCGGGACCGCAGTGCTGTGGCTGGGACCGGGCGAATTCCTGCTCGTGGCCCCGGCGGAATCCCACGAAAGCCTGGGCGGCGATCTTCCCGGTGCGCTGTTCGAGGCCCTGGGCGGCGGCGCGGGCCAGGTGGTGGACCTCTCCGCGAACCGCACCACGTTCGAGCTCTCCGGTCCCCGGGCGCGGGCCGTGCTGGAAAAGGGCTGTTCCCTGGATCTGCACCCGCGCGTCCTGCAGGCCGGGACGGCACTGTCCACAGAAATCGGCGGCATCCCCGCCATTCTGTGGAAGACCGCGGATAATACCTACCGGATCTTCCCGCGGGCCTCCTTTGCGGAGTTCCTGGGCCGCTGGCTCCTGGACGCCATGCGCGAATTTGCGACTCCTGAGGTCCCCTGATGGCGCTCAGCGTCCTGGACCTGTTTTCTGTTGGCATCGGGCCGTCCTCCTCCCACACGGTCGGCCCGATGCGGGCGGCCAAGCTGTTCGCCGACGGATTGAAAAGTGACGGGCAACTTAGCGCAACCGCAAGAGTGCAGGCCGAACTGTTCGGTTCGCTGGGTGCCACCGGCCGGGGGCACGGTTCGGACAAGGCCGTCGTCCTGGGCCTCCAGGGCCAGGCCCCCGAGACGGTGGATACCGGCACAGCCGATGACCAGGTGGCAGCCGCCGCCCTGGATGCCGAGCTGCGGATCGGCGGGGAACACCGGGTGGACTTCAACTGGGACGAGGACGTGGTGCTGCACCGCCGCAAGTCCCTGCCGGCCCACCCCAACGGGATGACGTTCCGGGCACTGGACCACTCCGGGGTAGTGCTCAGCGAACGGAGCTTCTATTCCATTGGGGGCGGCTTCGTCGTCGACGGCACCGCACAGGGCGCCGACCAGGTGGTGGCGGACGATACCGTGCTGCCCTACCCCTTCACCACAGCCGACGAGCTCCTGGCAATCTGCCGGCGGGAGGACATGTCCATCTCCGACGTCATGCTCGCCAACGAACTGGTCTGGCGCAGCGAGGCTGAACTCCGGGAAAAACTCCTGGCCCTGTGGGCGGTCATGCGCGAATGCGTGGACAACGGCTGCGCGGCGGAGGGAATCCTCCCCGGCGGGCTGAACGTCAGGCGCCGGGCGCCGGACCTGTTCCGGACGCTGGCCGCTTCCGTGGTCAGCGCCGATGCGGCAGCCCGGAATCCGCCCCAGATCCAGGTGCCCGCCGACCCGCTGCTCGCGATGGAGTGGGTGAACCTGTTCGCTCTGGCCGTCAACGAGGAGAACGCCGCTGGCGGGCGGATCGTCACCGCCCCCACCAACGGGGCCGCCGGGATCGTGCCGGCCGTGCTGCATTACTACGTCAAATTCGTCCCCGGAGCCAACGACGACGGCGTCATCCGCTTCCTGCTGACGGCCGCCGCCGTCGGGATCCTGTTCAAGATCAACGCCTCCATCTCGGGGGCCGAGGTCGGCTGCCAGGGCGAAGTCGGATCGGCGTGCTCCATGGCAGCCGCAGGGCTGTGCGAAGTCCTGGGCGGCACCCCCGCGCAGGTGGAAAACGCGGCCGAAGTCGGAATCGAGCACAACCTCGGCCTCACCTGCGACCCGGTAGGCGGGCTGGTGCAGATCCCCTGCATCGAACGCAACGCCATCGCCAGTGTGAAGGCCATCAACGCCGCGCGCCTGTGCCTGCACGGCGACGGCAGCCACAAGGTGTCGCTGGACAAAGCCATCAAGACCATGCGTGAAACAGGAGCGGACATGAAAACCAAGTACAAGGAAACCTCCCGCGGAGGCCTCGCCGTCAACGTCATCGAGTGCTGAACCGTGGATACCGTAAATAGCACTCCCGCTGACTATGTTCTGACCCTTGATTGCCCGGAAACCCGGGGAATTGTCCACGCCGTGGCCGGATTCCTGCTGGAGCAGGGCTGCGACATCCTCGAAAGCAAACAATTCGACTCACAGGACGACGGCCATTTCTTCATGCGGCTCCACTTTGCCTCGTCCGGGGACTCCCCCGGCGGGCCGGCCACGCTTGATTCACTCCGGGAAGCCTTCGGTCCCGTGGCGGAAAAATTTGGCATGCAGTGGCATCTGCGGGCCCAGGGGACGAAATGCCGGGTCCTGGTCATGGTGTCCAAATTCGAGCACTGCCTCAACGATCTGCTGTTCCGCGCCCGCATCGGCGAACTGCCCATCGATATTGTCGGGGTCGTCTCGAACCATCCGGATCACCGGGGGATCGTGGAATGGCACGGCATCCCCTTCTTCCACGTGCCCGTCACGGCAGCCACCAAGCCGGCGGCCGAGGAGAGCCTGATGGAACTCGTCGACCGGCTCGACGTCGAACTGGTGGTCCTGGCCCGATACATGCAGGTCCTCAGCGACGATCTCACCCGCCGTCTCGATGGCCGCGCCATCAACATCCACCATTCCTTCCTGCCAAGCTTCAAGGGTGCCAAGCCCTACCACCAGGCACACGCCCGCGGCGTGAAGACCGTCGGCGCCACCGCCCACTACGTCAACGCGGAGCTCGATGAGGGCCCGATCATCTCCCAGCAGGTGGTGGAGGTGGACCACACCTACACCGCCGACGACCTCGTGGCCGCCGGACGGGACACCGAGCGCAAGGCATTGTCCAACGCCGTCCGCTGGCACTGCGAAGGCCGGGTCTTCCTCCAGGGGAACAGGACGGTGGTCCTAAAGTAGCCTGCCGTGATGGTGTTGCTGCTGCTAGCTGGCCCAGTCGGCGTCGCCGTAGGGGCGGCCGCGGAAGTGAGCGCGGAGGTACTCCCCCACCACGGCAGCTCCCAGATCCCCCGACTCCGGCGCCACGACCCGGCCGCCGATTCGGCGGGCCATCCGCTGGACGAACCGTTCCAGGCCCGGGTCGTCGCCGAGCCGGAAGAACGTGGCCTGCGTGCCGGCGTGCCCAAGTCGGTCCAGTTCGGCGACCGTAACGCGGATGCTCTCCGGGTCCGGCGGCCAGGAGAACCACGACTCGCCGTCGGCCAGCAGGTGCGCCGTGGGTTCACCGTCGGTCACCACCAGGAGGACCGGCTGCATGGACGGGTGCTGGCGGAAGAACCGGCCCGCCAGCAGCAGGCCGTGGTGCAGGTTGGTGCCCTGCTCGCGCAGGGCCGGCAGCGCCGTGAGCTCGCCGATGTCCATGGTCTGCGCGTAGCGGCCGAACGTGATCAGCTGCAGCCGGTCGCCGCGGAATTTGGTTGAAACGAGGTGGTACACGGCGAGCGCCGTACGTTTCATTGGCACCCAGCGTCCCTCGGCGGCCATCGAGAAGGACACGTCGACCAGCAGGGCGACGGCGGCCTGCGTGCGCGCCTCCGTCTCGGTCACCTCAATGTCGTCCATGGCGAGGCGCAGGCCATGGCGCGGGTCGCCGCCGTCGGCGATCGTACGGCGGATCGCGTTGGTGATGGTGCGGGTGACGTCCCAGGGCTCGGCGTCCCCGAACTCCCACGGGCGGCTGGAGCCCGTCTGCTCCCCGGCAGCTCCGGCAACGCGTGTGTCCCGGCGCCCCTGCCGGCCGGAGAGTTGCTTGGCGGTGTCCCGCAGCAGGGACCTGCCGAGCCGCCGCATGGCCTGCGGTGAAAGCCGGAGGTCGCCGTCGGCCCCGCGTTGGAGGAAGCCACCGTCTTGCATGGCCCGCTCGATGTCCGAAAGAGTTCGTGCCGACACGGCGGCATTTTGGCCCAGCTGGCGGGCGAGGGCGTCCAGGTCCAGGTCGTCCAGGCGGGACCCGTTGTAGGACTGGGAGAGCTGTTCGGACAGCTCGTCCAGTTCGGCGAGGTCCTGGAGCACGCCGGTGCCGTCGCCGAGTCCCAGCCCCTCCTCCCCGTCGAAGCGTTCGGAGCCGGACCAGTCCTCGCCGGGGCGCAAAGCCTGCAGGTTGGAATCGAGTTGGCCCAGCTGTGCCATAAGCTCGGCCGAGCCGAACGCCTCAGCGGATAGCCGCATCAGCTCCTCGCGCTGCTCGGCGGACATGGACTGCAGGAGCCGCTGGGCGGCGGCCGCGCGCTGGGCCAGCGCGTCCACCAGCTCCTCGACCGACTGCGGGTTCTCCGGGAAGAACTGGCCGTGAGTGGCCATGAACTCCTGGAAGTCCGCGTCTGTGTCCTCGCCGCGGCGGTGTTTGTCGAGCAGCTCGTTGAGGTCCTGTAGCATCTCCCTGACGGCCGCTCGGTCCTCATCCGTGGCGCCCTCGAGCGCCTGCTTCATCCCGGCGAACCGCTGGTCCAGTATCTCGCGGCCCAGCAGATCCTTGATCCGCTCGTAGGCCTCCCGGGCGGTGCTCGACTGCCAGTCATAGGAGGCGAGCTCGTTGACCGCAGCCGCCGTGGATTTGGGCAGGTTCTGCAGCTGCATCTCCCGGAAGCTGCGGTCGGTGTTGTCCATCATGGCGTCGCGGGCGAGCTGTTTGCGCTCCTCCAGCACCGCAGTCTCAAGCAGCTTCTGGACTTCGTTGAGGGTGCCGTCGAGCCGGTGGCGGCCCAGCAGTTCACTGCGTCGCTGCTGGACGCGGGCGGCGAGGTCGTCGAGCCCTTCCCTGTTCCTGCCGCCGCGCCGCAGGTACTCCTGGAGGGCGTGCCGGGGAGAGTAGCCTGCCATGACGTCCTCGGCGACAGCGTCCAGTGCCTCCGCCAAGTCCACCGGCGGCGCGAGCGGATCCGGTCCTCCCCTGTACCGGCCATACCTGGACCGGTTGTGAGCGGTCATGGGACCTCCTCAGCCGTAGATGGTCGCCTCGTCCTCGGACTCCTTGGAGATCCGCCGGGCAAGGTACAGACCTTCCAGTGCAAGTTCGACGGCGGCGGCGCGCTGTCCGTCGTTCGTGGCGCCCAGGCGCTTACTGATCTCGTCGTAGAGGCTTGAGCCGTTGAGGGTCGGAAGGTTGTGGAGGAACTCCCGCGCCGTGACCAGTTCCCCGGTGGTCACCGTGGCGCGGCCGTCCAGCGCAGCCACGAGCGGACCCATGTCGATGCCGTGGAAGTGCGCCCGCACGGCCTCTGCTGTGGCCATGCGCAGGAGGTGGTCGAGGACGTCCTGTTCGCGTCCTTCCTCACCTGACTCGAACTCAATCTTCCCCGCGAGGACGTCCACTGCGGCGTCCAGATCGATGATCCGGGCGACGGCCTCGTCCTCTCCGCGCACACTTGCGCGGCGCAGGGCCGCCGCGGCGACGGTTTCGGCGCCGGCGATGGCGAACCGCGCGGAGACCCCGGAGGTCTGGTTGATCGCCGGAGACTGCCGCAGCGCCCGGGTGTAGCGGGCCAGGATTTCGAGGATGACGGGCGGGACGCCCGCCACCAGATGCCCCTCCTGCCGGATGACGGCGACCTCGTCGTCGAGCTCTATCGGATAGTGGGTGCGGATCTCGGCGCCGAAGCGGTCCCTCAGGGGCGTAATGATCCGGCCGCGGTTCGTGTAGTCCTCCGGATTGGCCGACGCGACGACGAGTACGTCGAGCGGCAGCCGCAGCACGTAGCCGCGGATCTGGATGTCGCGTTCTTCCATCACGTTGAGCATCGAGACCTGGATCCGCTCGGCGAGGTCCGGCAGCTCGTTGATGGCGATGATCCCGCGGTTGGAGCGCGGGACCAGGCCGTAGTGGATGGTTTCCGGGTCCCCGAGGCGGCGGCCCTCGGCGACCCGCATCGGGTCGACGTCGCCGATCAGGTCGGCGACGGAGGTGTCCGGCGTCGCGAGCTTTTCGACGTAGCGTTCCGAGCGGTGGCGCCACGCCACCCGGAGCCGGTCCCCCTCCGTGAGGACGCGGGCGCGGGAGTGCTCCGTAATGGGCTCGTAGGGGTGTTCGTTCAGTTCCGAGTCCTCGATCACGGGCGACCACTCGTCCAGCAGCGCTGCCAGGGTGCGGAGGAGCCGTGTCTTGCCCTGTCCCCGTTCGCCGAGCAGCACGATGTCGTGGCCGGCGAGCAGGGCCCGCTCGAGCTGGGGCAGGACGGTCCGGCTGAAGCCGAACATCCCGGGCCAGGGGTCGCGGCCGGTGGCGAGAGCAGCGAGCAGGTTGTCGCGGATTTCTCGGCGCAGGTCCTTGTGAACGTTGCCGGAGGCACGCAGTTCACCGACAGTGAAGATTTCGGGGCGATCACTCACTCCTCCACCGTAGACCTCCACCGTGGGCGGAATCGAGGGATTCTTTCAGATTCCTGCGCACTGGGCCCGGGTGCGTCACACCGCTCTGCGGCTCCCCCTTCCCGCGCAAGCTCGGGCGGGACCCCTGGCGCTACGCTTAGATCCTGATGAGTGCAGCAACGCCGGCATCGCCAGCACCCGCGACTTCACCTGAGCGGCAGGGCACGCTCCTGCTGCTGGTGCGCCACGGGGAGACGCCGACGACGGGCACGGTGCTGCCGGGGCGCGCCGCCGGGCTGCATCTGTCCGACCGGGGCCGGGCCCAGGCCGAACGCGTCGCGGAACGACTCGAAGGCTTGTCCGTCGACGCCCTCTATTCCTCACCGCTGGAACGCGCCCGTGAGACGGCGGAGCCGACGGCGGTCCGCACCGGACTGGAGGTGAAGAACGACGACGGCCTGCTGGAGTGCGATTTCGGCGAGTGGACCGGGTCCGCAATCGCCGACTTGGCGACCCTGCCGGAATGGCAGACCGTCCAGCACAGCCCGTCTGCGTTCCGCTTCCCGGGCGGCGAGAGCTTCCCGGAGATGCAGGCCCGGATCGTCGGCGCGGTGGAGGCACTGTGCACGGCCCATGCCGGCGGCGTGGTTGTGTGCTTCTCCCATGCCGATCCCATCAAGGCCGCCGTCGCCCACGCCCTGGGCACGCATCTGGACCTCTTCCAGCGCATCGTCATCAGCCCGGGCTCCGTCTCGGCCATCTCCTTCGTGGAGGGCCAGGACCCCGCCGTGCATATGGTGAATTCGACGTCGGACGCCCTGAGCGGGTTGAGGGCGCAATGAAATGGTGCAGCCGGTGTCCGGCCGCGAGCTGACGCTGCTCGCCGAGGGCAGCGTCGAGCTGCTCGGACGCATCCCGCGAAGCAGCAACGAGACGTTCCTCGTCCAGGTTTCCCGCGCGGACGACTCGGCCTATGCGGTCTACAAGCCGGAGGCCGGGGAAAGGCCTTTGTCGGATTTCGAGCCCGGACTTTACCGTCGGGAACGGGCCGCCTACCTGCTCAGCGAGTCCCTGGGGTGGGGGCTTGTGCCGCTTACGGTCATTCGCGAGGACGCCCCCTTGGGAATCGGTTCGCTGCAATGGTTCATCGAGTGTGACTTTCAGGAGCACTACTTCACCTTGTTCGAGGATGCCCAAGAGACCCACCGCGAGCTGGCCCGGATCGCCCTGTTCGATTACGTCGCCAATAACACCGACCGCAAAAGCGGCCACGTGCTCCGCGGTGACGACGGGCGGGTCTGGGGCATCGACCACGGGCTGTGCTTCTCGGCGGCTTTCAAGCTGCGCACCGTGATCTGGGACTTCGCGGGCGACCCGATCCCGGATGCCCTGCTCCAGGACATCGCTCAGCTCGCAGAAGCCGTCCCTCCCGAGGTGGCCGGGCTCCTCGATGAGGAAGAGGTCGCCGCCCTGCAGCACCGCGTCCGGCGCCTGCTGCACGACCGGATGCTGCCGATTGACCGCACCGGCATGCGCTACCCGTGGCCGCTCGTCTGAGCGGCCGCAGCTCCTGGCCCCTGCCAGGGAACGGGGAATCGAGCTCGTCGGCCCGGGCGGGCCGTTGAACCGGTTGACGAAGAAAGTTCTGGAAACCGCGCTGGAAGCGGAGATGGACGAGCACCTCGGCTATGGCAAGCATGACGTGGCCGGCCGTGGGAGCGAGAACTCCCGCAACGGCACCCGCACCAAGACCGTCATGACTGAGATCGGGCCCGTGGAGATGGTGTTGGTGATTGTCGGCCACGCCAGCGGAAAGTTCCACAGCGCGGCACGGATCAGCAGGCATAGGCTATTTGAAGAACGTCTCTTCCATCACCGGGGAGGTCATCATGGACACTGAAACCGCCGACGTGATCGGTCATGATGTCACCACAATCACCTGCGTGTGCGGCAACACCGTCAGCAAGGACGGGTTGATTCAGGCGAATTCACAGGGCGTCCCCGTCTACATCGGAGGCAACACCACGGTCCCGGCCGGGCTGGCGGAATGGCCTGCGGATGAGGATCTCTACACCCTGTGTCCGTCCTGCGGCCGCGTCTACCGTGACTCGGTCATCGAAGTGACAGGAACTGCGCCCGTTGCATTCCGGGTCGACATTGCCGCTGACGCAATTGCCGAGGCCATCCGAGTCCGCTGGAGCCTAAACGCCCAGGAATGAAGCTAGTGAGTGACTACGTCGGGGGCAGCCGGACGTGCGTCGTGGGAGTAGTCACCCCAGCCGGCCCGCCCCGGCGTCGCCAATGGCCTGCCGGACAGCGTGCGCAGCGTCGATGGGGACATAGATGCCAAGGCAATCCATCGGCTCCATGGCTGAAAGTCTGGGACGGAGGCGGCGAGCCGCGCGGCAACGAACGACTTGTTATGTCGGATTTTTCCGACATATACTCGACGAGTGCCTTTTGATGTCTTCAGCGCTGTTTCGAACCCCTTGCGGCGCGTCATTCTCGACGAACTCTGCAATGGGCCACGGACGGCCGGCGAACTGACTGCGCTGCTTGACCTGAGCCGCTCTGCCGCGTCTGAACATCTGGCCGTTCTTCGGGAGGCGGGGCTCGTTCGGGAGGAACGACGCGGCCGCCATCGGCTGTACCACCTCCAGCCTGCAGGCCTCCGTGAGGTCGGTGGCTGGGTAAAGCACTTCGAGCACTACTGGACCCAGCGCCTCGACGCGCTGGCAGACCTTCTAGACGAGAAGAGAATGTTATGACCGAGAACTCCATTGTGATCGAGCGCCACATACCCCACCCGCACACAGAGGTATGGGCCGCGCTTACCACGCCGGAGCTGTTGGCCCGCTGGTGGGCAACCGGGGACATCGCACCGACCGCAGGCCACCGCTTCGCCATGGACATGGGCGCATGGGGCCAGCAGCAGTGCGAAGTCCTGGAAGTGAAGCCCGGCGAGCTGATCAGGTTCCTCTTCTCCGAGGGCCAACTGGACACCACCGTGACCTGGCGTCTCGAAGCCGTCGAAGACGGGACTGTCCTGCACCTCGAGCACGCGGGCTTCAACCTCGATACCCCGATGGGCCAGCAGGCTTTCCAGGGCATGGGCAGCGGATGGCCTGGCCTGCTTGCGCGGATCGAAGGGGTTCTAGCCGGCGTGTCCTGAATCGACTTTCTAGTTCGAGGTGGGGCGTCCCAGACGGCACTGGACGCTCCGGTCGTTCTTAGTGCCCAGCGGACGACGGCGGGACTTCCCGCCGTCGTCCTCTTGCGGTTAACGCGGCCTTTCAGGCTCACGTCGGAGGCAGGGGCACAGGGCCAATAGCCGGCACATCCTTTGAACCTTTCACTGGACGGGGAGGGGACCATGGAGCGGCGATCCTACGCCGCGATGAACAGTGCCCAGTCAGGAAAGGGATCCACCGGTAATGGCGGCCCGGTCTCTCCTCGTCCGACGTCACCCGCAACTACGTCCGGCCAGTCGAGCGGTTCCAATTCCCAGTCGGGCGGTTCCTGCTCCCGGCCTTCACCCGGGTCGCCGAGGTACTGCGGCCAGTGCGGGGGTTCCCAGTCTTGTTGTTCGCTGGGATACGAACGTCCCGCAGGTGAGATCCAGCCGGGTGGCTGATCCCGGGTGGCGTCAACCGGCCTCCATGCTGTGGTGTGTCTGAGTCGATGGTGCCGTCGGCATGGCTGGCCCAGGTTGGTGATGCCGGTGCCGCCTCCCTCGGACCAAGCCAACACGTGGTCCGCTTCGTTATCCAGAGAATGGTTATTGCAGCCGGGAAAAGGGCACCGGCCATCCCGAAGCCGCAACCATTGGCGCATCGCCTTCGGGACCCGGTAGCTGGTCCGCCCGATCTCCAGCGGCGCTCCATTCTGCGGATCGGTCAGCACACGCAGAAACGATCCGGCACCGTCTCCCACAAGCCGGCGGGCCATGCTCAGAGGAATGGGACCATACCCGTCCAGCGTCGCCGGGTCCGACGCGGCGCCCAAAAGAGACAGCGCCGGTACGGTCACCAGGACCTGCGCTTTGGGTGACGGGGTTCCCTCCGCCACCCCCGCCAGCAGCCAGTCAGCGGCGACGTCCGCACGGAGTTGGGTCAGGGTCCGGGATTCATTCGACTCCTGCACGGCACGCGCCGCCTCCGTGGCACGGGACCATACAGCCATGGCCACATCCGCGGCCAGATAGGCCGAGAGCCAGGCCATGCCGTCCCGGTCCGGCATATATTCCAGCCGACGCTCCTCCACACCCTTGCGGTGGCGCGTTTCGATGCTTACAAGGTGGTGCACCTCACGCCATCTGCGCGCTTTAGCCCGAAACCTGCCCGGAACCAGCTCGCCCGCCGGGCAGCCCCGCGCGGCAAAGGGAGCAGCGGGGTCCAGGAAATGAGCCTCTAAAGCAGCCGCCGCGGCGGGGTCCAGACCGGACGATTCATCACACATCACCCGCGCGTGTTGCCATGAAATGCTCCCTGCCTGCAGCGCAGACAGCGTGAGGGGCAAACGGGTGGTCAGGGTGGCTGACTCCGCCAGCAGCGCCGCCGCCGATCTTTCACTCACGGTCAGGACACAAGCCACCTCTGCTGTGACCGCCATTTCCTGGGCGGTGCGCTCCTGCGGGGAAACGGCGGGGGCCGCCATGGCGGCGGCTGCGCGGGCGTATCCTGCGGCGAAGTGCACTTTCAGCGCGGCAAGCCTGGCTTCCATGCGGCCCACCTCAGCCATGCCGTCCAGGCACGCGTCCGCTTCGTCCCGGAGAAGGTCAGCGCCAGTCCAGGCCGCGTTCCCGGCTCCGCGACCGGCAAATGCAGCCATCGCAGCGAGAGAGGCCTCCATGGCCTCCAACGTCTCCGCAGCTGCTCTGCCTTCCACACTCACAGCATATGAGGAGGTACCGACAATAACGCCGGCGTCAGAGTTGCAGGCTAGGTCCGTCATCCAGGATCTGCCTGATCGCGATGTTGCCGGGGTGGAGGTCCCCGTGGAGCATCATCGCCGGACCATCCCAGGCTTTGGCGGCACAGGCCTGCGCCCACACCGCTCTCAGCGCTGCCGCCTGCGGGTAACGTTCGTGGTCCCCGAGCCGTTCCACCAGGACAGCGTCCGGGGACCCACCGCACGATGCTCCACGGCCATGGAAAGTCCGACGTCGGCCTGCCGGCGTGGACGGGGACAGGAACCGCAACCGGGGAGCGGCGGGCTATGTCGAGAAGGTAGCGCTGCTCATGCAGTACCAGCGAAGCGGCCTCCGCCCTGCGCGGCAGCCGGACGGCCAGGCCGTCGCCGAGCCGGAAGGTCGCGTTGTCCCAGCCATTCGCAACCCGCGCTAATGGACAGTCGCCGAGGTCGGGCCGCTGGTCCCGGACTAGGCGCTGGACAACGGTGATACTCACTTCCACCGTGGCCGCCGGCATTCGCGCCATTCAGAAATCCGCCTCACCTGTACCTGCAATGCAGTCCGGACCTTCCCTTGTCCAAATATAGTTCAAGACCCCCAAGTGCCGACGCGGCGCGGAACGAGGTCATCGACGAATACCGGACCCTCCAGCCGCGAGTACGCTCCGGCCCTCGGCTGAGCCGCACGCTCACCGCCGACATGGAAGTATTCACTTATGACTATCGATAATGATGACGCCAACCTCCCGGCGCAATTGGACTCCCACGGCCCAGACGACTCAACCGAAGTCAGCCGTAGCTGGGACCACATCGGGGCCATCATTGTCGATGCCGCCTTGCAGCGACGACAGAACTACCACGCGACCGTCAGGCCACGAGTTGTCGCCCTGATCGAGGCGTGGCCGAATGCCGCCACGACCAGTGGATTCCGTCGGCACCTCGATACCGGGACGCTTTCCGAAGTTATCGACTGGCCGTCCCCTGGCCGTCTCGCTCAGGTAGAGGACATGACGCGCGTGTTCGAGAGTCAGGGCATCGAGACGGTAATGGAACTCCGTGGAGCGCTTGGTGACCCCTCCAGCAGGGCAGTTCTCCGGGAGGCTCTTGGCGCTGTGCGGCACGTCAGTCCCAAGACGCTGGATTACATTGACACCCTGAGCGAAATATCAACGGGCGTTGTCGAAGAGTAGATCCCGGGCGGTCCAGCCTGCCAGCATCCAGGGCTCGTCTTGCACGCGGACGACGGCGGGACCTCCCGCCGTCGTACGCTTGCGTTGTGTGCCGCTCCGGCATGCTTGAACGGACATGCCTCGCCGCCGCCCTCCTCGCAGCGCTGCAGGAGCACGCCAAACTGGTGCGGCACGGCGAAGCGGCCGCCGTGGCTGGGCGAGGACTTCGGCAATATTCGCCGTCGTCCTTTTGGGCTACTGGTCTGGAACCCTGCGTCGTCTGAATGGGGTTACGCTCAGCCATTCATGTCGTGCCCGAGACCATTCCCGTCCGCCTTATCACTTCACCGCTACGCATGACCCCCATTAGCTCGAAATGCTCATCAACGACAACCACGTCAGCCCGCATGCCGGCGCGCAGACTGCCGATCTCAGCCTCGAGACCGAGGACCCGGGCAGGAACACAGGTTGCGGCCGCAACAGCCTGAGCAGGGTTCACGCCCGCTTCTATGGTCCGGCGCACCACGTCCAGCAAAGTGGCGGTACCTCCGGCGAGGGATCCGGTGCTTTGCAGCGTGGCCACGCCGGCCTGCACGGAAACGGCTGATCCTCCCAGAGCATAGTCCCCGTCGGGGAGCCCTGCTGCAGCCATTGAATCGGTAACCAGAACGACGTTGTCGGCCCCTACCAGCTGGAAGACCATCTGCACGGTTTCGGGGGCCAGATGAATGCCGTCGGCCACCAGTTCGACGGCGACCGTGCCGGTACCGGCCAGCCGGAGACACGACGCCAGCGGTCCAGGTTGTCGGTGGTGCATCGGGGGCATTCCGTTGAACAGGTGGGTCACCGTCGGCCGCGCCGTCCGTGCGCGCCCCTTCCACAAAGCTAATCCTGCTGCGGCACCTTCCAGTGAGGCGGCAGCCACCGAGGCAGCCGCGTCAGTATGGCCCAGCGATGGCGTGACGCCGTTTTCTATCAGCATCCGGACGAGGTCGTCGGCGCCAGGAAGTTCGGGGGCGTAAGTCATGGTCTTCAGGCATCCACCCGCCTCCTGGAGCAACTCGCGGAGCAATTCGGGGTCGGGATCCCGCAGCCAGTCGGGGTTCTGGGCGCCGCAGCGGGCGTGGGACAGGAACGGTCCCTCGGCGTGGATTCCGGCGATCAGCCCCTCGTCCGCCAGCTGCTTCAGCGTCCGGATGCCCCAGAGCAGGTCCTCGGGCGCTGCCGTGACCAGGCTCGCCAGCAGGGTCGTGGTCCCGGACCGGTGCAGGAAGTCCACCGCGGTACGGCAGCCGCCGTCGTCCCCGGAAGGAAAGTCGCCCCCGGCCGCTCCGTGGCAATGAAGATCCACCAGCCCCGGAAGAAGGATGCTCCCCTCCGGAAGCTCAATCTCCTCAGCGCCAGGCAGGTCCGATGCATCAAAACCGCTCCGCGGCCCCGCGTAGACAATGCGGTCGCCAAGAACGGCAACGACTGAATCAGGACATGCGGCGCCGTCGCTGAAGACGGTACCGGTAAGAACATAGGCCGCGCTGCGACGTTTCAACGTCACGGCCTGCCCCCTTGCGGCACTTTCCTGCCCTGCAACGCAAGGTAGGTCTTGCTGAGGGCCGCGATAGAGGAATCGTACGACTGCTGCGCGACTCCGACGAACACGCAGTCGATGACCATCATCTGGGCCATGCGGCTGCCGAGGGCCCCGGATCGGAACGGACGCTCTCTCGCCGCTGTGGTGAGCACCACGTCGGCAGCCCGTGCCAGTGGCGAGTCGGAATGGTTGGTGATGGCGATCGTCCGGGCGCCGGCCTCCCCTGCGATACGCATCGCCTCGACCGTATCCAGCGTCGAGCCCGAGTGGGAGATGGCAACGGAGACGCAATCGGGGCCGAGCAGGGCAGCCGACGTCCACGCCGAATGCGCGTCCCACCAACTGTGCGCCGTCAGTCCGATCCGATGCAATTTCTGCTGGAGGTCCTGGCCGGCCCAGGCGCTTGCGCCGACGCCGACGATATCGATCCGCCGGGCGCCGGACAGGGCGGCTACGGCGTCCGAGAGCTTGGCGACATCCAGCGCCTCGGCAGTGTCGGCGATGGACATCGTTTCATTGAAGGCGATCTTGGAAACGACGTCCTGCAACGAGTCCGTCTTGGCGATATCCTCATACATCTCGACACCGACATTGGTGACAGCCAGTTCGCGGGTGGTCTCCCGGGCAAGGTCCATCCGGAAGTCGGAGTAGCCCTGGTACCCGATCTTTTTGTAGAACCGAACCACGGAGGTCGTGGAGGTCCCACACTTCTCAGCGAGCCCGCCGATGGACAGCGTGGCTGCGAGGGCCGGTTCGGCGAGGACCGCATTGGCCACCGATTGCTCCGAGGTCCGCAACGACGGCAAGGCCGACCGGATCCGGACCAGGACTGTCCGGGATGATTGGTGACCTGTCACGGCGCTCATCAGAAGCCATCCTCTAACTGTTTGGCCGGACGGAAGCCCCGCATGTAAGTAGGTTACACACAATGATGCTCATCTGTAAGTGTTTGACGCGAGGGGCGGAGGCCGTAAGTTCTCCGGTGATGGAGATCGCAAACCGTCTTCCGAGAGATGGGAATTTTGTGACTTCAGAAAACCACGCCAGCGCCCCATTGAGCAGCCCTTGGCTGGACATCAGCAGCGAGGTGAGAAACCCCCGCACGTTGGACCTGGATCAGCGGACTACACTCGGCATCCTGGAGGCGCTCAACGACGAGGACCGTACCGCACCGGCGGCCGTACGGCAGATTTTGCCCGTGATGGCCGCGCTTGTCGACGCCGCCGCGTAGGTCGGCGATGAGAGCGTCGTGGTGACGAACCGGTTCGCGTATTGGTTGCCGGGCCAGAACGGTAGGCCGTCGCAGCACTTTCGGCCGGCCGGTCGACTCAGCTTCCCCTAAACCTCCGCCACCGGCGCCGCGAACTGCGCCGCATACAGCGCGGCGTACGCCCCGCCGGCGGCCAGCAGCTGCGCGTGCGTCCCCTGCTCCACGATCTGCCCGGCCTCCATCACGAGGATGAGGTCGGCGTCGCGGATGGTGGAAAGCCGGTGCGCGATCACGAAGCTCGTCCTATCGGACCGCAGTGCGCTCATGGCTTTCTGCACCAGCACCTCGGTGCGGGTGTCCACCGAGCTGGTGGCCTCGTCCAGGATCAGCACGGACGGCCGGGCCAGGAACGCCCGGGCAATCGTGAGCAGCTGCTTCTCGCCCGCCGAGACATTGGAGCCCTCGTCGTCGAGCACGGTGTCATAGCCCTGCGGCAGGGCCCGGACGAACCGGTCCACGTACGTCGCTTTCGCCGCTTCCATGATCTCCGCCTCGGAAGCCGAAGGCCGGCCGTAGGCGATGTTGTCCCGGATGGTCCCGCCGAACAGCCAGGTGTCCTGCAGCACCATGCCCATCCGCGAGCGCAGCTCGTTGCGCGTCATCGCGGTGACGTCCACGCCGTCGAGCGTGATCCTCCCCGCGTCGAGCTCGTAGAAGCGCATCATCAGGTTCACCAGCGTGGTCTTGCCCGCACCCGTGGGCCCCACAATGGCCACGGTCTGCCCCGGCTCCGCCACGAGGCTCAGGTCCGAAATCAAAGGCTTGTCCGGCGAGTACGCAAAGGACACGTCCTCGAACGCCAGCCGGCCCCGGGTCACTTCGGGCTCAAGGGCCACCGACGGGTCGGCACTCTGCTCCTCGGTATCCAGGAGCTCAAAGACCCGCTCGGCCGAAGCCACCCCGGACTGCAGCAGGTTCGCCATGGACCCCAGCTGGGCCAGCGGCTGGGTGAACTGCCGCGAGTACTGGATGAACGCTTGAACATCGCCGAGCTGCATCGCCCCGGACGCCACCTGCAGGCCGCCCACCACGGCGATCCCCACATAGACCAGGTTCCCGATGAACGTCATGGCCGGCATGATCAGGCCGGAAATGAACTGCGCGCCGAAGCTCGCCTGGTACAGCTCGACGTTCTTCTGCCGGAACCGTTCTTCCACCTCGCGCTGCCGGCCGAAGACCTTCACGAGCGCGTGCCCGGTGTAGGTCTCCTCGATCTGCCCGTTCAGCTCCCCGGTGTGCGTCCACTGCGCCACGAACAGCTTCTGTGAGCGCTTGGCGATCACCGTGGTGGTCACGAGCGTCAGCGGAATCGTCACAAGGGCGATGATGGCGAGAGTCGGCGACAGGATGACCATCATCACCAGCACCCCCGCCACGGTCAGCACGGAGGTGACCGCCTGGCTGATGGACTGCTGCAGGCTCTGGGAGATGTTGTCGACGTCGTTGGTCACCCGGCTGAGCAGCTCCCCGCGCTGCACGGAGTCGAAGTAGCGCAGCGGCAGCTTATTGATCTTCGCTTCGATGCGTTGGCGCAGCCGGTACACGGTCCGCTGCACTATTCCATTAAGGACGTAGGCCTGCACCCAGCTGAACGCCGAGGCCAGCACATACAACGCCAGCGCCCACAGCAGCACGCTGGACAGCGCGGCGAAGTCAATGCCCGTCCCGGGGGTCAGTGCCATGGCGCTGAGCATGTCCGCTTTTTGGTTCTCCCCCGCGGCCCGGAGCCCGGCGATCAGCTGCGCCTTGCTCACGCCGGGCGGAAGCTGCTTGGAGACGACGCCGGAGAAGATCAGATTGGTGCCCTGGCCGAGCAGCCGCGGGCCGATCACCGAGAACGTCACGCTCACGACGGCGAGCGCCAGGACCAGCATCAGCCACACCTGCTCGGGCCGCAGTTCCCCCAGCAACCGCTTCGCCGAACCCCGGAAGTTCATGGCCTTCTCGGCGGGGATGTTCATCCCCGCAAACGGTCCCCCGCGGCCCGGTCCTCCCGCCGGCCGCGGGATGCGGACGACGGCGGACGCCTCGGCAGGTGCGGCGGCCCCCTTGCCTCCGGGAACGGCGGGTGCCGCGGCCGGCGTCGGCGCCTTGTCGGTGCGGCTCATACCGTCTCCTCCGCTGCCAGTTGCGAGGAAACTATCTCGCGGTAGGTATCCGAAGTCTCCAGCAAGTATCCGTGCGTTCCGTGCCCGACGATCCTGCCGTCGTCGAGCACCAGGATCTGGTCGGCGTCCACGATGCTGGACACCCGCTGGGCGATGATCACCAGGGTTGCTCCGGCGGTGTTGAGTTTCAAAGCCTGCCGGAGCCGGGCGTCCGTGGCGGTGTCCAGCGAGGAGAACGAGTCGTCAAAGATGTAGAGCTCGGGCCGCTTCACCAGCGCCCGGGCGATCGCGATCCGTTGCCGCTGACCGCCGGAGACGTTGGTGCCGCCCTGGGAGATCGGCGCATCCAGCCCGCCCTCCATCTCCTGCACGAAGTCCCGCGCCTGCGCGATCTCCAGCGCCCGCCAGAGCTCGTCCTCGGTGGCGTCGGGCTTGCCGTAGAGCAGGTTGCTGCGGACCGTGCCGGAAAAGAGGTAGGGCTTCTGCGGGACGAGGCCGATGTGTCCCCACAGCAGGTCCGGATGCAGCTCGCGGACGTCGACGCCGTCGATCAGCACCGAGCCGGACGTGGCGTCGAAGAGCCGCGGCATGAGGTTCACGAGGGTGGTCTTGCCCGAGCCCGTACTGCCGATGATCGCCGTCGTCTGTCCCGCGCGGGCGGTGAAGCTGATCCCCGAGAGGACGGGCCGCTCGGCACCCGGGTAGGCGAAGCCGACGTCGCGCATCTGGAGCTCACCGCGGCCGGTCCGGCCGGCGAAGCTGCGCGGGTGCTCCGGGGGCCGGACACTGGACTTGGTCCCCAGCACCTGGCCGATCCGGTCCGCCGAAACGGCCGCACGCGGAATCATGATGGCCATGAACGTGGCCATCATGACGGACATGAGGATCTGCATGAGGTAGCTGAGGAAGGCGATCAGCGTGCCCACCTGCATGGAGCCGTCCTCGATCCGGAACGAGCCGAACCAGATCACCGCCACGGACGAGACGTTCAGCACCAGCATGACGGTGGGGAATGCGAGCGCCATGAGCCGGCCGGCGCGCAGGGCCGTGTCGGTGACGTCCTCGTTCGCCTTCCCGAACCGTGCGGTCTCGATGTCCTCCCGCACGAAGGCCCGCACCACGCGGATGCCGGTGAGCTGTTCGCGCAGCACCCGGTTGACGGTGTCGATCCGGGTCTGCATCAGCCGGAACAGCGGAACCATCCGGGTCACGATCATGCCGACGGCGGCCAGCAGCACCGGAACGCTGACGGCAATCAGCCAGGACAGCTGTACGTCCTGCCGGATGGCCATGATGACCCCGCCGATGCTCAGCATGGGTGCGGTGACCATGAGCGTGGCGGACATCAGCACGAGCTGCTGGACCTGCTGGACGTCGTTGGTGGACCGGGTGATCAGGGACGGTGCGCCGAACCGGGTGACTTCCTGCTCAGAGAACTCCGCCACCCGGGTGAAGATGGCCCCGCGCACGTCCCGGCCCAGGGCCATCGCCGCCTTCGCGCCGAAGTACACGGCCGTGATCGTGCAGGCTATCTGCAGGAACGTCACCACGAGCATCACCGTGCCGGTGCCCAGAATGTAGCCGGTGTCCCCCTTCGCGACGCCCTGATCGATGATGTCCGCGTTCAGTGTGGGCAGGTACAGGGAGGCGATGGACGCAGCCAGCTGGAAGACGACGACGGCGAGCAGCCGCCGCCGTTGCGGCCGCAGGTATTCAACGAGCAGTTTCCAGAGCACCCGGTCTCCACTTCACGCGTCACGGACAGTTTCACACAGAACGATGTGAGGGTCAGTTTACGTCCGGATGCCGTGAGCGGACCGGGTTCCTCTCAGGGCGAATTGGCCGCGTCCTGGGAACCTCCCGCGAAATCACACGCGTTGATGTCGGCCATGAAAGCTACCCCAAGCTCGAAGGTCGAAGACTATGTTGGCTATGCGCCGATGGCAGCGATCCGCGCGTTCCGCGCAGCCCCGAACTCGAGGCTGGCTTTCCTGTATGACTCATAGTCAGGGAGGCTAGTTGGTATCGCAGGAGCCGTGAAGTCGCCTTGGAAAGCGCGCACCTCCTGCGCGCAACGGCAGGAGGCCGCGATCTTCTCGGCCCACTCCAGGGCCGCCTCATACGAAGGCAGCTCCAGCACCGAGCAGCCTCCTTCAAGCTGCGCCGTCTGCGGGTACGTGCCCTCGCGCACGGTCCCATCGCCGTCGACCATGACGGGCGGGATACTCTGATCGATGCCGCCGCCGAACACCCAGTCGCCGGCGTCCTTCGCCTCCTGAACGACCGCGTGCGCCGCATCCGAAACAGCCTGCAGCTCTTCTTCGGGGCATACCATTGCGGCACTGGGAAACGAGATCAGATATTTGGTCATTCGCGTCGACTCCTTCGTCGCAGCACGGCGATCGCGTTCATCCTCGCCGATGCCACCGTGCCGCGCAAGACTGCTGGCTGGAGCAACCCGACCGCGGCTCATCCGCTTTCCCCGTGGTGCTTGCGATCCACTCCCGCCCGGAATACCGTCTCGACCAGCGGTGCAAACCACTAGCGGAAGGCATTTCATGCTGAAGCAAGTCGCTGAGGGCGTGCTCGTTCACGAGAGTGGGTTCCTCCAGAGCAACTCCATTGTCGTGCAGGGCCGGGCCGGTGTGTTGCTCATCGACCCCGGCATAACGGGCGGCGAAATGGCGGCCCTCGGGAACGACCTTCGGGACCTGGGCCAGCACGTCGTGGCAGGCTTCTCGACGCATCCCCACTGGGACCACGTCCTCTGGCACGCGGCCTTCGGGGACGCGCCCCGTTACGGTACGGCGAAGTGCGCGGCTTCCATGCAAGATCTGCTGTCGCACACGGACTGGAAGGCGCGCGTAGCCGGAGTGCTACCCCCCGAGATCGCCGAGGAGATCCCGATGGATCTCCTCGGCCTCATTACCGGACTGCCTGCAGACGCCGCGCAGGTTCCCTGGGATGGCCCCACAGTCCGGATCATCGAGCATCAGGCCCATGTCCCGGGCCACGCGGCGCTCATGATCCAAGAGCGCGGCGTCCTCGTCGCCGGCGACATGCTCTCCGACATCCTGATGCCGTTCCTCGACCTCGAGGCCGCGAATCCGGTCGCGGACTACCTCGCAGCGCTGCGGCTGTTCGAGTGGGCGGCCGACGACGTTGATGCCGTGATCCCCGGTCACGGCTCGGTCGGCGGAGCCGAGCATCTACGGGAACGGATCAAACAGGACCGCGCGTACGTGCAGGCCCTGCGCGACGGCGCTGAGCCCGACGACCCGCGGGTCGGTCCCTCGGCCCCGTTGGAGTGGCTGCCCGACGTGCATCAATGGCAGCTGCAGCGGCTCGCCCAAAAAGCGCAAGACGAGACCCCCGCATCCTCCTCGGATCTCCTCTAGGCGGGCACTGCCTGTGTAGGATCGGGCACTATGGCGCTCCGACTTGTCCAGGTGAATTTCAAGGCTCGGGATGACTCCGCGCTCGGCCGGTTTTGGGCGGACGCGCTCGGCTGGGGTGCTTCCAGCGCGGGACCCGGCGTGACCAATGTTGAACCCATCGGCTTCGTCTGGCCGGATCCAGCCGCGGTCTGTGTCGACGTCGTCACCGTCCCGGACCCCGAGGCGGTGCAGTACCGTGCGCACCTCGACCTCGGCAGCGCCTCTGCGGCCCATCAGGCGGAGCTGGTCTCGCGCTTGTTGGAGCTCGGTGCGACGCGCGCCGACGTGGGCCAGGGTGAAGTGCCGTGGACGGTTCTGGCCGACCCGGAGGGCAACCTGTTCTGCGTGCTGGAGCCTCGACCGATCTACCGGGACACCGGGCCGATCGCGGCGGTGGTGGTCAGCTGTGCGGATCCGCGGGCTATGGCCCGGTTCTGGAGCGAGGCGACGGACTGGACCCTGCACGAGGTGGCCGACGATCTCGCGAGGCTGCGTTCAGCCAAAGGGGTCGGGCCGTACCTGGAGTTCGTTCGCACGCCCGCCGTGAAGACCGTGGGCCGTGTCCATCTCGACCTGAAGCCGTACCCCGGTGATGATCTGGCGGCAGAGGTGGCCCGGCTGCGGGCGCTGGGCGCCACGGACGCCCACGTCGGCCAGGGCGATGTGCCGTGGGCCTGCCTCGCCGACCCGGAGGGCAACGATTTCTGCGTCCTCACCCCGGGCTGACTCAGCCGCCGAGCACCACGTTCGCCGGCGGTTCGCCGGCCAACATGAGGTCGATCTGCCGCTGGAGCAGCCGGCCCATCCTCGGGCGCATCGCCGAACTCGCCCCGCCCACGTGCGGGCTGATGATGACGCCGGGCGTGCGCCACAGCGGGTGGTCCCCCGGCAGCGGCTCCGGGTCGGTGACGTCCAGCGCGGCTCGGATCCGGCCGGAGCCGGTGTGCCGGACCAGGGCGTCGGTGTCCGCCACCGGCCCCCTGGCCACGTTTACCAGCAGCGCGCCGTCGGGCATGGCGGAAAGGAAGGCATCGTCCACCAGGTGCCGGGTGGAGTCACTGAGCGGAACCCCCACCACCACGATGTCGTGCTCCGGCAGCAGGGCGTGGAGTTCCGCAATGCCGTGGACGTGGCCGCGCTCATCCATCCGTCCCCTGCTGGCCACCCGGGTCACGCTGGCCTCGAACGGCAGGAGCCGGTCCTCGATCGCCTTGCCTACCCCGCCGTAGCCAACAATGAGGACGCGGCGGTCGGCCAGGCTGGCGGTGGCCCTGGCATCCCACCGGCCCTCCTGCTGGTTCCGGATGAGGCGGGGGAGCTCGCGCTGGCTGGCAAGGACCAGGGCCAGGGCCAGCTCCGCCGTCGAGGTTTCGTGGACGCCGGCCGCGTTGGCGAAAACCCGGCCGGACGGCAGGAAGTCCGCCACGCCGTCGTACCCGATCGACTGGCTCTGGACCAGGGCAGTGTCCACGGCTTCCAAGCTTTGCAGGACCTGCGGGCCACCCATGTAGGGCGGCACCACGATGTTGATCCGCGGCAGGGGCGGCGCACCGGTGAAGTCCCACTCCAGGACGGTCACGTCCGGGTGCGGCTGCAGGTATTCCCGCAAGGACGCATCCGGCAGACTGACAGTAATTTTCCGGGTCATGAGTGCCAGCGTAGTAGAGCCGACGGCCGTCTGTCGGGCTCGTCCGCATGGGAGTTTCGCCACACTCCGGCGTGCCCCGCGCGTTCCGCGGACTTCGTCCCGCGCGGGGGCATACTTTCAAGAAGCCCCCCACCCCGCTTGAACGGAAAGGTCCTGACCCATGGACACCGCAGGACCGCGCCCGCCGGCCATTCCAGCCGGAAAGCACCGGAGAAACCTGTTCCTGGTGTGGGCCGCGACCGTCCTGGTCCTGGCCTCCAGCATCACGTTCGCCGCGGCGCGCACCGGGCCGCCGCCGCCGTCGGGTTTCCTGGCCGTTGCCCCGTGGACGGCGCAGGAACATCGCGCGGCCGTGGCGGCGTCGGCCATCCCGCCCGGAACCGGGGTGGACCTCGCGGGCGGGATCCAAAAGATCCTCGGTGAGAACGCCGGCCACAGGATCGGCGTCGCGGTGGTGGACACCGGGGACGGGAAGCTGCAGAGCTTCGGCGACGTCTCACCGTATGTGGCTGCGAGCACGGCGAAGATCCTCACGGCGGCCGCTTACTACCACCTGGTGGAGACCGGCGAGAAGTCGCTGGACACTCCCCTGGGCGCTTTCGACGCCGCGTTTCAGCTCAAGGCCATGGTCAATACGAGCAGCGACGACTCCTGGCTCCTGCTGATGCAGGACATCGGCTACCCCCGGCTGATCCAGTACGCCGCCTCGATCGGGATTGCCTACGATCCCGAACAGAACCTCCTGACTCCGCCGGACATGGCGAGGCTGTTGGAACAGCTCTCCACCGGCAAGCTCCTCAACGGCGACCACACCAACGAGCTGCTGGACTACATGCAGCAGACCAACGACGAGGACCTCATCCCGGCCGCCGTCCCCCCGGACATCGCGGTCCACCACAAGTACGGGGTGGTGCTGGGCTACGTCCACGATGCCGCCATCCTGAGTTCCGGCGGGCGCTCGTATGCCGTGGTCATCTACACCTGGGGTCCGGACGACGCCGACAGCGAGGACCGCGTCGAGCTCATCCACGAACTGACGCACGAGGTCACCGGGGCCCTGTTCGGGCGGTGAACGCCCGTCCGGAGTAATACTGAGAAAAGCTTGCCTCCAAGGGTGGCGCCGGCACCGATGCAGGAGCACGATAGGAAATACCGGGTCCGCCGCCAATCACGGACGCCGGCAACGCACGCACGGACCCTGCAGGGTCTGCAACACGCCCGTACTTCGGGCTGATCGAGGCTGCTGGGGCCTCGGGCTTCCTCCCAGCTCACGTGCAGGAGACGCCGCAGTTTTTGGAGCAGGCCTCAATGCCAGGGGAAAGTGGCAGGAACGCGATTGTGCGCTCCATCGGACTTCCCCGTTCCGGGCCTTTCCAGGGGGTCAACGTGATCCGCATACTCATTGCCGAAGACGAAGAGCGAATCTCTCGGTTCATCGAGAAAGGTTTGCGGGCGGCAGGCTATGCAGCCACCGTCGTCGCCGACGGCGTTACGGCGGTGGACTATGCGTCCAGCGGCGAATTTGATCTCCTGCTCCTGGACATCGGGCTTCCCCGCCTGGACGGCTTCACCGTCCTGACCGCGCTGCGCCACGGCCAGGTGGGCATCCCGGTCATCTTCCTCACGGCCCGCGGCTCGGCGGCGGACACTGTCGCCGGCCTGGAGGGCGGCGCAGACGACTACATGGCCAAACCGTTCCGCTTCGAGGAGCTCGTGGCCCGCATCAGGGCCCGGCTGCGGACCGTGGACAACGGCGCCGACGGCGGAGAGGCCCTCCCGGGCAGCATCCTCCGCTACGGGACCCTGGAACTGAACCTCCACACCCACACGGTCCGGGCCGGGGATAAAGTCGTCGAGCTTTCGGCCCGCGAGTTCGCACTGGTGGAAATGTTTCTGCTCCATCCTGGCCAGGTCCTGAGCCGGCAACAACTGCTCAGTCATGTGTGGGGCTACGACTTTGACGGCACGTCCAACGTCGTCGACGTCTATGTCCGCCAGTTGCGGCTCAAGCTCGGCGCGGACCGCATCGTCACCACCCGCGGCGCGGGATACCGCTTTGGCTAGGTTCACGTCGGGCCAGCCGCGAGGGTTTGTGGGCCGGTCCTGACCACAGGGTCCGGCTGCCACCACCGGGAAGGAAGTATCGTGACCTCCTTGCAAGGCCGTCTGCATGTGCTCCGCGCTGCGCCCGCAATGCCGGCTGCGGCCCCCGCCGCGGCCCCCGCCGCTTCCGCCGCGGGCACTGCAGCCTCCGCCGGCAGGGCCGGCGCTCCCGGATCTGCCGGCGTTCCGCCCGGGGCGCCTCCCGGCGCTTCTCCCGGGGCGCCTCCCGCTGGCGGCCCGAAGCCGTCCAGCTGGGGCGCGAAGATCCACTCGGTGCGGTTCCGGGTGGTGGCCGCCATGCTCGGGATGGTGCTTGCGGGGCTGGTGACTGCGGGACTGATTACGTTTGTGGTCCAATTCCAGGACTCCGACACCAAGGTGGATCAGACAATCCTGGACAAGGCCAATTCGGTGGTCAAGGTGGTCCAGAATAACAACAAGGCCACCGCGGATCCCGAGGCCAAGTCGCTCCACGAGGTCGCTGAAGACATCGAACCCCGCAGCAACGAGGTCATGGCCGGAATCGTGGGCGGACGCGTTGAGTGGACCGTCGAGGGCAGTCCTGACCACCGGCTCCTGGACAAGGGTCTCTATCCTGCTGCCGCGGAGATCCGGGACGCGTCCGGGGCCGCCTTCGGCGAGCTCATCGTGGCCGGACGCCCGCTCAGGACCGTCGTCGTGCCGGTGACAGGTACGTCCGATACCTCCGGGACATTCCTGCTGGTGGGCCGCGACGCCGGTGACCAACGCGAGCACAACGTCGCCTCGGTCCAGACCTACTCGCTCGTCGCAGCCGGGACGCTGCTCGCCGCAGCGGTCATTGGCAGCCTGGTCGCCGGCCGGCTCCTGTATCCGCTCCGCCGACTGAGCGAAGCCACGCGGGTGGTCAGCCACGAGGACCTCACCCAGCGGGTGGAGGTGCGCGACCGGGAGGATGATGTGACGCTCCTCGCGAAAACCTTTAATGACATGCTCGAAAGACTCGACGACGGCGCCCAGCAACAGCAACAGTTCCTGGACGACGCCGGCCACGAGCTGCGGACGCCGCTGACCATTCTCCGCGGCCATCTGGAGCTTGTGACCGTCGACGACCCCGCAGATGTCGTTGCGACGCGGGATGTGCTGCTCGAGGAGGTGGACAGGATGCAGCGACTCGTCGATGATCTCCTGCTGCTCGCCAACGCAGGCCACCCTGACTTCATCAGGAAGGAGTTCATCCGGGTCCCGGATTTCCTTCGCCAGGTAATGGAGAAGGTCCGTGTCCTCGCGGACCGCCGCTGGCAGATCGAGGAAACCACAGACTACGTGGTGGAAGCGGATCCGCAGCGCCTCACTCAGGCGCTGGTGCAGCTCGCGGCGAACGCCGTCAAATACACCGGCCGTTCCGCCACGATCGCCCTGGGCAGCAGGATCGAAGGCCCGACGGCGCCGGACGGCACGCCACAGCCGGAGGCGGACTCGCTGGTGCTGTGGATGCGGGACAGCGGCACCGGTATCGCGACGGAGGACCAGCAGCGCATCTTCGAACGGTTCGGCCGGGCCCACCCGGGCCGCGGGCAGGAGGGGTCCGGCCTGGGCCTGGCCATCGTCTCCGCAATCGCCGAGGCACACGGCGGCACCGCCACGGTCGAGTCCGACTACGGCCACGGCTCGACGTTCCTTATCAGGATCCCGCTGCAGACCGTGGGCCTACGCCTGTGATCCTGCCGCCGCTTTCCGCCAGTCTTCGTCCGCTAGCTGGTTTCCGCTAGCCGTTTTCCGCTAGCTGTTTTCCGGCCTAGCGCCGGGAGAAGAGCTTGGCGAAGAATCCGGTCTTGGTGCTGGTTTCATCCTCATGGCCGCGGCACCGATCAGCGCCGGGTACGTTCCGCATGACCTGCTCAACGTGCTGGCCGCAGCCGGCCCACGTCGTCTTACCGCATTTCTTGCACGTAACTGCACGGCACATTCGTTGTCTCCTTCGGTAGATTCCCTCATCATACCCCCGGGGGTATGAGCCCCAAAAGATGGCCAGACGCGAAGGGACGGGACACCGGCTCCGGCGGCAGTGCAGGTTCCCTACAAGGGCAGCCCTTGGGTGACCGGACATTGATCCGAACCGAACCCAGGTTCTCGGCGAAATAGCGTTTCGCTCCGGGTAAACAGGGCTGGCGCGGAGGCCCAGGCGGGCGCACCATGAAAGTACCGGATTCGACATATGTCTCAGGCGGAATCCGGGATCGAACGCCCGTCTCGCACGGGTGAGCTATTTCAAAGCGGACGGCCCTGCCGCGCCGCGGTTACAGGGAACCCGCGGCGGCCCGCTGTCCGCACATGATGATGATTCGCATCCTCGTGTAGGAGCAAGCAGATATGTCCATCACTCCCGTAACAAAGAAATCCAGCCCCTTCGGGGCCAAGGTTGCCCTGATCTCGGCCGTGTCTTTGGGGCTCATCGGAGGCCCTGTCGCCTTGGCCGCACCGGCTCAGGCGTCAACCTGGGACCACGGTTGCACAGTCGATCCGTTGAAGCCCACGACCCGTTGGGGCTTCCGCTGGGATTCCCAACAAGTGGACTTCCGGGTCTCGGTGTCATGCCGTGGCGACAAGACCGTCGAAATCCGCCAACGGCGTTTCGAAGACGATCACGGACGCAGGCACGAAGACTTCCTTGGTTCCTCAACGTTCCGGGAGTCGTTCGATAACCGGGACAGGTCCGTCACGGTGCACAGCTTCGACCGCGTGCCGAATGTTGATCGCCGCAGCCATGAGGAGGTGTTCCAAGTCGTCTCCTTCCGTGTCCGCAGCGGCAACAACGGCAGCTGGTCCGACTGGACTAACTGGGAAATGAGCGACGTCGCAACCATTGGCAACTGATTGCTGAAGGGTCCCGGCACCGTCACGTGCCGGTCCAGCACAGCAAAGGCCAGGGGCCCGCGCCCTTGGCCTTTCCGTGCCGCTCCCCCGGGCTCTTCCCTCCGCTCCGCTAGAAGAGTGCGCCTGCTACCGCCTGCGTCAACTGGTGGATGACCTCGGTGCGCTGCGGGACATCACTCTGGTCAGCGCCCTTGGTGTACACGACGAAGGCGTAGGCCTTGCCGTCCTTGGCGAGGATGCCGGCGTCGTGCAGCTCCCCGCCGAGCAGCCCGTACTTGTGGAACACGGTGACGCCGTCGGGCACGGCAGCGGGGATGAGCGTTTCGTAGTTGGTGTCCTGCATGTAGGAGAGCAACTGCGCGGTGTCGTCGGGGTCCAGGAGCGTTCCCGCGTAGAGACCGGCCAGGATCTTGGCCATCTCCGCGGGGGTCAGCGTGTTTGTTTCGGGGTCGTAGCTCACCCCGATGGAGGCCGCATAGTCCTGAAGTTCCGGGTGGCCGACCGCGTCCATGATCAGCGACCACGAGTCGTTGTCGCTGTCCTGGATCATTTCCTTGATCTGGAATCCGGAGGTGTAGTCCCCGAGGGAATCATCCAGGGACGCCGCGCCCGTTTCGACGAGATGGTAATACGCAACAGCCGCCAGGACCTTGGCGGTGCTCGCGGCCACGAACGGCTCCTGGACGCCGTATTCGTGCGCCGCGCCATCGGACAGCTCGATCAGCGCCACACCGATCTGGTACTGGCTGTTGGCATTGATAATTCCGCTAAGTTCCGCGTCGAGCGCTTCATTGATGGATCCTGTTTTCGCTGATGGTGTCATTCCGGCCGCAGGGGCAGCCGGCCCCGGCGTTCCGGCGGGCGCCGCTGGTGCCAGCGTCCGCGGCGCGGCGGATTTGGCTTCGGCGGCGGTGTAGATGGTGGCGGCCAGTGCCACGGCCAGGACAGCCGCGCACACCGTGAGCATTAGCCGGCGGACCCGGTCCGGAGACCAGCGCCGGCGCCTCCCGATCGCAGTGCGGCGGAACCCGTAACGTGGCTGTGGCGGCGTGTGTTCTTCCATGATGCCTTCAAGCTAGCCACGCCAGCTATGCAGGAGCTATGAAACAGCTGTCACCCATCAACAGCCCATCGACGCGGTGGACCTCACAAGGACTTTGACCATGACCTACACTGCGGCGAAGGCAGCCGGCTTTGACGCCGCCGAATTCTGTTGGCCGTTTGAACCGCACCGCGAGCCCTCCGAGACCCAGGACGGGCTCGCCGTGGCAAACCTCGCTGCGGCGGCGGCGGCGGTTTCCCGGATCGGCGGTTCGGTCCTCCTGGAACCGGTCAGCGGCACCCCAAAATACCCGCTCCTCACAGCCGGCGACGTCCTCTCGGTGATCCCGGACGGTGGCCCCGCGGCTGGCCATCCCACGGAATACAGCACTCGACGACGGTGTTGTGCACCACAGCCTCTTAATTCCACGCCCCACTCAAAGGATCCCCATGAGCCCCAATCCGACCATCAAGCTTCAGCCGGGCACGAAGGCCCCGGACTTCACCCTGCCCGACGCCCGCGGCAAGTCCGTATCCCTGGCGGACTACCGCGGCAAGAACGTCATCGTGTACTTCTACCCGCAGGCCGCAACACCGGGCTGCACCACTGAAGCCTGCGACTTCCGCGACAACCTCGCCTCCCTGCAGGGTTCCGGCTACGAGGTCCTGGGCATCTCGCCCGACGGTCCGGATGCCCTGGCCCACTTCACCGGCGACTTCGCCCTCACCTTTCCCTTGCTGGCGGACGAGGACCACTCCGTGGCTCTCGCCTACGGTGCCTGGGGCGAAAAGCTGGTCAACGGCGAGGTCACCGAAGGCATCGTCCGTTCCACCGTGGTCCTCGATCCCCAGGGCAATGTGAAGCTCGCGCAATACCAGGTCAAAGCACAGGGCCATGTTGCGGCGCTGAAGGAAGAGCTCGGCGTTTAGCTCCCCGGTTTTCGCGGCGTTTCCGGACAGCTGCAGCCGGATCCACGCAGCGGCTGTCCGGAAACGCCGCGGAAACGGCGCGCAGCGGTCCGGCATCCCCGGGCTTGGCTACGCCCGGGTCCCCGCCACGACCGTGGCCGTGGACCGGAGCCGGATGGCGCCGTCGTGCTCGTAGCGGCCCAGCATCTGGAACACGTCCAAGCGGATCAGTTCCCGGGTCTCCTTGTCGGCCTGGGCCAGCCCGAGCACCACCGGGGCCGCGATGTCGGTCATGAATTCCCAGTATCTCTCCGGCGACTCGTGCACCAAGTCCGTGCTGACCTTGTGCTCGGCCACGTCAATGAGGCCGGCGCCGGTGAAGACCCTGGACATGAAGCCTTGGGCGGCGCATCGGAAAAGTCCCGGGGCTCCCGCGGGCGGAACCGGCCGCTCAGCGTGCCGGGCGATCGTCCCCAGGATGAGGCTGGCCCATGGATTTTCCGCGGCCCGGCCCCAGACGGCGGCACTGATCCGAGCGCCGGGCCTGGCCGTGCGGACCATCTCTGCCAGGGCGGCGGAGATATCGGGGAAGAACATAAAACCGAAGCGGCAGAAGACAGCGTCGAAGCTGTCGTCGGCGAACGGCAGCGCGGCGGCGTCACTGACGGCGGTGCGCACGTTGACGAGGCCGCTGGCTGCGGCTCTCTCGGCCGCCACTTTGAGCATGCCCTCCGACAGATCGGTCAGCGTGACATTGCCGTCCGGAACCAGGGCGGCCGCGGTCAGCCCCGGCTCACCGGTGCCGGCGGCGACGTCAAGCACGGCGGAGTTCCGGCGGAGACGTGCCTCCCGGATCATGGCATTCCCGAACGGTGCATGCCAGCCCTGTACTTCAGCGTCCCATTTCTTCCAGCCGGCCGAGAACTGATCCCAGATGCTCCGTTGCTCGTCACGAATGTGGTTGGCCGAGTCTGACATGGCGTTTCCCCCTAGCTAGTCCATACCTAGCTCTCCCCCACCCCAAGTGTCCACCCCTGGCACAGCCGGAGCAATGAGACCGCCGGCCGGCAGCCAGGGCGCGTGGCGGGCGCGGGGGGCAGTACTCTTAACGGCATGTCTTCCCCAGAAACTCCGGCGCCCCAGCCGCGCGAGATCACTGTGCGACGGGCACCGAAATACGTGCCGTTCCTGATCCTCGGCGGGCTGGTGGGCGTCGTCGTCGCCGCGGTGCTTGCCTACGGAGTTCCCGGGGATGCGAGCTTCGACCGCAGTTCGGTCTTCGGCTTCTTCATGATCCTGTGCAGCGCCGGAGGTGTCCTCCTGGGCGCCGTCGTGGCGCTCGTGCTGGACCGGCTGAGCGTCCGACGCGCCGAGCGCGCCGTCGTCGAGCCCGTCCCTGATTCGGTTCCCGAGGCCGACGGCGACGACGTCCGCTGAGCCGGCCGCAGGTCACAAACCGGCTGCCGGGAAAGTCCCGGCGCACATCGTGAGATAATCGACCAGTGGCACGCGGCGATGGAACACTTTCTCATGATCTTCTCCCTGGCGAAAAGGGCCCTCAGGACGCTTGCGGCGTCTTCGGGGTCTGGGCACCAGGTGAAGAGGTAGCAAAACTCACCTACTACGGGCTGTACGCGCTGCAGCACCGCGGTCAGGAGTCGGCCGGCATAGCCACCAGCGACGGTAAGCGGATCAACGTCTACAAGGACATGGGGCTCGTGTCCCAGGTCTTCGACGAGACCACGCTGAACACCCTGACCGGGCACCTGGCCGTCGGCCACTGCCGCTATTCCACGACCGGCGCCAGCCACTGGGCCAACGCCCAGCCCACTCTCGGCGCCACCGCCACGGGCACCGTGGCCCTGGCCCACAACGGCAACCTGACCAACACAGCCGAGCTCAAAGCCATGATCATGGACCGCAACGGCGGCCACCTCAGCGGCGAAATGAAGCAAGGCAACACCTCGGACACCGCCCTGGTCACCGCACTCCTTGAGGGCGAAGAGGGCATATCCCTCGAACAGACCGCACTGGAACTCCTGCCCAAGATCAAGGGCGGCTTCTGCTTTGTCTTCATGGACGAGGGCACCCTTTACGCGGCGCGCGACACCTACGGCATCCGTCCGCTGTGCCTGGGACGGCTGGAACGCGGCTGGGTCGTCGCTTCCGAACAGTCCGCCCTGGCCACCGTCGGCGCCAGCTTCATCCGCGAAATCGAGCCCGGCGAATTCATCGCCATCGACGAGGACGGCGTGCGTTCCCAGCGCTTCGCCGAGGCGACGCCGGCCGGCTGCGTCTTCGAGTACGTCTACCTCGCCCGCCCGGATGCCTCCATAGCAGGCCGCTCCGTGTACGAGTCCCGTGTCGAGATGGGCCGCCAGCTGGCCCGCGAAAACACCCAGGAAGCGGACATCGTCATCCCGGTTCCGGAATCGGGCACACCGGCGGCCGTCGGCTACGCCGAGGAATCCGGCATCCCGTTCGCGCACGGCTTCGTCAAGAACGCCTACGTGGGCCGCACCTTCATCCAGCCCTCGCAGACCCTGCGCCAGCTCGGCATCCGGCTCAAGCTCAACGCCCTGGAATCGGTGATCCGCGGCAAGCGCGTCGTGGTGGTGGATGACTCGATCGTCCGCGGCAACACCCAGCGGGCCATTGTCCGGATGCTCCGCGAAGCCGGCGCCGCCTCCGTGCACGTCAAGATCTCCTCTCCGCCGGTCCAGTGGCCCTGCTTCTACGGCATCGACTTCGCCTCCCGGGCGGAGCTGATCGCCAACGGCGCCACCATCGAGGAAATCTCCCAGGCCATCGGCGCCGACTCGCTGGCCTACATCTCCGAGGACGGCATGATCGACGCGACCCGCCAGCCGCGCGAACGCCTCTGCACCGCCTGCTTCACCGGCAAGTACCCGATCGAGCTTCCGGGCGCGGACAAGCTCGGCAAGAACCTGCTGGAACGCACGGACCTCGGCGGCCTGCCCGCCGCCGCCACGACGATTGCCCCTGCCCGCCAGGCAGACCCCGCCGCCAGTATCAGCCCCGACGAGGATCCGGCCGACAAATCCGGTGCCGACGGCTGCGATCCGGGCCCGGACGCCGAGTTCGAGGAACTGCTCACCGACGCTGATCGCGTCCACCCCGTCGATCATGCAACCGTTGCCGACAAGAAAGAGCCCGTATGACTTCCGCTTCCCCGGCCGCCGACATGAACGCCGCCCAGAACGCCGCAGGCATCACGTACGCCTCTGCCGGCGTCGACGTCGAGGCGGGCGACCGCGCCGTCGAACTCATGAAGGACGCCGTCAAGGCGACCCACAACTCCTCTGTCATCGGCGGCGTCGGCGGATTCGCCGGCCTCTACGACGTCTCCAGGCTGCTCACCTACAAGCGCCCGCTGCTGGCCACCTCCACCGACGGCGTCGGCACCAAAGTGGCAATCGCCCAGGCCATGGACATCCACGACACCATCGGCTTCGACCTCGTCGGCATGGTGGTCGACGACATCGTCGTCGTGGGCGCCGAACCGCTCTACATGACCGACTACATCGCCTGCGGCAAGGTTGTCCCCGAGCGCATCGCGGACATCGTCCGCGGCATCGCAGCCGCCTGCTCCGTCGCCGGCACCGCCCTCGTGGGCGGCGAAACCGCAGAGCACCCGGGCCTGCTGGGTGAGCACGAGTACGACGTCGCCGGCGCCGCCACCGGTGTCGTCGAAGCCGCCGACCTCCTCGGCCCGGACCGCGTCCGCGCCGGCGACGTCGTGATCGGCATGGCATCCTCGGGCCTGCACTCCAACGGCTATTCGCTGGTCCGCCGCGTGATCAACCACGCCGGCTGGGCCCTGGACCGCCAGGTCTCCGAACTCGGCCGCACCCTGGGCGAGGAGCTGCTGGAACCCACCCGCGTCTACGCCGCGGACTGCCTGGACCTGGCCCGCACGTTCCCGGTGAACTCCGCCCGCGGCGTCCACGGCTTCAGCCATGTCACCGGCGGCGGCCTCGCCGCCAACCTCGCACGTGTCCTCCCGCAGGGCCTGCTGGCCACGGTGGACCGCGCCACCTGGGAGCTGCCGGCCATTTTCAAGCTGGTCTCCGAGCTCGGAAACGTCCCGCTGCCGGACCTTGAGCGCACCTTGAACCTGGGCGTGGGCATGGTCGCGATCGTCTCCGCCGACGTCGCCGACGCCGCGGTGAACCGCCTCAACGACCGCGGGCTGCCGTCCTGGGTCATGGGCACCGTGGAAGAGAACTCGGACTCGATCCTCAAGACCGGCCCGGACTACGTACAGGGCGCCAAGGGCGTCGACGGCGGCGCGGTCCGCCTGGTCAACGCCTACGCCTAAATGCCCCATCGAGTGCTCCATAACGGCCGTTTAGCAGCTTCAAAACGGCGCTAATGGAGCACTCGATGGCGTTTAAAGCTCAAGCAGGCTGAACACTCCGCCTTGGGGATCCTGGAGGGTGGCGATAATGCCGGCCTCCTCGACCTCCTCCGGCTCCACGAGCACCACACCGCCCGCAGCCACGGCCGCGTCCACCGCGTCGGCGACATTGGAGACGCCGAAGTACACCTGCCACCCCGCTTGGAGGGGAACCCCGACGGTCGCCGGCAGCGGGGCGATCCCGGCGACCTCCGTGCCGTTGACCATGAGGGTCGTGTAGGTGCCGCCGTCGTCCTGGGGGTACTCGGTGACCTCATGCCCGAACAGCTGCTGGAAGAATCCGACGGCGGCTTGCGGCTCGGGCGTAAGCAGCTCGGCCCAGGCCAGCGCGCCGGGTTCCTGGCTGCGGGCGGCCCCGAAATGGCTCCCTGCCTGCCAGGCCCCGGTGGTGCCGCCGCCCGGCGGGGCGAAGAAGACCATCACGCCAGTGTCATTCACGGCTTCAGGCCCGAATTCGACGGTTCCGCCGGAATGCGCCAGTTCGAGGACAAGGTCCTGCGCATCGTCCGCGGCGAAATAGACGTGCCATTGTCCCTCCGCGCCGGAGGCTTCCTGCTGTGGGTTCTGCGGGGCGATGACCGTGACAAGTTCATCGCCCACGAAAGCCTGCGCGTAGTTGCGGCCGTCCGGAGTGGGCAGGTCCTCGTAGCGCCAGCCGAAGACGGCCGCATAGAAATCCTTCGCCGCGTCCACGTCCCTGGTCTGGAGGTCCGTCCAGCAGACTTCGCCCTCACTAAACGCTGTGCGAACTGTCATGGCTAACCTTCCAGGATGAACCGCGTGGATTCCGGATGCGTCCGGCAGAATCAACCTAGCCTGAGGGCCCGGCCGGGACAACTGCGCGGCACGTGGCGGCACGGAGGCCATGGCGGCCACGTGCCCGGGCAGCAGAAAACCCGCCGTCCACTCCGTGATGGGAGCGGCCGGCGGGCCTGAAATCATGTGGTCGGCAATCCGCTAAGGAAGAACATGCCGGAAAGAAGTGTCGACTAACCTATCCGACGGGAATCTACCTCGTCGTCGTCCTCTTCCACATCGTCCGCGTACTTATCCACATAGGCCGAATAATCCGGCTCAACAGGCTCGCTCGAGAAACGACTCGGTGCACGACCCTCAGAACTCTTGAGCTCGCGCTGAAGAGCAGAGTAGTCAGTGTTCGGGGAGTAGTACTTAATGTCCCGAGCCTGCTTGGTAGCTTTTGCCTTTTGACGGCCGCGCCCCATGGCGTGACCCCCTTTTGTACTCGGACCGGAGGTGGTCACCATTGGCGTTAGTGAGGCCCCGGAATGTTTGGTCAATTTGTCGTACACCTAGATTACATGCTTTCGGCCCCGGCTGCTTGCCGGTCCCGCCCCTGTGGAGAACGTGGCGTCTGCCGCAACCGGGTCAGTGGCCGCCTGGGCATGCGAGCGTGCAGGCTTCTTCGATAGAGTTCCGTAGTGGACTCCCGGAAAAGGGCCACGGTGCCGTGCCTCCAGCAACGGTCAAGACGCACGGAAGTGGTGAATTTCTCAGTGACTGAAGAGAACGCAAGGCACGATGCCGGGGTGCCTGGGACTCCCCCTGCAGGCGAGCCCGGCGGCAGGCAGTTCCCTTCGGTGCCCCCGCGTCCGTCATCGCCGCCGACGTCGGCGTCCCCGGTGGTGCCGCCGGCCGTCCAGCCTTCCGCGCCGCCGTTCACCCCTCCGCAGCCCCTGCGCCCCGCGGTGCCTCCGGTCGAACGCGAGCGCAGCCGCAAGCCCGGCCGCCCGGCGTCCGGCGCCGCAAAGCTCGTCGCCGGCAGGGTTGCCGTTCTCGGCGGCTGGATGAGGACACAGAGTCCCAAGCGGGTCGGCGCCGCTGCAGCCGGACTCGTGTTCCTGGGGCTTGTGATCTGGTGGGCAGCGTTTTCGCTCGGCGGCGGCACGAAGCCCACAGCCGAGCACAGCACGCCGGCTACCGGCGCGGCTTCGTCGTCGGCACCGGCCAGCCGCGGACCGCTGCCGCTGGAAGGAGTCAACCCTTTGGAATTCCAGCTGGGCGACTGCTTCAAAGACTTCGACCCGAATTCGACGCAGGCCACAGTCGTCGCCTGCGACACCGGCCACTCGGCCCAGCTGGTCGCCATCGACCGCTATCAGGCTTCGGATGCATACCCCGGCCGGGACCCGCTCAAGCAGAAGGCCCTGGATGCCTGCAATTCGGCACCCATCACGAAGAAACCGGCCGACTACATCCTGAGCTACAAACTCGCCTACCCGAGCTCCTCCAGCTGGGATAAGGGAGACCGGCGCGTGGACTGCTACGCCGTCGCGGACACCGGCAACGTCATCCTGGAGTCCCTGCTCCCCCAGACCTAAGCGCGCAGCTCCAAGCGCCCAGCTGGACTCAAGCGTGCTGACAGCCAGGCCGTGGCCCGGCCGTCAGCACGCTCCTGCCGGCTGTTACGCCGCGTCCTTGCGCCGGACGGAGAGGCCGCTGCCCGTGGAGGCGCCGCCGTCGGGCCGGTCCCCAGTGCGCGCGCCGCCCATGGTGAGCTCCATGAGGTCAGGTGCCGTGTCCACCAGCACGGTGTCCCCGTCCGCGATCTCGCCCGACAGGATGGCTTTGGCCAGCCGGTCGCCGATCTCGCGCTGCACCAGGCGGCGCAGCGGCCGGGCACCGTAGGCCGGATCAAAACCGGTCACGGCCAGCCAGGCGCGGGCGCCTTCGCTGACTTCCAGGTTCAGCCGGCGCCCCTTGAGCCGCTCGCCGAGTTCCTTGACCTGCAGCTCCACGATTTCGGAAAGCTCCTCGACGTTCAGCGGGTCGAACAGCACGACTTCGTCCAGCCGGTTCAGGAACTCGGGCTTGAAGGCTGCGTGCACAGTGGCCATGACGGCGTCCCGTTTGGCGGCCGCATCCAGGCCGGGATCGACCAGGAACTGGCTGCCCAGGTTCGAGGTCAGCACCAGGATCACGTTGCGGAAGTCCACGGTGCGTCCCTGGCCGTCGGTGAGGCGGCCGTCGTCGAGCACCTGCAGGAGGATGTCGAACACCTCCGGGTGGGCCTTCTCCACTTCGTCCAGCAGCACCACGGAGTACGGGCGGCGGCGGACAGCCTCGGTCAGCTGGCCGCCCTCCTCGTAGCCGACGTAACCAGGAGGGGCGCCGACGAGCCGGGCTACGGAGTGCTTCTCCGAGTACTCGGACATGTCGATCCGCACCATGGCGCGTTCGTCGTCGAACAGGAAGTCCGCGAGGGACTTGGCGAGCTCGGTCTTGCCGACGCCCGTGGGACCCAGGAACAGGAAGGAACCAGTGGGCCGGTTGGGGTCGCTGATCCCCGCGCGGGCACGGCGGACGGCGTCGGATACCGCGGTGACGGCCTTCTTCTGGCCGATCAGCCTCTCCCCGAGCACATGCTCCATCTCCAGCAGCTTCTGGCTTTCGCCCTGCAGCATGCGCCCGGCGGGGATGCCGGTCCAGGCCGAGATCACTTCGGCAATGTCATCGGCGGTGACCTCGTCGGCCACCATGAGCTCCTGCTTGGGGCCTCCGCCGGCCACGCGGGCCGACTCCGCTTCCGCGGCGGCGTTCAGCTCCCGCTCGAGCGCAGGGAGCTCGCCGTAGAGGATCCGGGAGGCGGCCTCGAGGTCGCCTTCGCGCTGGTACTTGTCCGCGGCGGAACGCAGCTCGTCGAGCCGGGCTTTGAGGTCGCCGACATGGTTCAGTCCGGCCTTCTCGGCCTCCCAGCGCGCATTGAGGGCGGCCAGCTCTTCCTTCTTGTCTGCCATGTCCGCGCGCAGGGCGGCGAGGCGTTCCACGGAGGCGGCATCGGTCTCGCCGGCCAGGGCGAGCTCTTCCATGGTCAGTCGGTCCACGGAACGGCGCAGCTGGTCGATCTCCTCCGGCGCGGAATCGATCTCCATGCGCAGCCGGGAGGCGGCCTCGTCCACGAGGTCGATGGCCTTGTCCGGAAGCTGCCGGCCGGAGATGTAGCGGTTGGAGAGCGCAGCCGCGGCCACGAGGGCGGAGTCCGCGATCGCGACTTTGTGGTGGGCTTCGTACCGCTCCTTGAGGCCGCGCAGGATGCCGATCGTGTCATCCACGCTCGGCTCGCCCACGAACACCTGCTGGAACCGGCGCTCCAGGGCCGGGTCCTTCTCAATGTTCTCGCGGTACTCGTCCAGGGTGGTGGCGCCGATCAGGCGGAGCTCGCCGCGGGCGAGCATGGGCTTGAGCATGTTTCCGGCGTCCATGGAGCTGTCCCCGGTGGCGCCGGCGCCCACCACGGTGTGGATCTCGTCAATGAACGTCACGATCTGCCCCTCGGAGTTCTTGATCTCCTCCAGGACTGCCTTGAGCCGCTCCTCGAATTCGCCGCGGTACTTGGCGCCGGCCACCATGGAGGCAAGGTCCAGGGCTATCAGGGTCTTGCCCCGCAGGCTTTCAGGCACGTCGCCGGCCACGATCCGCTGGGCCAGGCCTTCGACGACGGCGGTCTTGCCCACCCCGGGCTCGCCGATGATCACAGGGTTGTTCTTGGTCCGCCGGCTCAGGACCTGGATGATGCGGCGGATCTCGGCGTCGCGGCCGATCACGGGGTCCAGCTTGCCGGCGCGGGCGATCGCGGTGAGGTCGGTGCCGAACTTCTCCAGCGCCTGGAAGGTGTTTTCCGGGTCTGCGTTGTTCACTTTGCGGTCTCCGCGCACCCCGGGCAGCGCGGCGAGCAGCGCCTCGTGGGAGGCGCCGGCGTCCCGGAGAAGTTTCCCGACGCCGTCGCTCCCTGAGGCGAGACCGAGCAGCAGGTGCTCGGTGGAGACGAAACTATCGCCGAGCCTTTCGGCCTCGTTCTGGGCATTCTTGATGGCCTGCATGGCGGTGCGGGACAGCTGGGCCTGCTGCACGGAGCTGCCGGAAGTGGAGGCGAGAGCCTTGATGGCGGTGCTCGCCTGGACGCTGACCGCGTCCGGGTCGGTTCCGGTCGCGCGGAGAAGGGCGACGGCGACACCCTCCCGCTGGTCCATGAGCGCCTTGAGCAGGTGTGCAGGCTCGAGCTGCGGGTTCCCGGCCGTCGAGGCGTTCATGGCTGCTGCCGAAAGAGCCTCCTGGCTCTTGGTGGTGAATTTGGCGTCCAAAGAGAGCTCCTTCCGGAATGGTACTGAGTCAAAGTTGAGTCTAGCGCGCTCAACTTTGCAATTGTCCCCTTGGGCTCCATGTTTGCCCACAGCGAAACGGCTGTCTAGGGCCGGAGGGCGGAGGTGCCGGGGGCGGGGCGGGCACGGGAACGGGCGCGGCATGGGCATAGAATCTCTGCACCCCCACTGGACATGCTCTCCGGCACCCCGCACCGCCGGACATGATCCCGAAATGCCCATTCTCGGAGACCAGCACTGAGCATGTCCCCCAGGGCGCCCCGGATCCAGGGGTAAGTCCGCTGCTGTCCGCGCCCGACCGGCGGACCCATCGCCGCGCGCCCCGCCCGACCACTGGACATGCTCTCCGGCACCCCGCACCGCCGGACATATCCCCCTCATGCCCATCTCCGAAGCCAAAGACTGAGCATGTCCCCCAGGGTGCCCCGGATCCAGGAGCATGTCCCCTGTCCGCGCCCGACCCACGGACATGTCACCCCGCACGCTGGACCAGTGGACATGTCCCAAAAATATGCCACCGACCCGGAAAGCGATTCGGTGGCCGGCTCCCCCAAGGAGCCGTCCACCGAATCAAATACCCTTCATCCGAAATCTTGTCACACTTTTGACAAAAACTGTCATGCCATGCGCGAATGTCGTCCCGGGCGCGTCGGTATTGTGGGAACCATGGACCAGTCATCTGCATCCCCGCAAACCGAACACCGGAGCGTCTTCCTGGACAAGGCGCACCCGGCAGCGTGGCGCGCGCTCAACGGCCTGGGCTTGAAAGCCAAGGAAGCGGCGGCGGATGCGGGCCTCGACGGGTCCCTGATCGAGCTACTCAACGTCCGCATTTCGCAGATCAACGGCTGCGCCTTCTGCCTGGACCTGCACGTTGGCGACGCCGTGAAGAACGGCGAGTCCGCCCAGCGCCTTGCCGTCCTTGCCGCCTGGCGGGACACCGGCCTCTTCACGGAGAAGGAGCGCGCCGCTCTGGCCCTGGCCGAGGCTGTCACCAACATCTCCGACGCCCGCGCGCGCGAACGCGAAGGCGGCCAGGCCCGGAAGCACCTCACGGCCGAGGAATTCTCCGCCGTGAGCTGGTTAGCGATCACCATGAACGCCTTCAACCGCGTTTCCATCGTCAGCCAGCACCCCGTCCGCCCGGCCCGCGACTAGCAGGCCGGAGCAGACCACCCCTACGCCGGGTAGATGGCCACGGCGGCCGCTTTGACCACGAAGTAGACGTCCACCCCGGGGGCCAGCCCGAGGTCTGCCGAGGCGGCGGGGGTGATGTCCGCGGACATCGCCCCGGCCCGGACACGGATCTGGTCTCCATGCGGCTCCAGGTCCGTGACGGTCACACGGAACGAGTTCCGCGGGCTTCCATGGGTCTCGCTGCGGAAGACGGACACGGCAGATGGCGGGAACGCCGCCACGCCTGACTGCCCCGGCGCCAGCGGGTCCTCATGCTGCCCCGCGATTTCCAGCCCCTCAGGGGAACGGATACCCGCTGCGGTGGCTGTTCCCGCCACGAGGTTTAACCCTGCAAGTCCGGCGGCGAAGCTGCTGCGCGGCCGCTGCAAAACCGCCCGGACTGGGCCCTCCTCAGTGATCCGGCCGTCCTCCAGGACAATCACCCGGTCGGCAAGCATGTAGGCGTCCAGGACATCGTGGGTGACAATGATCGCCCTCCGGCCGGCCAGAACCCGCTTGAGCAACCTGCGAAGCAGCGGTGCGGCATGGATATCAAGTGCCGCCATCGGTTCGTCCAGAAGCAAAACGTCCGGATTGGCGGCCAGCGCCCGCGCAACGGCCACGCGCTGGGCCTGCCCGCCGGAAAGCTGCTCCGGGCGCCGGAAGGCAAGGTCTTCGGCGTCGACCTCCGCCAGCCAGTGCATGGCGGTTTCCCGGGCCGCCACTTTGGGGCTCCCCGCGCTCCGGGGTCCGAAGGCGACGTTTTCCAGCGCGCTCAAGTGCGGGAACAGCAGGGGCTCTTGGGCCAGAAGAGCGGTTCCGCGGCGGTGCGGCGCAGTCCAGAGGTTCGCCCCGGGGCGCAGATCGAACAACACCCGCCCATCCACTTCGCCGCGGCCGGTGTCAGGACGGAGCAGCCCGGCAATCACCGCGAGCAACGTGGACTTGCCGGCGCCGTTGGGTCCCAGCACGGCGATCGTCTCCGCAGGCGCGAGGCCCAACGCCACGTCGAAGCCTCGGGCCGCGACGGCGGCCTCGATCCGGACGGTCATGCGGCCACCCGCTCCGGCCGGGCGCCGCTGCGGCCTGCGGCAGCCGGAGGCCGCCGGTAGGACAGCCCGACGACGATCACGGCAACCGCCACGAGCAGCAGAGACAGCGCGACGGCGGCGTCCGCGTCCGTTTCACGCTGCAGGTAGATTTCCAGCGGCAGCGTTCGGGTCACGCCCTGCAGGCTGCCTGCGAAGGTTAGGGTGGCACCGAATTCGCCAAGGCTCCGGGCGAAGGACAGCACGGCACCGGAGGCGAGTCCGGGCAGGACCAGCGGGATCGTGACCCGGCGCAACACCGTAGTCGGGCGCGCTCCGAGAGTCGCGGCGACGGCCTCGTACCGGCTCCCGGCCGACCGCAGGGCTCCCTCGAGGCTGACGACAAGGAACGGCAAGGCCACGAAGGTCTGCGCGAGGACCACCGCCGTCGTCGAAAACGCGATACGGATGCCCGCGATTTCCAGTGACCGCCCCAGCAGGCCCTGCCGTCCGAAGGTGTAGAGCAGGGCGATGCCGCCGACGACCGGCGGGAGAACGAGTGGCAACAACACGAAGGAGCGCAAGAGCCGCTGCCCCGGGAACTCGCCGCGGGCCAGGACGAGGGCCAGCGGAATGCCCAGCACGATGCAGAGGACCGTACTCGCCGCCGAGGTCCGCAGGCTCAGCCCGAGCGCCGTCAAGGACGGTTCGGAGGTGACCAGAGGGATGAACTGCGGCCAGTTCACTTTCGCGACCATGGCCACGAGGGGCAGCAGGACGAACACGGCGCCGGCAGCGGCAACCAGGTAGATCCAGCGCGGGATCCCCTGGTAGCCGCCACCCCTGCCATGCGGCAGAAGCTTCACGGGGGGCCAAACCCGGCGTCGACGAGAACTTTCCTGCCTTCGCTGCCCGTGACCAGCGCCATGAACGCGGCCGCCAGTTCCTTGTTCTTGCTCGAGCCGACTGCGGCGATCGGGTACGTGTTGACGGCCTTGTCCGCTTCGGGGAACGGAATGCCCTTGACCTTGTCCCCGGCTGCCAACACGTCCGTGGCATAGACAAGTCCGGCGTCGGCCTCGCCCGCGGTGACCTTTCCCAGCACATCAGTCACGGATGATTCCTCGCTGACCGGTGACAGGGAGGTCCCCGTGGCTTTTTCCACCGAGGCCGCCGCGGCACCGCAGGGAACCTGGGGTGCGCACGCGACCACCCTGACGCCGGGCCCGGCCAGATCGGCGAAGGACGCGATCGACGCCGGATTGGACGGCGGAACGGCGATCTCCAGGACATTCGTGGCGAAGTTCTTCGCGGGACCGTCGAGCAGTTTGGCGTCGGCAAGTTTGGCCATGTTCTTGGTATCCGCCGACGCGAAGACGTCGGCCGGGGCGCCCTGGGTGATCTGCGTGACCAGGTCCGAGGAGCCGGCGAAGCTCAGCACCACTTTCGTCCCCGGGTGCGACGCCTCGAACTGGCCGGCAAGGGACGTGAACGTCGACTTCAAGGAGGCCGCGGCGAACACCGTGAAGGTGCCGGAGATCGCGGCGTCCCCGGCCCCGGGGCTTGAGGTTCCGGACCCGCCTCCGGCCCCCGGCGCGCAGGCAGCAAGGCCCGCTGCCAGCATCGCCGTGACGACCAGCGCGGCAGGTTTTCGCGCCATGGTCATACGAGGCTCTTTCCCTTAGGCGTTTCGATGATGACGGTGGTGGCCTTAACGACGGCGGTGGCCACGGACCCGAGCTCGAGTCCGAGGTCGCGCACCGCCTCGCTGCTCATCAGCGACACTACGCGGAAGGGCCCGCACTGCAGTTCGACCTGCGCCATCACCGTGTCCGCCGTGATCGCAGTGACGAGACCGACGAAGCGGTTTCGCGCCGAGCTCCCCACTTTCGCTGGGTCGTCCGGGAGCTGGGCCTGTTCGCGGGCGAGCTGCGCGAGCTCCAGCCCGTCCACGGCCAGCCGGCCGGAGTCGTCCTTGAGCGGCGCCAGGCTTCCGTTCTCGATCCAGCGCCGGACGGTGTCGTCACTGACGCCGAGAAACCGTGCCGCTTCGGATACGCGAATAAGGGTCATAGCACCACTCTAGTCCTCATTTGCGGATATACAGACGGCAAACGGTCCGCAAAAACGCAAGCCCGGCGGGCGCCCCAAGTCTGCAACGCCGCCCTGAAGTCCGCCCTCGCGTCCCGCCGCACAGGGTGGCCGAGCGTCCGGGTTTAGACTGCCTTCATGGCCGTTTTCGTCGATCCGCCGCTCTGGCCTGCCCACGGGACCCAGTTCTCGCACCTGATTTCAGACACCTCACTCGAGGAACTGCACGCCTTCGCCAGAGCTGCCGGCATCTCCGAGCGGGCGTTCGACGGCGACCACTACGACGTCGCCGAGGCCAGGTACGGGGCACTCGTGGCGGCCGGGGCCGTCCCGGTGGAGGGCAGGGTCCTCGTCCGGACGCTGATCGGCAGCGGGCTGCGGATCCCCGCGCGGCGGCGCGGAAAATCCCTCAAGCTGCCGCTGCTGAACCGCTGGAACGAGGCGCTCCCGGGCCATGATGCCCTCTTCCTGGACCTGTTGGACCGGTGGGGTGAGGAGCACAGGACGTACCACGGACGCACTCACCTGCTCGCGGTCCTGGAAGCACTGGACCTGCTCACGCACCCTGCCAGCCCTCCCCGCGCCGTGCTGCTGGCGGCTTGGTTCCATGATGCCGTGTACCGCGGCATTGCCGGGCAGGATGAGGAGGAATCGGCCCGGCTCGCCGAGGACCGGCTCCGGCACACCGGACTGCCGGCTGCCGAAGCCGGCGAGGTGGCCCGCCTGGTCCGGCTGACAGCCGAGCACCGACCGGAACCCGGCGACGGCCACGGCGCCCTGCTCAGCGACGCAGACCTGTCCGTTCTCGGCAGCGGGCCCGAAGCCTACGGCCGGTACCTGGCCGCCGTCCGGCAGGACTTCGCGCACATCGGCGACGCCGACTTCGCCGCCGGGCGCGCCGCCGTCGTCCGCCGGCTCCTGGAGTTCGAGCCGCTCTTCCACACCAACCGTGCGCGGGGGCTCTGGCTGGACGCGGCCCGCCGGAATCTGCAGGGCGAACTCAGGTAAACGGGACCCTGCCTGCCACCTGCGGGCAGGGGAGCTCAGGCCGCGACACTAAGGTGATCCGCCAGACGGTCAAACGACTCGCCCCAGCCGGCCCCGTTGCGGTCGCGGCTTTCCACGGACTCGAACGGCCCCTGGGTGAAGGTCATCCTGGTTCCGCCGTCGGTCTCTTCCAGCTCGATTGTCACCTCGGTTTCGAAGCCGCGGGTGCCGTCGGGTTTGTCCCAGGCGTGGGTGAACATGAAGAGGTTGGGCGGCTCGATATCCGTGTGGACGCCGCTCCACCAGTGTTCCTGCCCGGTGCTCTCCTCGATCATGCAGGCCCGGTAGAGGCCGCCGACCTCCAGATCCGCGTCGATGCTCTCGCGCGGGACGTGGAAGCCGTGCGGTCCCCACCACTCCGGCGCCTGCTCAGGGTCGGTCAGTGCGGACCACACGACCCTGATTGGGGCGTTGAACTCGCGGACGATGACCAGCGTAAGGTTGTCGCTGCTGGCTGCCTGTTCAGTCATCGGGATCTTCCTTGGCCTGGGTTCTGTTGGGAAAGTCGCGGGGCGGGTGACCGCCGGGCCCGCATCAGTGCCGCAGTGCCTAGCGCGGGCCCTTCCTGTAGGCCACCACGAAAGGCGTGTTGCTGGGGACGATCTGCTTGCCGAGGGGCATCAGGGAGACCGGGATGAGCTTGAGGTTGGCGATCGCCAGCGGGATGCCGATGATCGTGATGGCCATGGCAAAGGCCGTAATCACGTGGCCGATCGCGATCCAGATGCCCGCCACGAGCAACCAGATGACATTGCCCAGCAGGGCGAACAACCCGGTACCGCCAGGCTTGTCCACAACTGCCCGGCCGAAGGGCCAGAGCGCGTACGACGCGATTCGGAACGACGCCAGCCCCCACGGAATCGTGACGACGAGCAGGCAACAGATGACCCCTGCCAGGAAGTATCCGAGCGCCAGCCACAACCCGCCAAAGAGCAGCCAGATGATGTTCAGGAGTGTCTTCATGGCTCCATTCTCCCGCACCCGGCGCCGATCCGGCCCAGGGACAAGGGCCCTGTCCGGACCGGCATGCAGGCGTGATGCGGCCTACGCTTCGGCCTGCTTCACCAAAGCCGCCTCGACGTTGATCTTGACCTTGTCGCTGACCAGCAGCCCACCGGCTTCCAAGGCGGCATTCCAGGTCAGGCCGAATTCCTTGCGGCTGATGTCGGTCTCGGCACTGAACCCGGCACGTGTGGCGCCGAACGGGTCCACCGCGACGCCGGTGAACTCGACTTCCAGCTCCACGGGCTTAGTGACGTCCCGGATCGTGAGGGCCCCGGTCAGCACGTAATCCTCCCCGTCACCCCGGATCCCGGTGGCGCGGAACGTCATTTCGGGATACTTCTCGACGTCGAAGAAGTCGGCACCGCGGACGTGCGCGTCACGATTGGCGTCGCCGGAGTCGAAGCTGGCGGTCCTGACCGTGGCATGCAGGCTAGCGTCCGCGAGCGAGTCCCGCACCCGGGCTTCCGCAGACGCCTCGTTGAACCGGCCGCGGACTTTGCTGATGCCGGCATGGCGGACACTGAAGCCAACTTCGCTGTGGGACATGTCCAGCGTCCAGACGCCAGGGGTCAAACCTTCGGGCAGAGTCACAACGGTCTCCTTCACGCGCGTGGCGGGACGAACCCGCCGGGTCATCGGGGTACTCCCCCACCAAGCATGCTAACGAGGAAGCCCGCACCCGGCTAGGTGCCCGTGCAAGATGCCGATGCCACCTCTGGCCTTCGCATAGTCGCCGGGATAATCTGGCGTATCAGCACCGAGCAAACACTGGACTTTGGAAGGCACTCTGTCTAACCCAAAGATGTGAGGATTCGTGGCCGGATCGGTGAGAAGACGGGGCCGACGGCGCAAGGAGGGTCCGGGCGCCGTCTTGCTGGGCCTCGTCCTGCTGCTGGCCGCTTGCCAGCCCGGGCCGCCGGAACCCCGGCCATCCCCGCCCAGCCCTGGGCCGCCGTCGGGTGCGCCGGTACACTTCACGGCCCAGGGGGACATCGGCGTCAGCACGGGGGCCCGCAAGGTGCTCGACGTCGTTGCCGGCCTCAAGCCCGAGCTGAACCTCGCCCTCGGAGACTTCACCTATGAGGCCGGGATAGAACAGTCGTTCTGCGATATGGTCACCGGCAGCCTGGGCACCGACTTCCCGTACCAGCTCGTGACGGGCAACCACGAGAGCGGGGGCCGCGACGGGGACATCGAGAACTTCGTCCGCTGCCTTCCCAACAGGCTGTCCGGCGTCGACGGTGTCTACGGCACGCAGTGGCGGGTGGACGTCCCGGAAGCCAATCCGGTCGTTCGCTTCATCTTGGTTTCCCGTGGCATCGATTTCCGCGACGGAAAGCCGCTGGACTACTCGAAGGGCAGCGAACGGTGGCGTTGGACCGTCGATGCAATTGACGGGGCCAAGGCTCGACAGATCCCTTGGACAGTCGTCGCGATGCACGTGCCGTGCCTGAGCGTGGGCACCTATGACTGCCTGGCCGGCCGGGAGTTCACCAACATGTTGATCGAGAAGAGGGTCGACCTTGTGCTCTCGGGTCATGACCACGTATATCAGCGGACGCATCAGCTGGGCGTGGGAGGGCAGTGCCCGGAAATAGTTCCCGCCAGCTTCTCCGCGGCGTGCCTGGCGGACACCGACAATGACATGGTGCAGGGCGCCGGGACTGTTTTCGCCACCATCGGGGTGGGCGGCGTGGGACTTTACGACGTGCACAGCGACGACCCGGAAGCCGGCTATTTCGCGACCTGGTCGGGGAAGAACCGAAATCCCACCCTGGGGACCCTGAACGTCACGGCCACTTTGGCCGATCTGGCCGCCCGGTTTGTCCCGGCAGAGGGATACAGTTTCTCCGATTCCTTCACCCTCCACCGAAGGTAGCCGGAGAGCGGCCGGCAACGGCGATTCGCAGGCTTCTCAGGCCAACTCCCACATACCGATCCAGTCCAGGTAGACGTGCCCCTCTGTTGTGGGAAGCGGACACCCGGTCAGGCACGACTCGGTCTGCAGGATGAAGTGCATTGGCGTCGTGGGCGTGGCTGTCGTGCTCGCGCCGAGAGACTTCCCGTCCAGAAAGAACTCAACCCGCCCCGGGGTCCACTCGGTGGTTGCCACGTGCCACGAGGTGAAGTCAATGTTCGACTCCGCCTTATCGAAGGCGTTTGGATCCGTTCCACGGAAATGCGCTGCGCCGTAAATGGGTCCTGCCAGATCGCCTTCGGGGAAGTCGATTTCCCCGTCCCGCGGCCATATTCCGCTGTCCGGCCAGAAGAGCCACGCCGTCTTGAAGCCGGCGAGCGAATCCGCCTTGAAGCGAACTGAGTAGCGGCCGTACAGAAGGCTGTTGGCACGCTTCGGGTTGGCGCTCGCGTTGGGGATCGCCGGCGCCGGCGCAGCGCCCATCGAAATCCCGTTTTCTGAGTGCACATACCAGTCCAGGACGCCATCGTGGACGCTGAGGACTTTAGTCGGATAGTAGCCGGATTTTCCCCCGCTGACTTGCCCGGCCGTGTCCGGTGTGCCGTCCTTGTACCCCGCGCTCCACCGACCGGCGTAGAGAGGGCCAGGGAAACCACCAAGAGGGACGTCGCCGGCGGTGAAGTCCTCTGCAAAAACCTGCTTCCAGCCGGGCAGATCGCCGCTCGGCGTCATGTCGGTGGTTCGGGTCACGGAAGGGGCCTGCCCGGCGGGCGCACGGGCGGCGGCGCTCTCTGTCGAACTGGTCGGCGCACTGGCGGCGGCGCTCTGTGCCGAACTGGTCGGCGCACCGGTGGGGCTGCCCTCGGCTGAGCTGGCGGGTGGCTCCACGGATGAGCCGGGTGCCGGACTCGCAGGTGTCCCCTGGCTCCCGGGGGACACCGGACCGGCCCCGCAGCCGACGAGAACGAGAACGAGTGCAGGAGCCAGCAGGCGGCCGAGAATGTGTCGGAATTTTCGCAGGCGTCGGGTGTTCCATCGGGCGGCGCTGCCTTGAACGGGGGTCCCCATGCGGTCAGTGTTACATGGAGGGAACCTGCTGATCAACCGGTTGCGGGCCTCCACGGACCGGCATTTTTCAGCGGCATCCGACCGGCCTTTGGAAAAGTTGAATCTTCAACTTAACTCAAGGTTAATGCAAGGTGGCGCGGCCAATACTTAACACCTGGGGTATTAACCAAGTTGCCTTCAACTGGTCAGCGACGGGTCTACTTCCCGCCGTGGGGACGGGGACGCTGCAGTTGAGGCGAGCAGACTACGTCATTGAGTGGTGAGGCCAGTGTCCATCCCGAATCTCAAACCGAATGTGCGTCCGCAGACGGCGCCTCCGCCGGCAAATCCGTCCGTCAGTGTGGTGATCCCCACTCTAAACGAGGCTATGAACCTACCCTGGGTGCTTCGCAGGATGCCCTCGTATGTCGACGAAGTGGTGATAGTCGACGGTCGCTCCCTCGACAGCACAGTCGACGTCGCCCGGGCGTTGCGTCTCGACGTCGTGGTTGTCGCCGAGCCGCGTCCGGGCAAAGGCAACGCAGTGCGTGCGGGATTCGCCGCGGCATCCGGCGACATCATCGTCATGCTGGATGGCGACGGCAGCATGGACCCCCAGGAAATCGGCTGGCTGGTGACGCCGCTCCAACATGAATACGACTTCGTCAAGGGATCGCGCTACGTGACAGGCGGCGGCTCGGACGACATTACCTGGCTGCGCAGCACCGGAAATCGCATGCTGACGGGGCTGGCCAACGCGGTCCTTGGCAGCGACTTTTCAGACCTCTGCTACGGCTACATCGCTCTGCGTCGCGAATGCGTTGACATACTGGAGCTCAAGTCAGACGGCTTCGAGATCGAGACGGAACTGATCGTACGGGCCTCCAGGGCCGGCCTGCGAATTGCCGAGGTGCCCAGCCACGAGCTGAACCGCATCTCCGGGCAGTCAAACCTCCACACGTTCCGGGACGGATGGCGCGTGCTGCGGACCCTCGCCCGCGAACGCATCAGTTGGGAGGCGCCCACGGCAGGGGCCCGTCCCGAGACCCTGCGACGGGTGAAATACAAGTACCCCAGTACCGTCTTCCCCCACATCCCCACGGATCCCCAGAGTGTTCTGGGACTGCGGGTGGGTGAGTAGGATGGCCCTGATCCCCATCCTCCCGGCAGTGTCCGTGGTCATCTGCTCCTACTCAGAAGAGCGCTGGGATCTGTTGATGGGTGCCCTGGACTCCGTCCGCGCCCAGACACTGACGCCCAAGCAGACGATCGTCGTCGTTGACTACAACGTAGACCTTTACAAGAGACTCATCTTCACCGTCCCGGATGCAGTGATCGTGGAGAACACAGGCCCAAAGGGTCTCGCCGGCGCCCGCAACACCGGGGTCGGCGTGGCAAATTCGGAGATCGTGGCCTTCCTCGACGACGACGCCGAGGCGGCTCCGGATTGGCTTGAGCGGCTTGCAACCCTTTACGACGACCTGGATGTCCTCGGAGTCGGCGGCCGTGTCGAACCGCTATGGGAGACCGGGCGGCCCGGTCACTTCGCCGAAGAGTTGGACTGGATCGTCGGCTGCACGTATCGGGGCATGCCCAAGGTCGCGGCAGAGGTGCGCAACGTCATTGGGGCCAACATGTCATTCCGTGCTGACGTCATCAATCGGGTCGGGGGTTTCAACACGTCTCTGGGCCGCCAAGGCGCCACCCCCCTCGGTTGCGAAGAGACCGAACTATGCATCCGGGCTGTCCTGGGCTCCCCAGGTTCCAGGGTCGTTTACGAACCGGCAGCCCTCGTGCATCACCACGTTCCTGCAGGGCGGGGCGGCTTGCGGTACATGTTCGCTCGCTCGTGGTCCGAAGGGATTTCGAAGGCTCAGGTCAGCAGGATAGTCGGGCACAAGCGTGCGCTTGGCCCTGAACGGCGCTACGTGCGGCAGATTCTGCCGCGTGCGGTGTTCAGCGGAGTCCGCGGCTGGATCCGGGGCGAGGAGCCGGCTGGCCTTGGCCGGGCAGCGACCATTATCGCTGTGCTCGCGGCCACCGCCAGCGGATACGTGCGCGGCCGCCGCCTACCGGCAGCGCCGGCGCCGCTCCAAGCAAGCCCGGCACCGGACGACCTCTGGCGGGAAGTCCAGTGAAACGAACATACGACCCGCACGGCCGGCAGGTTTCCCCGGCGGCCACCCCGACCACAGAAAGCGTCGATCATGAGCCAGTCTGAACGAGATGTGAAGCAGCCGACCGGAGCGTCAGTCGGCGCCAGCTTTGACGTCCACGGCGTCGTCGGCATCGATGTGGAGGCCGGGACACCCGGCGAGTCGCAACTGCGCGACATGCTGGCACCGTTCCTCGGCGAATCCGGCGCGACCAGGCGGATTACCATCGGCGGAAAGGTTTCGCCTGTTTCCGGTCAATCGCATGCGGAGGATGCCTACCGTTTTACCGGCGACTCCCTTTATATCCCCGCGGACCGGGTCCAGATCATTGAAACGGCCGCCGGATACCGGATCGAAGGCGCCGGCGAGTTGCTGACCTCCGTGATCCCGCTGCTGGACCGGCTCTGCGTCGAGGAAGAGACCGCCATGATCCATGCCGCTGTGGTGGATTTCCGTGGCTCCGGCGTTCTCCTGCCGGCTTGGGGAGGCGTCGGAAAAACCAGCACCGTGGCGAAGCTCGTTGCCATGCGTGACGTCCGCTTCATGGCCGATGACTGGGCGTTCCTGGGCGCCGGCGGCATGCTCATGGGATACGCCAAACCGATGTTCATCAAGCCCCATCACCGGGCCATCTACCCGGACATGTTTCGCGGGACGCGCAAGCCGTTGGCACCAGGATGGCTCACGACCCCGGTCGCCCACCTGGCCACCGCAGTTCACCCGGTCATTGTCCGCTATCCGAAAACTGCGGCATTCACGAGGCGCTGGTCCCCCGAGCACCGGATGGTCCAGCCGGAGCATGTCTTCGGTTCGAACCGCATCTCATCGGCGGCGCCAGCTCAACTTGCCATCTTCCTGGAACGCTATGACGGATCTGACGCCCGGCTGGAAGCCCGAAGCACAGAGTGGATGACGTCCCGCATTGTCGGGAATTTCCATTCTGAGCTGCCCATGGTCTCGCGCCGCCTCGTCGAGGCTCTCGGCGCGACCAGCCTGGTGCCGCTGGAGGAGCACTTCGGGCAAAAGGCTGCCGTGGTGAAGCGGGCGCTGGAAGACGTGCCGTGCTGGTTGCTTCGGCTGCCGGCTTCCTGGTCCGCCGACCAGGCCTCGGACTTCATTGCGAACCTGGTCCGCTCGAAGCTCGACGAGTGAGGGGAGGCGACGTGGGCGATCTTAAAGTGTCGGTCATCGTTCCGGCGCGCAACGCAGCTGCTTGGTTGGGCGAATGCCTGGCGTCAATCGGGCGCCAACACCCGCACGAAATGATTGTGATCGACGGATGCTCGACCGATGACACCGTCGAGATAGCCCGGTCCTTCGGGGCGACCGTCATCTCCGACGAGGGCCGCGGTTTGCCGGCCGCACGGATGCTGGGGGCACGCAGCGCCCGGAGCGATGTGATCGCCTTGATAGACGCCGACGTCGTACTTCCGCCGGACAGTTTGGGGCGGCTGCTGGAGGAGTTCGAGTCCGGCGGCTACGACGGCCTGCAGTTCGGGCTGGCCAGCGAAGCCGACGGTCCGGGCTACTGGGGTGCCGCGCTGGCCTGGCATCACAACCACAGCCGCGTGCGTAGCTGGTTTGGTGTCTGCGCCACCCTGATGCGCCGTGACGTACTGCTTTCGGTCGGGTTCGATGACAACTTCCGCTCCGGCGAAGATGTCGAGCTGCGGATCCGGCTGGAGCAGGCCGGCTACCGGCTGGGCGTCTCCAGCACCACAGAGGTCCGGCACAGGTTCGGCGACAGCTTTGATTCCGCCCGCGACCAGTGGCTCCAGGACGGCGCCGGGATGGCCCGGACCGTCCGCAAACATCCAGCGCGCGCCGGTTGGTTGGTGGCACTTCCACTGATGGCTTCAGTCCGGGGTGTGGGGTTGTCACTGGTGCGCGCCCCCCGTTACCTGCCCTATTGGATGTGCTTTTTTCTCTATAACTACCGCGCCATGTTCGGTGAGATCCTGCGCCCCGCAAACCAGACGCTCTCCGTCGGCGGGAACGCGGCGTGGCTGGCCGCGGCCAGGGTAGCCCCAATGCTGACCGGCTTCCTGTTCTGGGCGCTCGCAGCCGTGGTACTTCCACCGGCGCAAATTGGTCTGGGCTCTGCGGTCGTGTCCGCGGCCCTCCTGACCGTGCAGCTGGGCATGCTCGGCGTCGGGCCCGCCACGCTCACGCTCCTTCCCGCCGAAAATGACGGTGGGCGCCGCCTCATAGCCACCAGCCTGTTCACGGTAGGCACCTTTTCGCTCATAGGGGCCGGAGCGCTTGTCGCCACCACACACTCCCTCGGTTCCGGGGTCGGAGAAGCCTGGAACGATCCGCTGGTAACCGTCATCTTTGTGGCCACGGCTCTCTTCGCTGCGAGTGCCTATCAGCTCGATCACGTGGGCGTTGCCCAGGAACGCGCCGACCGCACGCTCGGCCGCAGTCTCGTGCAAAGCCTGGTGCAGCTTGCGTTCCTCGCCATCGCGTTCGCCGCCGGCATCCACGAACTATCGGTCGTTATCGGCGCTGTGGCACTTGGTGCGCTGGCCAGCGTTCTCGTGGGTCTGCGTCAGCTTGGCCGCGCCAAAGTCTCCCCGGACTGGCGGCACGGCCTGCGGCCAGGGTCGGCCTTGAAACTCCTGCGGCCCGGGCTTCCGAACCACGCGCTCATGCTCGCCGACCGCGCGCCCGGGTACCTGCTTCCCCTGATCGTTGCGTCCACGCTGGGCCCTGCGGCGACTGCCGCGTGGTACATCGTGTGGATGATGGCGTCGGCAGTCTTCTTTGTGCCGCAATCCGCCGGTTTCACCCTCCAGACAGCCTTGGCGGGCACGCGCTCGCGGCCTGGCCTCGTCGCCTCCGCACTCCGGGCCAGCCTCTTACTGACGCTTGCGGCCGGGCTGATCCTGATGCTTGCCGGCCCCTTCCTCCTTCGCCTTCTTGGACCGCAGTATGCCTCCGCTTGGGTCCTGCTTCCCGTACTTGTGCCGGCACTGCTCTTGAGCTGCGTGACCCAGGTCTATTACGGGCTGTGCCGGGCGCAAGGGCGTCTGATTGAATCCACAACTGTCGCAGTCCTGGCCGCTGCACTGGTCGTGGCACCGGCTGCAGCAGTAGCCCAGCATTATGGCCTAACCGGCGTATCCGTACTCTGGTCCGTCGCCCAGGCGGCGGTTGCCCTGATCGCCGTACAGCGTCTGATCGCGCTTACCCGAGTGATGCCCACCGCCGTAAAAAACTCAGAGTTTCCTACGGCATTGCAACACCAGCCCTCTGGAATCGAGAAACCATGACACACGAAACGGCAGCAACTGTCCCCGTGCGCACTTCCCACAAGCGGGAAGATCACGCCAGGCACAGCGGTGCGAAGCCACCCACCGACCGCAACCTCGGGCTGACTCCCTCCTGGCAGGTCAACGCTCTCGCTGGCGTAGCCGCAGCGGCGCTGGTCATCGGGGTCTGGAGCATGACCGGCGTCGATCCCCAACGGATTGGCGGCTCGGGTCTCATCGACGCTCTCCCGCCCGCCTACTTCGTCGCGCTGGCCCTCAGTTTGGGCGGATTTGTGGCGTCGCTGAGTCTTCGAAGGTTCATTCCGACGCTTCTGACGTGGCAGGTTCTGGCCACGGTAGTAATCCTCCACGGCGCCGACCCGATCATCCACGGCCTACCCCGCCTTGAGGCCACCTTCCGGCACCTGGGCATTGCCGACAACATTGCCCAGTCCGGGCAGTTGGACACAGGCCTGGACGCCTATTTCAGCTGGCCGGGCTTTTTCAACCTGTTGGGTATGGTGTCGGGCGCAACCGGCGTCAAGGACCTGATGGGCATCGCGACGTGGGCACCCCTGGGGGTAAACGTCATACTCCTGGCGCCCCTCCTGGCCCTGGCCACACGCTTGACCTCCACCCCCCGGCAGGCATGGGCTGCCGTGTGGATGTTCTATCTGACCAGCTGGGTCGGGCAGGACTATCTGTCACCTCAGGCCTATTCCTTCGTGCTCATGGTGACGCTCTTTGCCTGCCTCCTTGGCGTATTCACGGGATGGGCATGGCAGCCAAACCGCAACCGGCTCACCACCGGACTTTCCCGGGTCGTGGCCAGATTGGACGGTTCAGTTCAGCGGCAAGGGATCATCGAACCGTCCCGAGGCGAGGCCGCTGCCCTCGTCGTTGTCTGTTCACTGTTCCTCGTGGCGATGACGGCATCGCATCAGCTCACGCCGTTTGCGGTGGTCCCCATCCTGGTCGCCTTTCTGTTGACGGGCCGGCTGCGGCTTCGCTTCTTGCCCGTACTGGCCGCGGTCCTGCCGGTGGGCTGGCTGCTCTTTGTTGCCACAGCGTATGTCCAAGGCCACGCCGGACAGCTCTTCGCGTCGTTCGGCGACATCGGCGCAAACACCGTCGGCGCGCTGTCCACCAAGGTTTCCGGCAGCGATTCGCATCTGTGGGTGGTTTACACGCGGATCGCCGAGGTCGCCCTCGTGTGGATCCTTGCCGTCATCGGCGCCGTTGTAGGCCACAAGCGGAAGACGCCGTGGCTCACCGCAGCTGTCGGCGCCCTCGCACCGCTCGCCCTGATCCCGGCCCAGCCGTATGGCGGTGAACTTCTTCTTCGCCTGTACATGTTCAGCTTGCCGTTCGCGGCCTGCCTTGCGGTACTGCCGCTGCTCTCGGACAGGACTGCGGGTCTGGGACTGCGGCGGGCACTGACCCTGCTGCTGCTCGGCGCCGTGCTCGCCACAACCACTATCGTCACCCGCTACGGCAACGACTCCATGGAGAGCTTCAGCAGCGACGAAATCGCCGTCGTGAATGAGCTCTACTCGACGGCGCCTACCGGCTCCGTGCTGATCGAAGCGGTACGCAATACACCGTGGAAATTCCAGCATTACGCGGACTACGACTACCGGGCCCTCGTGCCTGCCGAGCCGAGGCCGGGGGCCGGTCCGCTCTCGTGCGACGGTGCCAACCAGATCGCCCACAACGCCGGGGCGTACGTCATCGTCACTGACAGCCAGCAGGCGGCCGCCGATCTGCGCGGTGCGACTCCCCCAGGTGACCTCCAGCATTTCATCGCCACGTGCGGCACCAGCCCTGGCTGGACCAAAGTATTCGAGAATGCCGGCGGCGTGATCTTCCACATCCAAGGAGTAAACAATGGCAAATGAACGCCGCTACGTGAGCTACGCGACGGCAGCCGTCGCCGCCGCCGCCTTACCGCTTTCCTTCTTCGGGCCCGGCGGCCTCAGACTGGCAGTCATCGGATTGTTGATGCTGGCCGGGCCTGGAACAGCGTTGGTCCTGTTGCTTCGCTTCGACCCTCCGCGGTCGCTGAAGGCGACCGGGGCACTTCCCCTCAGCATCGCAATCGCAATCGCCTTCAGTCTCGCGATGTCCACGCTCGTGGCGACCGCGATGGTCTACGCACGCATCTGGGCGCCGCCGGCAGGTGTGTGCCTGCTGGCCCTCGTCACGCTCGGCCTGCTTGGCCTCGACTTCAAGAGGTCCACGCGCTCCTTGGCAGGTGCGAAATGATCGTCTTTTTGTTGGGATTGGCCACCGTAGCCGCTCTCGTCGGCTGCGAGGTCCTTCGTGTTTTGAATCCTGAGAAGGCACTCCCGCGCGCGGTTGTCATTGCGACCGCGGCCCTCCTGTCTGTAATCGGCATCTCGGTGGCGGTACAGATGGTGCAACTGGCGTGACTGGGGCCAGTGTGCTCGTTGCTACGGCGCGAGATCAAAAGAACAAGTCGAACCAAGCACGGAAAGTAAATCAATGAGAAAACTAAAAGCACTCAGCACGGTGGGGACGCTCGGACTGCTCGTAGCCGGTACCCTTGTTTTCGGTTCCGCACAGGCAAGTTCGGCGGCGACCTGCAACGTGGGCACGCCTGTGCCGACGAATTCGTACCCCGGAACCGTGGCGGTCGCTTCAAGCTTTGAGGGCGGCAGCCTTTGCCCGCTTACGGCGACGACGTCGGGGACAGGCACAGCAACTGTCGCAAGTTCGCCCGCGCACGCTGGGACCCACTCGGCTAAGCTGCATGTGACCAGCGATTCCGGTTCCCTCGCGAACCTCTCCACCCCGGCCCTGGCCGCCGGCACCAAGACTTCCTACGCCGACGGCTGGTTCGACATCACCACCGCAGGAGTCGCCGGGAATGATGTACCGTACTTCCGCTTCTTCTCCGGCACCACCCGCGTTGCCGATATCTACCGTTACAACAGCAATGGCCAGCTGTGGCTACGCGTGACTGCACCGAACGGGGCTTTCGTCTACACGAAGCTGATCGCCGGAAGCATTACACTCAGCGCTTGGCATCATGTCTCTATGCGGGTGACTTCCAACGGCTCCGCGTCAACGGTCCAGGTCTGGTTTGACGGGGTGCAGAAGTATTCCAGCGCCGCCGTCAGTATGGCGGGAACCGGGCTGAGCAAAGTCCAACTCGGAGCCGAGCACAACCGCCAGATGGGCGATGAATACATCGACGATGTCGTCATCAAGACATCCCCATAGCGCCTAGGAAAAATTCGGCTCACTCAGCCCCAGGCGCGGGGAACTCCTGGATTGAGTGAGTTCCAACAGTGGCAACCGGGAATTGTCCCGGTTGCCACTGTTGTGCGCAGAACGCCCGGCCAGGCGGCGCGGTCGCGGCGGCCAGCTCTCATCGGTGCGACCCGGGCACGCCCGGCCAGGCGGCGCGGTCGCGGCGGCCGGCTCTCATCCCGCGGACTTGGCCGCCTTGACGAAGTCCCGGATTTTGGCCAGGTCCTTGACGCCGCGGGACGATTCGACGCCGGAGGAAACGTCCACGCCCCACGCACCGGCTTCTGCTGCCGCGCGGGCAACGTTGGCCGGATCCAGCCCGCCGGCCAGCAGCCAGTGCCGGCCGGCGAGGTCCCTGGCCCGGACCGAGCCGTAGTCCCAGGCCTCGCCCGAACCGGGTACCGCGGCGTCGACGAGCAGCAGCTCCTCGCCCCAGCTTCCGAAGGCCTCGGCAGGGGCGGACATGGTGACGGCCCGGATGACCTTCATCCCGGCGTCGTGCACTGCCTCGACGTCCGCCGGGGAACGGTCGCCATGCAGCTGGACCCAGGCCAGGCCCGCCTCGCGTGCCAGTCCGACAGCAGAATGGGCCGGCTCGTGCCGGAACACACCCACTGCGGGGACCCCGGGTGGCACGTGGGCAAGGAGGTCCCTGACGTGGGCCGGCGTGACTTCCCGGGGGCTTCGGGTCAGGACGAAGCCGATGGCGTCAGCCCCGGACTCAGCCGCGGCCCGGACCGACTCCGTTGTGCTGAGGCCGCACACTTTGACGAACATTCGGGCTCCTTCTGCAGCACTTGTTGTCTCTGACGTTAGCAAGAGCGCGCCGCCGTGCCGAGTTGCGGTTCCTTCCACCGGTGTCACATCGGGCATGGGACGGCGGCCTGGCCGGTGGCGGCGGATAGGCTGGGAGAATGGAGATCATCCGCTATGCCACGCTCAAAGCCCAACCCTGGCGCAACGGCGGCGGGGTAACCCGCGAACTGGCCAGCCGCCCCAAGACTGTCTCTGCAGTTACGGCCACAGCCCCGGGCAGCGCCTGGGATTGGCGGGTGAGCATCGCCGAGGTGTCCAAGGCCGGAGACTTCTCCGCCTTCCCCGGCATGGACCGCGTGCTTACTGTCATCGATGGCGACTTGCTGCTCCTGAGCGTCGACGGCACCGAGCACCCCCTCGAGAAATACCGCCCGTTCCGGTTCTCGGGCGATGCAATTTCGTCAGCCGCCCTGCCCACTGGCGACATCCGGGACCTGAACGTCATCACGCGCGGCGGCTCCTTCAAGGGCTACACCTCCATCATCGAACTCTCCAAGAAACGCGCCCATCCCGTGTTCGAGGGCCAACTCGGGATCCTGCTCCAAGGACAGGCGACAGTCCGCCCCGGTGCCAGGAACGACTCCGGCGCGCCCGCACCCGGCGCGCCCGCACCCGGCGCGCCCGCACCCGGCGAGCCGGCACCGGGCGAGCCGGCGGCCGGCGGGCGCCAGGACGCGGAACATATCGAGCTGAGCCGGTACGACGCCGTCATCGGGACAGATACGGCCACGCCGGAAATCCTGGGCCGCGGCTTCCTGGCCGTCGTGTCCATCGACCCTGTAGCAGACGGCGCCTAGAGGACAGGCCGCTCCCTGGGATGGGCGGCAAGGCGGGACCGAGGCGACGCTCCCGCCCAGTTGCTCCGCTGTTCACCAGGCCTGTGCGCCCCGACACGCTGCAACACGCTGTGGCGTCACCCTGATGGTGGCTGGCAACTGGGCGGGAGCGGCGGAATACTCCGGCGCCGGCCGGAGTTCTTGGCAGGGACGACAGTCACATGTGCAATCCAGAAGATGGGGAGTTCCATGAATATCGAAGCGGCAGCATCAGTCCGGCTCGGCGACGGCCTTTCAGTCAGCCCCCTGGGGTTCGGCGGCATGGCACTAACTCCGGTGTACGGACAGGTGGACCCGGCCGAGGCGCTGCAGACCCTGCACCATGCGGTGGACTCCGGCGTGACTTTCATCGATACGGCGGACATCTACGGCGGCGGCAGCAACGAGGAGCTCATCGCGCAGCTGCTCAAGGACCGCCGCGGCGAAATCCAGCTGGCCACCAAGTTCGGCCTCGTCGGCAGCCCGGCGGAGGGCTACCGTGACATCCGCGGCGACGCCTCTTATGTCAAACAGGCCGTGGACCGCAGCCTGCAACGGCTGGGGACCGACACCATCGACCTCTACTACATGCACCGCCGTGACCTCCGCGTTCCGATAGTGGAAACCGTGGAGGCCATGGCAGCGCTTGTGCAGCAGGGCAAGGTGCGGCACCTTGGCCTGTCCGAGGTCACGGCCGAGGAACTGCGCGAAGCTAACAGTGTCCACCCGATCGCAGCCGTACAGAGCGAATGGTCCATCTGGAGCCGGGATGTAGAACTTCATGTTGTTCCCGCCGCGGCCGAGCTGGGCGTGGGCTTCGTGCCCTACTCGCCGCTCGGCCGGGGGTTCCTCACTGGCACGGTTGACGCCTCGAAGCTTGGCAGCAACGACTTCCGCCGCAACATCCCGCGTTTCGCCGCGGATGCCGCGGAGGCCAACCGTGGTGTGGTGGCTGCGGTGCAGGCGGTCGCTTCCGAGCTGGAGGCGACGCCGGCCCAGGTTGCGCTGGCCTGGCTGCTGGCGCAGGGCAGCAAGCTGGGGCTTCCTGTCGTCCCCATCCCCGGAACCCGCAAGGCGTACCGGATCGACGAGAACCTGGGCGCCCTGGCGCTCGCCTTCACCCCGGCGCAACTGGACAAGCTCGACGCCGCCGCGGACGCCGTCGTCGGCTCCCGTTCCGCGGACCCCAGCTGGGTTTCGCAGGGCCGCGAATAGTCCGTCCGTAGACTGATGCCCATGGACTCGCTCATTCACTCACTTCGAGACATCACCATCCGCCGGATTTCAGTCAGCGAGATGGACAACAACGTGTACTTGCTCACCGCCAGGCAGTCCGGCGCGCAGCTGCTGATCGATGCCGCCGATGATCTGGCGGCCATTCAGGAACTGCTTGCGGACGCCGCCGCGGATACCTCGGCCGCGCCCAAGCTGGCGCTGATCGCTACGACCCATCAGCATTGGGACCACGTCCGTGCACTGCCCGGCCTCGTGGAAGCCACCGGTGTCCGGACCGCGGCCGGGACGGACGACGCCCCGGAGCTGCCGGTGCCGGTGGATGTGCTGCTGAGTCACGGGGACGTCGGCAACTTCGACGGATTCGATGTGACGGCAGTGCACCTGCGGGGGCACACCCCGGGTTCAATCGCCCTCGTGTACCAGGACCCGGAGGGCCCGGCACACATCTTTTCCGGCGACTCGCTGTTCCCGGGCGGCGTGGGCAATACCCAGAAGGATCCCGCGCGGTTCGCCCAGCTCATCACCGACGTCAGCGAGCGGCTGTTCGACGTTTATCCGGATGACACCGTGGTGCACCCGGGCCATGGAAAGCCCACCACACTGGGTGCGGAGCGGCCCCACCTGGAAGAGTGGCGCGCCCGCGGCTGGTAGGGCCGCCGGGTAGGTCCTGAAACCTCATCGAGTGCTCCGTAACTGCCGTTTAGAAGGTTCATAACGGCGGTTTTGGAGCACTCGACGGTGGTTAAGCTGGGGCCACGACCGCCGGGTTCCCTGACCGAGCTTGCGAGGTTGGGGATTAGCGGCTGCGGCGTTCGTTTGATGCCGGAGCGGACGCACGGCGGGGTCCGCTGCGCGCCGGACGGCCTTCACCGGAGCGGCCATTGCCGCCACCTGCGTAAGATCCGCCCGAGGTTCCGTCAGTGTTGGAGGACCACACAGCCGGGTTTGCGCCGGACTTGGCGCCGGCAGCTGCACGCTGGCCCGTTGCCGGACGTCCGCCGCGCTGGCCGCCAGCCGAAGCCCCGGTGCGGGGCGCGCCGCCGGTGCGGGGTGCGCCCGAGCGGGGTGCGCCGCTGCGGGGTGCCGAAGCGCCGCGGGCATCGCTGCGTCCCTCGGCTGCCCGGCCGTCAGAACCCCGGCCGGCGGATGCGCGGCCGCCTGAAGCCGGAACATCGTTGTGGTGCGCGTATGCAGTGGACCGGCCGCGGGCGTTGCGTCGTGCTGCGCGCTCGGCGTCCATCCGGTCCTCGTTCTTTTCCGCTACACGCTCAGCGGCGTTGCGCGCCGCGGCCTGCCCTTCGTAGGCCACGGCTCGGCGCTCTGCACGGGGAAGGTCGGTGCGGGGAGCTTCGGTTCCGACGCGTCCGCGTCCGCCGCGACCGCCCCGGCCACCCGCGGTGGGTGCAGCCTGGGTGGAACGGCGGGCGCGCTTGCGCTCGGCATTGGCGCCCGTGGAGGTGCCGCCGCCCTGGTTGGACTTTGCAGCAAGCAGTGCAGCGCGGGTGCGGGGATCGATCTTGTCGGCCATCTCGCCGACAAGTTCGGCCACGAGCGGCGAGTTGGCTGTGACGCGCTCGAAGTTGACCTCGACGCCGGCAGCCTTCATGAGCTTCTTGACGTCCGACTGCTGCTCGGGAAGCGTCAGCGTGACGACAGTGCCGTCGGAGCCGGCGCGGGCCGTGCGGCCTGAACGGTGCAGGTAGGCCTTGTGCTCCGTGGGCGGATCCACGTGGATGACGAGTTCGACGTCGTCGACGTGGACGCCGCGGGCGGCCACGTCGGTGGCGACCAGGACGCGGACTTCGCCGGAGGAGAACTCGGCCAGGTTGCGGTCACGGGCGTTCTGCGACAGGTTGCCGTGAAGATCGACGGCGGGGATGCCGGCGTCGGTCAGGGTCTTGGCCAGCTTGCGTGCGTGGTGCTTGGTGCGCATGAAGAGCACCCGGCGGCCGGCACCCGAGGCGAGCTCGACGATCAGCTGCTTCTTGACGGTCTGGTCGTTGACGACCAGCACGTGGTGTTCCATGGTGGTCACCGCAGCCTGTGATTCATCCACAGCGTGGGTGAGCGGGTTGGACAGGTAACGCTGGACGATCTTGTCCACGCCGTTGTCCAGGGTGGCGGAGAAGAGGAGTCGCTGGCCCTGGCTGGGGGTCATGTCCATGAGCTTCTTGACCACCGGAAGGAAACCGAGGTCGGCCATGTGGTCGGCCTCGTCCAGGACGGTGATCTCGACACCCTCAAGGGTCAGGATGCGCTGGCGGATCAGGTCTTCCAGGCGTCCCGGGCAGGCGATGACGATGTCGACGCCGGCGCGCAGGGCCTTTTCCTGGCGGGCCTGGGAAATGCCGCCGTAAATCACGGTGGTGTTCAGGCCCATGGCCTTGGCCATCGGCTCGATGGTGGCGTTGATCTGGGTGGCCAGTTCGCGGGTCGGTGCGAGGACCAGTCCCATGGGGCGGCCCGGCTTGCGGAAGTGCTTGGCCTCCCGCTCAGCGAGTCGTGCTACAAGCGGGATGGCGAAGGCGATGGTCTTGCCGGAACCGGTCCGGCCGCGGCCCAGGACGTCGCGTCCGGCCAGGGTGTCGGGGAGGGTCTTGACCTGGATGGGGAACGGTTCCACGATCCCCTGGGCGGTCAAGGTGTCAGCGAGGGTCTTGGGCGTGCCGAGGGCAGCAAAAGTAGTCATATGTTTCGAGGTCTTTCAGGCGGTATCCGTGCGGATATCGGCCCCCGGTGCCGGTTGGCCCAAGGGTTCGCCGAAGAAAAGTCAGGTGATCAACCGGGCCGCTACCAACCTTGCGGCAGTGGCGGCCGGGACCAAATAGAACGCGTTCATCGACGCAGGATGTGCCTCTCACATGAAAAAACCCACTCCCGGCGAACGGCTTCGGTGAAGAATTCGGCCGGGGAACCGGTTGATGAACCGGTTCCGGTCAATCAGGACCCTGTCCATCAAGACCAAAGTGGGCATCACTGCACATCAAGTTTCACCAGTCTATCATCCGGGGGCCTCCCCGCATGATGACCAACGCCTCCACGTCGATCAAGCGTAGGGTGCCCGTGCGCGAGTCCCGGAGCCAGAACAGATCGGTGGACGCCACGGTTCGGCTCACCGTGCCACGGTGGAAGAGCCTGCCGTTATGCCACGCCTCGATTTCGTCCCCCACAGCCAATTCAGTGCTGGCGTTGATGTGCCGCGCTTCTTCTGCGTCCATGATGATTGCCTTCCCCAGCGTGCCAACGTCCTGGGCCCAGCATTCACGACGAAGGTTTCGGAAGCGTTTCCGTGCCGTGATTTCCGTGTATCTCCGACCCGGTAGCCCGCACCGTGCCGTGCCTGCAATGATGTCCTGCAATGACGTAGTGAGCGATCCGGAGGAGAACCATGACGGAGCATGATGACGGGCAGGCGCACAGCCGAGTCGACGTAGGCGGCCGCCACGGCGGCGGCCACATTGGCGAGTCCGGCACCGCGGCGGACATGTGGGACGAGAGGTACCGGAGCCGGGCCAGGGTGTGGAGCGGGCAGCCCAATCCGCAGCTGATCGCAGAGGCCTCCGATCTGCCTCCGGGCAGCGCCCTTGACCTGGGCTGCGGCGAGGGTGCCGACGCCATCTGGCTCGCCAGCCGCCGGTGGGCCGTGACGGCGCTGGACGTCTCCGCCGTCGCCCTTGAACGGGCGGCAGCCCACGCGCGGGAGGCGGGGCAGGACGCAAACATCGAGTGGGTGCAGCAGGACCTTGCCAGCTGGGTACCGGAGCGGCAGTTCGACCTGGTCACCGCCCAGTTCCTGCATTCCACCCGGATGCCGTGGCAGCAGGCCCTCCAGCTCGCCGCGGCGGCCGTGCGGACGGGCGGGACCCTGCTCATCGTGGGCCACCACCCCGACGGCTTGCCGCCGTGGGGAACGCACAACACGGCGGAGAAGTACTTCACCGCGGAACAGCTCGCCAGTGAACTCGGGATCGAGGCGCCCGAGTGGCGCCTGGACGTCGTCGACACCCGGCACCGCAGCGCCTTCGGACCCGACGGCGAGGCGGCGGCCCTCACCGACGCCGTATTGCGGGCTACCCGCCTGGCCGCCCGCTGACGCCGGATCGGGTGTGCTGAGAGCCAAAATATGACATGGGACACCGGACGACAACTGAGGCTACGATCATCGACAGTTGTCGACACCGACTCCCCCGCGCCACCAGCGCCTACCAGAGCCCGGCCGCCACGCCCCGCCCATGTGACCCGCGTCTCATATTGCCGACAAGTCAGCGAACGGAGTCCCCTCAACATCCCGCAAGGGGGTTGCGTCTCCGGCGGCACAGCGGCGGATTTGCCCTGTGGAAGCGGCCGGCCGGACCTGCGCGGGGCGCGTCGGGCGGAATAAGGCCTCTAGGCTTGATGCACACGACAAAGTGTTACCTCCGTCACGCCAAGGCTGGATCAGTGCGGGCCGCGATGCCGGAGTTCCACGGCGCATCGCCCCCGCCTGCAACAAGGAAGAAGCCACATGTCAGAACGCACCACCACGGCTGTCCCGAAGATCGCAACAAAGCCCTCCGCAGGCAGCCCGGTCCAGGAACCACATCTCGCCCGCGCCCTGGGGAACCGCCACATCCAGCTGCTCGCCATCGGCGGGGCGATCGGCACCGGCCTGTTCATGGGGTCCGGCAAGACCATCTCCCTCGCCGGACCGTCCGTGATTTTCGTCTACATGATCATCGGTTCCATGTTGTTCTTCGTCATGCGGGCCATGGGCGAGATCCTGCTCTCCAACCTGAACTACAAGTCGTTCAGCGACTTTGCCGGTGACCTTCTCGGTCCGTGGGCAAGTTTTTTCACCGGCTGGTCCTACTGGTTCTTCTGGGTGGTCACCGGAGTGGCCGACATCGTGGCTATCGCCGGTTACGTCGACAAGCTCGCGCCGGGCACCCCGCTCTGGATCCCGGCCCTGATCACCCCTCTGGTCCTGATCCTGCTGAACCTGCCCGGCGTCAAAGCCTTCGGTGAAACGGAATTCTGGTTCGCCATCATCAAGGTGGTCGCGATCATCGCGTTGATAGCGACCGGCGTTGTCATGATCGCCACGCATTTCACGTCGCCCAGCGGCGCCGTGGCGAACCTGGCCAACATGTGGAACGACGGCGGCATGTTCCCGCACGGCGTATTCGGCTTCATCCTCGGCTTCCAGATCGCCATTTTCGCCTTCGCGGGCATCGAACTCGTGGGCACCGCAGCCGCGGAAACCAAGAACCCGGAAAAGAACCTCCCGCGGGCCATCAACTCCATCCCCATCCGGGTGCTGCTGTTCTACGTGGGCGCCCTTGTGGTCATCATGGCAGTCAACCCCTGGCGCAGCATCGATCCGGCCAGCAGCCCGTTCATCGGCATGTTTACCTTGGCCGGGCTGGGCATCGCCGCGGTGGTCGTCAACCTTGTGGTCCTGACCTCCGCGGCCTCCAGCGCCAACTCCGGGATCTACTCCACCTCCCGGATGGTCTACGGCCTCGCCCAGGACGGCAATGCGCCGAAGATATTCGGGAGGCTCAGCGTCCGCAAGGTCCCGCAGAACGCACTGCTGTTCTCCTGCATTTTCCTGCTGGCCGGGTTGGTCCTGCTCTACGCCGGCGATTCCGTCATTGGCGCCTTCACGATCGTCACGTCCGTGGCCTCCGTCCTGACGATGTTCGTCTGGTCCATGATCCTCGTCAGCTATATCGTGTTCCGCCGGCGCCGCCCGGCCCTGCACGCCGCCTCAACGTTCAAGATGCCCGGCTCCGCCTTCATGCCCTATGTGGTGCTGGCATTCTTCGGCTTCATGCTCGTGGCACTGGCCCAGGCCGATGACACCCGGATGGCTCTCGTGGTGGCACCTGTTTGGTTCCTTCTGCTCGGCGCAGCCTGGTACTTCAACCGCCAGGCGCCGCTGCAGCAAGCCCGGATTGAGGAATGGAAAGCCCTCCGCTCCGCCGAGGAAGCTCCTGTAGCCGGCTGAGCTTACGTCGGGAAGTGATCCCGGGCAGCCTGCCCGGGGCGGAACTCCGCGAAGGAGCTCCGGCCGGTTTCCGGCCGGAGCTCCTTTCGCTGCCGCAGCGGGTGCGCGGCTAAGGGTGCGCGGCGACGCGCGGGGCAACCGCGACGGCGGCAGCGCCTGCCACCGCCGTCAAGGCGAACACCCCAGCAAAGGACGCGACCGTCGTCGTGAACGCGGCAAAGACCAACCCTGTGGCGGCCAGGGCGAGTGCGCCGCCCAGGGAATCGGAGATGGACATCGCCGAGCTGTTGAAGCCTTCCGTGTCCTTGGTGGAAAGGGCCAGGGTCATGACGCTCAGGCGCGGATACATCAAGCCCATGCCGCCGCCGGCAAATACCCAGCCGGTGATCGCGACGGCGGCCGGCCACGCCAGCACCGTGGTCACGAGTGCCAGGACGACGGCGCCGAGCACGAGCGCCGAACCGATCCGGACCGCACGCCGATGGCCCAACCGGGCACCGAGCCTGCCTTGGATGGCCGATGCCGCCGCCCACGCGAGCGCGCCGCCGGTGAGGGTGAGACCCGCGAACGTGGGCGAGAAGACATAGCGTTCCACCAGCAGGTAGGGCAGGTACACCTCAGCCCCGAAGAAGGCGGCGGACGCGAGGCCGCGGGTCAGGATGACGCTCGGGAGTCCGCGGCGGGCTGCGAGGGTTCCCTGCGGCATCAGGGGACGGACCGCTACGAGCGCCACGACGACGGCGGCCGCCGCCAGGGCACCCCCGGCCACGGGTACCTGCGCGGAAAGGTTCAGTCCCAGCACGGCGAGCGCCGCAAGCATTGCCCAGGCCAGCCGGGCGTAGCCCGAGGTCGTGCGCGGGGCTTTCGGCTGCCGGGGGTCCGCCGTGCCGTTGGGGTCGCTCCGGGGGCCGATTCGGTGGGGGTCACCGGGGGCGCCTTCGGCGGTGCCGCGCAGTCCGCGCAAGGCAGGAGCGATCATGAGCAGGGCCGGCAGCACCAGTCCCACCACCCCCAGGAAGACCCAGTGCCAGCTGGCCAGCTGGGCCACGAGCCCGGCCGCGAACGGACCCACAAGGGACGGGACCACCCACGCGGCGGAGAAGGCCGCGAAGATCTTCGCATGCAGCACCGGCGGGTACACGCGGGCGATCACCACGTAGAGCGCCACCGTCATGCCGCCCCCGCCCAGTCCCTGCACGAGCCGCCCGGACACGAGAACGGGCATGTCAACGGCGGTTCCGGCGATCAGCAGGCCGAGCGCGAACATGGCCACCGATCCGTAGAGCGGAACGACGGGCCCGCGCCGGTCGGACCAGCTCCCGGTGGCCACCATCCCGATGACGCCGGTGGCGAGCGGGCCGGCGAAGGCCAGCGCATACAGGCCGGCCCCGCCCAGTTCACGGCTGACCAGCGGCATGATCGTGGTCACCGCCAAGGACTCAAACGCTGCCAGGAACACCAGCGCGCAGGCGCCGAACGTCACGAGCAGGTAGCTGCGGTGGAAGATGCCGGCCGGTTCGGGGGCCAGGGTCGGGGCGGAACGGGACACGGGAGGGGCCTGATCGATAGTCATGGAGGCAGCCGCAGGACCTCAACCAACGCTGAGGTCTCGGTTGCACGGTTCTGGTTGAAAGCTAGAGGGGAAGCATCCCACAGCTGCCCGGCGGCGCGCACCATCCTCCTCTAGACCGCGACGTCGAGTCCATGGGCCGGGACGACGACGGCCCCGGTGGCCGTTGAGTCCGGGTTCAACATCCAGCCCACGCGCTTGACCGGGCTGAGCATGATGACGCTCTCGGCCAGTTCGATGCCGGGGACCCGCTGCCGAAGCGCCAGCTCAGCATTCATGACCTCGGCGAGGGACTGCAGCCACATGATGATGACGAAGTTGGTGCGGCCCGTGGTGGAGGCGCTGAGCCTGATGTTCCGGAAACCCCGCAGGGCCGCCGCTGCGGCGTCGTGCTGGCCTGCAGGAACGTTGGCGAACCATTGGCACGTGACGGGGAACCCGGACTCCTTCTGCGCAATTTCGCACCGGAAGGACAGCATTCCGCTGGCCAGGACCCGGCTGAGTTGCCGCTGCACGGTGGCCGGGTGCCGGTCCAGGGCCCGCGCCATTTCGGCAGCCGACGCCCGCCCGTCCCTGGAAAGGAACGGAAGCAGTGCCAGATGGCTCGCCTGCAACGGCGGCCCGGCGGGCACGGCATGCATCAGGCCTGTCGCTTCCGGGCCGGCCAGGGCCGCCAGCGCCGACTGCTGCTTGCGGTCCAGGACGTTGAGCCGCCAGGCACCGCCGCCGCTGTGGAGCCGGGTGCACAAGGCGATCTGGTATTTCACCAGCCCTTCGATGTCTTTGAACCGCGCCACGACATCGGCACTGAATTGTTCCAGGGACGGAGTGATCACGGTCAGCATCAGGTCCCGGTTGCTGGCGGCCTCATCGATCGTGACAACGGCCGGCAGTGCGGCGAGGGCCGCGGTCACCTGCGCCCGCCGGTGCATTTCACAGTCGATATCCACCATGGCCAGGCACATCTGTTTCGGATCACCGATCAGATGGGCCGTGACCCAGGAGGCGCCCGCGGCGCGCAGCCGCTCCCAGCGGGCGGCCAGGGTGGTGGCGTGGACGCCCAGGACCTCGGACGCGTCGTGCCAGCTCAGGCGGGGCGCTATCTGCAGCGCGTTGATCAGCGCCAGGTCATCCTCGCTGAGTTCCATCCCCTGCCTTTCTAGAATGCGCGAATCCTTTGAATTGCCTCTTGGTTCTGCATTATTCCAGCAATCACCGTCCGATGTGAGGCACGCCACTACAGAATGGCCGGAGAACATCACGAAAGCCTGGATCCACAGGCGCCCCGAAAAACGCACCACCGAGACCTGGAGGATGAATGACTACCGCCGCAGACGCCAAGGAGTTGCAGGGAGACCTCACACGGTTCCGGCACGAAATGCACCGGGAGCCGGAGATTGGCCTGAGCCTCCCGCGGACGCAGGAAAAGGTGCTCAAGGCGCTCGAAGGACTCCCCTACGAGATCAGCCTCGGCCGGGACACGACGTCGGTGACGGCGGTCCTCCGCGGGCAGGCACCGCGCGGCGGGGAGCCTGCAGCCAACGCCGCGGGGCGCCCCGCCGTGCTGCTTCGGGCGGACATGGACGCCCTGCCGGTGCAGGAAAAAACCGGCGCCGATTTCACGTCCCGGATCGACGGCGCCATGCACGCCTGCGGCCATGACCTCCACACGGCGATGCTCACCGGTGCCGCAACGCTCCTGGCCGAGCGGCGGAACGAACTCGCGGGCGACGTCGTCCTGATGTTCCAGCCCGGGGAGGAGGGTTTCGACGGCGCCGGCCACATGATCCGCGAGGGCGTGCTGGACGCCGCAGGCCGCCGGGTGGACGCCGCCTACGGCATGCACGTGTTTTCGTCGCTGGAGCCGTACGGCCGCTTCTGCACCCGCCCGGGCGTGATCATGAGCGCCTCCGATGGCCTCTTTGTCACCGTGTTCGGCGCCGGCGGACACGGCTCCGCGCCGCATGCCGCCAAGGACCCGGTGACGGCCGCGGCGGAGATGGTCACCGCGCTTCAGGTCATGATCACGCGCCAGTTCAACATGTTCGATCCCGTCGTCCTGACCGTGGGCGTGCTCCAGGCCGGCACCAAGCGCAACATCATCCCCGAGACCGCGCGCTTCGAAGCGACGGTGCGCACGTTCTCGGCGGCGGCCCGGGAGAAAATGATGGCCGCCATCCCTACGCTGCTCAAGGGCATCGCCGCAGCCCATGGACTTGAGGTGGACGTGGACTACCGGGACGAGTACCCGCTCAGCGTCACCGACGAGGACGAGACGCACACGGCCGAGCGGGTCATCCACGAACTCTTCGGCGAAGACCGGCACGTCCGCTTCGCCAACCCGCTCAGCGGTTCGGAGGACTTCTCCCGGGTCATGGAGGAAGTCCCGTCCACGTTCATCGGGCTGAGCGCCGTGCCCCGGGACGCGGACCACGCCACGTCCGCCTTCAACCACTCCCCCTACGCCACGTTCGACGACGGCGTCCTCGCCGACGGCGCGGCGCTCTACGCCGAACTGGCACTGCAGCGGATTGCCGCGCTGGCCTCTTCCCCCGCCCCCGCCGCATCCGGCACCCGCCCCTGATCATTCTGGAGACACCCATGACAAGCACTCTCAACCCGCAGCGCGAGGCCCGGGCAACGCTCCGGAAGACCCTCGTCGGCACCGGCATCGGCAACGCCGTCGAGTGGTACGACTGGGCGATTTACGCGACGTTCACGCCGTTCATCGCCAGCCAGCTGTTCAGCAAGGCAGATCCCGCCTCGGCCGTGCTGTCCACCTTGGCGATCTTCGCCGTCGGCTTCGTGGCGCGGCCCTTTGGCGGATTCCTGTTCGGCTGGATCGGCGACAGGATCGGCCGGAAGGCGTCCATGACCCTCGCCGTCGGCTTGGCCTCGCTGGGCAGCCTGCTCATCGGCATCGCACCGACGTTCGCCGCCGCCGGCGTCTGGGCGTCCCTGCTGCTGCTGGTGGCCCGGCTGGTCCAGGGACTTGCGCACGGCGGCGAGCTGCCGTCGTCGCAGACCTACCTGTCCGAGATCGCGCCGCGGGAACACCGCGGCTTCTGGGCCACCCTGATCTACACGTCCGGCACGGTCGGCATCCTGTTCGGCACCCTGCTCGGCGCGGTCCTGAACATGAGCCTGAGCGCCGACATGATGAACGCCTGGGGCTGGCGCGTCCCGTTCCTGATCGGCGCCGCGTTTGGCCTCTACGCGCTGGTAATGAGGGCCCGGCTGCACGAAAGCACCGTGTTCGAGAACGAGCCCGCGGACGAGAAGCGGGAGCCGATCTGGCCGCAGATCGTCCGGCACCGCAAGCAGGCATTCCAGGTGATCGGCCTGACCGTGGGGCTAACTGTCATCTACTACATCTGGGGCGTTGTGGCTCCCAGCTACGCCACCACGGCGCTGAAGATCGACAGGGGCGAGGCCCTCTGGGCCGGAGTGGTCGGCAACCTCGTCTTCATCGCCGCCCTGCCGTTCTGGGGCAAGCTTTCGGACCGGATCGGCCGCAAGAAAGTGCTGTGGGCCGGCGCCACCGGGGCGGCCGTGCTGCACTTCCCGATGACGTGGCTGCTGAAGGACTCCGCCTGGCAGCTGGCGGTCAGCATGTCCGTGATGCTCATCTTCATCGCCGCGAGCGCAGCTATTGTGCCGGCCGTGTTCGCGGAACTCTTCCCGACCAGCATCCGGACGGTCGGCGTCGGCGTCCCCTACTCGATCTGCGTGGCGGCTTTCGGCGGCACCGCGCCCTACCTGCAGCAATGGCTCAAGGACGTCGGCATGGCGCAGGCCTTCAACCTCTACGCCGTGGTCCTGCTGGTCATCAGCATCGCGTTCATCTTCAGCATCCCGGAGACCAACGGAAAGGACCTGCGCGGCTGATCCCGCGCCTGCAACCGGGATCAGCCGCCGATGAACGCGTTCCGGCCGGCGCGGTAGCCGAACACCGCGGCCAGGGCACCAACTGCGAGGAACAGCACACCCGCCGCAACGAAGGATCCCGTGGACTGGTGCAGCTGGCCGACCAGGAGGGTTCCGGTCGAACCGAGCCCGTAGCCAACGCCCTGCATCATCCCGGACAGGTGGGCAGCGGTGTGGCCGTCGCGGGTGCGGAGCATGATCATGGTGAGTGCGACGGCGGTCAGGCTGCCCTGGCCGAGGCCCAGCAGCCCGGTCCACAGCCAGATGAGCTCCGGCGGCCCGAAGATGCTCAACGCGAACCCTCCGCCGGTCATCAGCGCCACCACCGTATTGATGGCGCGCTGGTCGCGGAAGCGGGCAGCCAGTGCAGGAGCGAACAGGGAACCGAGCATCTGCAGCACAATCGAGGCCGAGACGATCAGCCCGGCTGTCCCGCCGTCCACCCCGCGTTCGCGCAGGATCGGCGCCAGCCAGGCAAAGACGCTGAACGACATCATTGCCTGCAGGACCATGAAGATGGTCACCTGCCAGGCGATGGCCGACCGCCACACGTTGACCCCTTGGGCTGCCTGCAGCTGGCGGCCGTGCCGTTGGCGGACGGCCAGCGGCAGGAACAGGAGGAGAACGACGCCGGCCGGCAGCGACCAGAACCACAGCGCCGCGGACCACTCCCCGGTCGCCCTGAACACCGGGTAGGTGAAGCCGGCGCCGAGGGCCGCCGAGGCGCAGATCGCCGTCGTGTAGAGCCCGCCCATCAGGCCGAGGCGGTCCGGGAAGTCGCGCTTCACAAGTCCCGGCAGCAGCACGTTGCAGAGCGAAATCGCGGCTCCGCATGCCGCTGTTCCGGCCAGAAGCGCCGGAAGGTGGCCGGCCCCGCCTCCTTCCACGGGGCGCAACAACAGCCCGGCGGTCAGGACAGCCATGGCGCCCAGGAGCACGCGCTCGGCACCGAAACGGCGGGCCAGCACCGGGGCGGCCGGGGCGAACACGCCGAGCAACGTCACCGGCACGGTGGTGAGAACCACCACCGCCCAGCCCGGCAGCCCGGCGTCGGCCGTCACCTCGGGTAGCACGGCGGAAAAGCTGGAGAACACGGTGCGCAGGTTCAGCCCGATCAATACCAGGCAGACGCCGAGGTAGGCCAGTGCGCGGCGGCTCCCGACGCGGGTGGACCCTGATGCCGGAACGTCGTCAGGGTCCACCAAAGTGCCGCGGCGGCCGTGAGGCACGCCCTCGACGGCGGGGCTGCTGGCAGCGGTCTGCGGGACCCTCTTCGGCACAGTCACGGACCCATTCTGGCAGAGCCCCGGCCGCACCGTGTGTCAACGGCCCCGGGGCGGGAGCCGGCCCCGCGGGCTCCCGCGGACCCCCGCGGACCCCACCGAGCGGGGCCGTGCGGGGCCGTGCGGGCCCGTGCGGGTGCGGGATTTCCTCTATTCTGGAAGGGATGAGTGAATCCCCTGAATCCCCGCAGACTCCGCAGCCCGCACGCCCCGTGACGCCCGGCAGCCAGGCCTCCTTCGGCACCTACGGCGGCCGGCCGGTCAGCTTCGTGCGCCGCGGAACCCGGTTGCAGGGCCGCCGCCAGGCCGCGTGGGAAGAGCACTCGGACCGGTGGGCCGTCGAGGTCCCGCGCCACATCGCCAACACCTCGGTGCACCCGGACTACGTCTTCGACGCGGAGGCCGAGTTCGGCCGGAAAGCTCCGCTGATCGTGGAGATCGGCTCCGGCCTCGGCGACGCCGTGTGCCATGCCGCGGAGGAGAACCCGGACACGGACTTCCTCGCCGTGGAGGTCTACACGCCGGGTCTCGCCAACACCCTGATCAAGATCAACGGGCGGAAGCTGAGCAACGTCCGCGTGGTGGAAGCGAACGCCCCTGAGGTGCTGGCCACGATGTTGCCGGCCGGTTCCGTCACTGAGCTGTGGGTCTTCTTCCCGGATCCGTGGCACAAATCCCGCCACCACAAGCGCCGCCTCATCCAGCCCGAGTTCGCCGAGCTCGCAGCGCGGGCCCTGAAGCCCGGCGGCATCTGGCGGATCGCGACGGACTGGTCCAACTACGCCGTTCACGTGCGCGACGTCCTGGCCGGCTCGGCCGCCTTTGAGAACCTGCATGCGGGTGAGCGCAGCCGGGACGAGAGCCCCCTCACCCGGGTGTGGGAATCCGGCGTGGAATCCCTCGTGGGCGGGGCGCCCGTCAAGGAGGGCCGCGCGCCTGTGAGCACCGAACACACCGGACCCAACCATGGAACCGACGAAACCGGCGGCTGGGCGCCGAGGTTCGAGGGCCGGATCCTGACCAGCTTCGAGAACAAGGCGCACGAGGCCGGCCGGCTCATCTTCGACCTCAGTTACCGGCGCCGCTAAGCCGGGGGCGCTGCCCGCGGCGCTGTTCCCGGACGGTCCGGCGTGGCACCATAACGGGAAAAGAATTCCCGGGGCGGACCCACGGCCCCGGAACGGACCGGAGTAGGATCGACCATCAAAAAAGAACTAAAAGACGCCGTCGAAGTCGCCGTGGACGTCACCAATTCCAAGCCGCTCGAGGTGGCGGCGCGGGCGGGATTTGCCGTCAGCGGCATCCTGCATTTCCTCATCGGCCTGGTCGCCCTCCGACTGGCCATGGGCGGACAGGGCCAGGCCGACGTCAGCGGCGCCGTCCAGGAGCTCGCCGTGCAGCCGGCAGGACCCGTGCTTCTCTGGAGCGCCTTCGCAGCCTGCGTCGCACTGGCCATCTGGCAGGCCAGCGACGCCATCTTCGACTTCGAGCACCTGCCCACGAAGAAAAAGGTCGGCAAGAAGCTCAAGGCCACCCTCCAGGCCGTCGTGTACACCGGCTTCGCACTCACGCTGGCGTCCGTCGCCATCGGCGCCCGGGCGGACCACCGCCGCTCCACGAGCGACCTCACCCTGCAACTCATGCAGGCACCGGGCGGGACCCTGCTCCTGTTCATCCTCGGCGGCGCAGTGGCCCTTACCGGTGTCGTCTACGCCATCCGCGGCTTCAGGAAGTCCTTCATCAAGTACCTGGTCATGCCGTCCAACGGCCACGCCCGCTCCGCGGTGACCGCCACCGGAATCGCAGGCTACGCCGCTAAGGGCGTCGCCCTGCTCCTGACGGGGCTGCTGATCGTCATCGCCACCTGGAAGGCGGATCCGGACGAGTCCACGGGGCTCGACGGCGGCCTGAGGGCCCTGCGCGAGCAGCCCATGGGCATGTACATGCTGGCAGCCGTCGGCGTCGGGCTGATCTGCTACGGCATCTTCATGGCAATGCGGGCCAGGCTCGCCAAGATGTAACGCCGGCGGCGGGGCCCCCGGGCGTGCCGGCACAGATCGCAGGTCTGGAAGACGAAGTCGGGAGCCTGCGGACGGGAATGCGTGCCGACGTCCTCGCCGTGGACGGGGACTTCCGTGGTTTCACGGTCCTGCGGGCAGGCCCGGTTCTGCCCGGACCGACAGTTGAGCCTCGCCGGAAGCACGCTGCCCGCGGTCCGGGACGGCTCGTGATTCAGCAGTGATTGAGCAGGGCGGCAGTCCACGGCGCCGCCCTGAACCATTTGTCCCCCGGCGACGTCATAAGGGTTAGCGCCGGCCTCCGAGTTGGGCTGGCTCGAGTCAAGGAGCAGCAGATGAAGAAGCACCTCAGCATTGGCTTGTCCGCCTTCGCCCTCGCGGCCGTCCTCTCCGGCTGTGCCGGCACCACCGCAACGTCAACAACGTCGACGGCGGCGACGACGACGGCACCTGCGCCTGCAGCGTCGTCATCGTCAGCGCCTGCCGCGTCATCGTCGGCGCCTGCCGCAGCAGCGGCGGACCTCATGGTGGCCCCGTCCAGGGCCGGGCAGATCGTCGTGGACATGAAGGGCATGAGCGTCTACGTCTTTACGAAGGACACCAAGGATTCCGGGACCACCGCCTGCACCGGCTCGTGCGCCAACAACTGGCCGGCAGTCACCACCGCGTCCGACACTCCCGCGGCCACCGGCGTCATGGGCACGGTGGGAACCGCCGCAACAGCGGACGGCAAGAAGCAGCTGACCATCAACGGCATGCGCGTGTACTACTTTGCCAAGGACCAGGCCCCCGGTGACATCCTGGGCCAGGGCGTAGGCGGCGTCTGGTATCTCGTGACCCCCTCCGGGGCGATGGTCACGTCCGCGGCCGGCGGCTACTAACGACCACGCGCCTCACCCCGGCCGGCGATCCCCGGCCGGGGGCTTCCGTTTAGGCGTCGGCCTCTTCGAACTCCAGGGCGGCAAGGATCTCCCTGGTCCGAGGATCGAGCATAAATGCTTCGTCGTCATCCTCCACCATGAGGAATTCCCCCTGGTCGGTAGCGAAGTGCCAGGCCAAGGTGGTCTCTCCGTTGTGCTCGTAGTTGGGATCGCCCATGGAGATCCGCAGCAGGGTGTGGCCCGCAACATCGCACAGCTCGCGAATAATCTGCTCAAATTCCGGGGCGTCCAGGAGCGCTTCCTCGGCAGCGGCCGCCTGGCGCTCGGCCAGGTTGGGGATCCGTGCCACGCGCCCGGCGATGTGGGCATCGAGCTCGTCGTCGGAGAGGACCAGCAGACCGTCCTGGCTGCGGAGCCAGGCGGCGTTCAGCTCCAGGATGTCCTCGGTTTCCAGGAGCGACTCGAACTCCCCATCCAACTCTTCCATGCGCTTCACGGCCTCCGACGTTCCGTCATCAGCAGCATCACCCGCGGCATTCCAGCCCGTGCCGCCGTCCAGATACGCGTCGACGTCGGTATCGGAAAGGGCGCCGAAGGCGGCCACAGTCCGGTTGAACAGATCCAGGTGCCGGGTTGCGCCCATCCGTTCCAGGCCTTCCCGGACGAAGGGGTCGATCTCTTCGCGTTCGGGCGCGGTGAATACGTACTGGGCGAAGCCGCCGCCCAGCGACTGCGTCAGGTAGAAGTCCACGTAGTAGCTGAGCAGCGCAGCCGGGGAGATTTCCCCGGCGTCGAGCAGTTCCGCAAACATGGTGTTGACGACGTTTACGTTCGCGTCGACAACGTCCTCGTTTCCGCCGTTCATGCCCTCCGTGGTCAGCACGGTGGGGTAGTTGTTGGCGGACTGGCTGGTGGGCTCACCGTTGGTCATGAGAGATCCTTACTGCTGAAGTCGGCTGATAGTCCGGACTCTTCCAAGGTAGGCGGGCCCCGCCGCCGTCGGCCGAGCCCCGGTTGAACGTCAGGAGAAGATTCAAGGACCGTTTGAAGACGGCCGGCCCGGACTCGGGGTAGCCGGAAGAGTGCGAGATCGCCGGAAGCTTAGGGCGATCCCGAAGGCTTCCGGCGATTTCGGCCGACCTTGCGTGAAGGTTCGGGGTCCCCTTCAGGCTCGCTAAGATGGATCAGATGACCAACTGCTGAAAGTAGCGCGCACATGCCATCCCATCCGGACGAGAGTGCGGCACTGGCAATACAGACTCCCGCAATCAACGACCGCTCCCTTGCGGCCGGACTTGCCTACGCCATGGGGAGCCGTGTTTCCGGGATCTCCTTCGACGCCGCCACCGGGCTGCTGCTGGGCAAGGTGCGGGGCGGCCCGGACGTGCCCTATTCGACGACGGCGAAGCTGGTCCGGAAGGCGGGCGGCTGGAGCTGCACTGTGGGCGTCTGCAGCTGCCCCGTCCGCAAGGACTGCAAGCATGTGGCCGCCCTCCTGTTCGCGGCCGAAGACAACCCCGCAACCCGGATCCAGCTGCTGGCGCCAGCAGATGTCACGCGGCTGTCCCGCCAGAGTGCGCCTTTGGAGGTGGCGGACTGGGAGCAGGCGCTCAGCCCGCTGATTGCCCGTCCCGGCATCACCCAGTCCACCAACGGCATCCCGCTGGCACTCCAGTTCGAGGTCGAGGAGCCCGCCCCGCATTTCTCCTACACCGGCCGCCGCGATCCGCTCCGCAGCGTGTGCCAGCTCAAGGCGCGGCCCGTGATCATGGGGGCCAAGGGCAAATGGATCCGCGGAGACGTCTCCTGGAACACCCTGAGCTACCTGAACTTCCGCCGCGAATGCAACGAGGCCCATGTCGAGTGGATGCAGGAATTCCTGGCTTCCCATACGGCAGTGGCCAACCGCCGGCACGCTGGCACCGCACCTTGGCTGGGGCTGAACACCTACGCAGGGAAGAACCTGTGGAGCCTGCTGGCCGAGGCGCAGAAGATCGGCGTCGCCCTGGTCCATAACCGCGGCACGGAGCCGGTTCGCGTCGTGGACCAGGCGGCCGCCGTCGGGCTGAACCTCACCCGCTTCGGCGCAGCGACGGGCCATGACGGCGGGGCCGGGGCAACCGCACCGTCCGCCGGCGGCGGTGTAGACGACGGCGGCCTGGCGCTCGCGCCGACCATCACGGTCGAGGGCGTCGTTGTCGATCCGGCGTCCGTTGGGACCATCGGCCACCCCGCCCACGGGATCTTCCTGACTTCCGGCGGGGACGCTCTGCCCGGCGTCGCCCCGGCGGATTCCCTGATCACGCTCGCCCCGCTGGAAAGCGGGCTCAGCGAGGAACTCCTCACTTTCGTCACGGCAGGGACCACACTGCACATTCCGGCCCGGGACGAAAGCCGTTTCCTGACGGGTTTCTACCCCAAGCTCAAGCAAACGGCCCGGGTCACGGCCTCCGATGAGTCCGTGGAGTTGCCCACGCTGGCCGTTCCCACCCTGTCCCTGCTCGCCAATTACGGTGCCGACCACAGGGTCCGGCTGCACTGGGAATGGCACTACAAGTCCGGGAACCTGGTCACAGCCCAGCCCCTGTGGCGCCACCCCGGCGATCACGGCTACCGGGACGACGCCGCCGAGGCCCGCATTCTTGAAGGAGTCGGGCAGCCGTGGGACGCGGTCCCGGCACTGGGTGAATCCGCAACCGGAGGCTGGGGAACACCGCGCCTCACGGCGACGGCGGAACTCACGGGCCTGGACACGCTGGCCTTCACCGAGGAGGTGCTCCCCCGCCTCCGCGAGCTCCCCGGCGTCGCCGTGGACACTGCCGGCGAAATGGCGGACTACCGCGAGGCCGAAGAGGCCCCGGTGGTGGCGATTTCAACCAAGGCGACAGACAGCCGGGACTGGTTCGATCTTGGCATCGTGATCACCCTGGAAGGCCAGCCGGTCTCCTTCGCGGCACTGTTTTCGGCCCTCGCGGCAGGCCAGACCCGCATGCTCCTGCCGAGTGGCGCCTACTTCTCGCTGGATCTGCCCGAACTGCACCAGCTGCGGGCCCTGATTGATGAAGCCAGGTCGCTGCAGGACAACAAGGACGCGCCGCTGCAGATCAGCCGCTTCCAGGCCGGTCTCTGGGACGAACTCGCACAGCTCGGCATCGTGGATGAACAGGCGGCTGCCTGGCGCGAGGCGGTCGGAGGCCTGCTGGAGGGCGGCGTAAAGGGCTTGCCGCTGCCCTCAGCGCTGAACGCCGACCTGCGGCCCTACCAGCTGGAAGGCTTCAACTGGCTGAGCTTCCTCTACCGCCACGGGCTGGGCGGCGTGCTTGCCGATGACATGGGCCTCGGCAAGACGGTCCAGGCACTGGCGCTGATGTGTGCCGCGAAGGAATCGGCCAAGGAAACGGCGGGAGAGTCCGCTGAGCCCGGGGCCGTATCGGGCGCCGCCCCCTTCCTGGTCGTGGCTCCCACCAGTGTCGTGGGCAACTGGGAGGCGGAGACCGCACGGTTCGCACCGGGCCTGACGGTCCGGGCGATCGGCGAGACTTTCGCCAAGAGTGGTTCAAAGCCGGCCGAGGCCATGGCCGGCGCGGACATCATCATCACCTCCTACGCCCTGTTCCGGATCGACTACGACGCCTACGCGTCCCGGGACTGGGCCGGCCTGGTCCTGGACGAAGCCCAGTTCGTCAAGAACCACCAGTCCAAGGCCTATCAGTGCGCCCGCAAGCTGCCGGCTGCCTTCAAACTGGCCATCACCGGTACCCCGCTGGAGAACAATCTGATGGAGTTCTGGGCACTCACCTCGATCGTTGCGCCGGGCCTCTTTTCCAGTCCGAAGCGTTTCGCCGAGTACTACCAGAAGCCGGTGGAGAAGAACGGGGACAAGGCGCAGCTGGACAAGCTCCGCCGCCGGGTCCGTCCGCTGATGATGCGTCGCACCAAGGAGCAGGTCATCCACGATCTGCCCCCGAAGCAGGAACAGATCCTCGAGGTGGTGCTGAACCCGCGCCACCAGAAGGTGTACCAGACCCACCTTCAGCGGGAGCGCCAGAAGATCCTCGGCCTGATCGAGGACGTCAACAAGAACCGTTTCACCATCTTCCAGTCGCTGACCCTGCTGCGGCAGCTCAGCCTGGACCCCTCGCTGATTGATCCGTCGCTGTCAGGAGTGCGCTCAAGCAAGCTCGATGTGCTGTTCGAGCAGCTCCAGGACCTGGTGGCGGAGGGCCACCGTGCGCTGATCTTCAGCCAATTCACCGGCTTCCTGGGCAAGGTCCGCGAGCGGCTCGTCGAGGAGAACATCGAGTTCTGCTACCTGGACGGCAGCACCCGCAACCGCACCGACGTCGTCAACGAGTTCAAGAACGGCGCGGCCCCTGTGTTCCTGATCAGCCTCAAGGCAGGCGGCTTCGGCTTGAACCTCACGGAAGCGGACTACGTGTTCCTCCTGGACCCGTGGTGGAATCCGGCATCGGAGGCTCAGGCCGTGGACCGGACGCACCGGATCGGCCAGGCCAGGAATGTAATGGTCTACCGGCTCGTGGCCAAGGACACCATTGAAGAGAAAGTCATGGCGCTCAAGGCTAAGAAATCCCGGCTTTTTGCCGACGTCATGGAAGGCGATGCCCTCTCCGGTGGTGCGCTCACGGCGGACGATCTGGCCGGGCTGTTCAACGACTGAGGGCCTCGAAGGACTCAGGGGTCTGTCGAAGTGCGGCCGGAAGCAACTGGGCGGGAACGTCACCACACCTCGAGGAAGGCGCCCGCGTCTTCGCTTAGCCGGCGTGATCCTGGAATTCGAGGACGTGGTTGCCCGCCTGTAGGAGGGGTGCGAAGAATGCGCCGAGCTTGGCCGTGGCCGTCAGCGGCAGAATGTTGGCCACGTACTGGTCCGGGCGTACCACCACGACGACGCCGCCGCGATCGAGGCCGCGAAGCTCGAAGATGTCCGCCGCCGGATCGGTAGCGTAGACCTTCTCGTAGTCAGTCAGCTGAAATGGTCCGACCTGCGGCTTGAACACCTTCGGAACGGCGCCGATGTCGACGCCAGTGTGTTCCTGCTGGTAGATGACCTTCACGTCGAACCATGCGTCAAGGTCAGCCCCTTCCGGGGTTGCAGCGAGGGGCGAGTCAGGTGCGTTCACGATCCATTCGGCGAACTCGGCGACCGGCGACGCCGTTCCCTCCTGTTGCGTTTGGGGCGATGCAGCGTCGGCGAAGACATAGATGCGCCACCGCCCGTCCGCAGTGGCGTGGTGGCCGAGGTGCATCGGGTTGGTGTCGCAGACACGTACAACGGGCGCGGACTTGAGGCGCTTGCCGATGGGGAAGCCGGTGGCCAGGTCCTGGTGGGCGGGAGCGGCGATGAGCAGCGAGGGTTCGTACTGGGTCATGAAACCGGCGGGGAACTCGGCGGTGCCCACGTAGAAGTCCTCCAGCTCGGAGGGGCTTTGGAACTCCTCGGGCTTCTTCGCCATGAGCGTCGACCACTCCTTGTCGAAGTCGATGAGGTTCTTCGCGATGACCTGGCGTTCAGCCGAATACGTGGACAGCAGGCTCTCCGGGCTGCGGCCCTCAAGCACGTGCCCGAGCTTCCAGCCCAGGTTGAAGCCGTCCTGCATGGAGACATTCATGCCCTGGCCGGCCTTGGCGCTGTGCGTGTGGCATGCGTCGCCGGTGATGAACACGCGCGGCGTGCGCGTGCCGAGCTGGTCCGGCAGGACGTCGTCGAACCGGTCGGTGAGGCGGTGGCCGACCTCGTACACACTGTGCCATGCGACGTTGCGGACATCGAGGGTATAGGGGTGCAGGATCTCGTTGGCCTGGGCGATGATCTGCTCGATCGTGGTGCTGCGCACGGCGCCGTTGTCATCCGGGTCTACTTCGCCGAGGTCGACGTACATGCGGAAGAGGTAGCCGCCCTCGCGCGGGATCAGCAGGATGCTGCCGCCGGCGCCGGACTGGATCGCGCACTTGGTGCGGATGTCCGGGAAGTCCGTGACGGCGAGGACGTCCATGACGCCCCAGGCGTGGTTGGCCTGGTCGCCCGCAAGGGTGCAGCCAATCGAGTCCCGGACCTTGCTCCTGGCGCCGTCCGCGCCTACGACGTATTTCGCCCGGACTGTCCGCTCACGGCCCTCGTCGGGGCCGGCGGTGTGCAGGAGGGTGACGGTGACGGGGTAGTCCGCCGCGTCGTCGACCTCGAGGCTCAGGAACTCGAAGCCGTAGTCCGGCGACATGCGGGTGGGCGCGTTGGCCATGAACTCGGCGAAGTAGTCCAGGACGCGGGCCTGGTTGACGATCAAGTGCGGGAACTCGCTGATGCCTGTCGTGTCGTCCTTGGCGCGGGCGGTGCGGACGATTTTGGCCGGGTCGGCGGGGTCCGGCTTCCAAAAGGCCATCTCAGTGATCCGGTACGCCTCGGCGATGATCCGCTCGGCGAAGCCGAAGGCCTGGAAGGTCTCGACACTCCGGGCCTGGATGCCGTCGGCCTGGCCGATGGGCAGCCGGCCGCCGCGGCGCTCCACGATCCGGGTGGTGATGCCGGGAAACTGGGACAGCTGCGCGGCGGTTAGCATCCCTGCAGGCCCGGTGCCCACAATGAGCACGTCGACCTCGTCGGGTACTTGCGTGGGCCGATCGATGCCGACGCCGGCGGCTGGCCGGATTCGCGGGTCACCGGATACGTAACCGTGGTGGTGGAACTGCACTGGCATTCCTCACTTCGTTGTGTGGTGGTTGGTCCGCCGCCGTCATCGTGTGTTCGATAATAGAACGTGACGTTCGATAATAGAATTGTGGATCTGAAACCAAACTGTACGGCAGGTATGACGTGGGTTACAAGCACGGCAGCAACTCACGGATGAGGTGTGTGGCGGGAATCCGAAGGACACGATGCCCGCCGTCAGGCGGTGGCCACTCCGCCCACGGGCCGTGAGGCTGTCCGCTTGCGGAACCAGCGGCCCACAGCCTTGCCTTTGCCCTTACACCAGTTGTCCTCGTCGGTGTCCTGGCGCCAGCGGAAGGTCACGGCAACGATCAGGAAGACGCCCGAGGCCACGTCCTGCCAGGCTCCGGCGGCCGCATTGATCAGCACACTCACCGCGAGGATCAGGATCGACGGCAACGCCAGGGTCTTGAATATTGTGTTGGCCACGTAGCGCCGATGCGAGCGGGGCACGGAGAGCACCCTGGCCATGTCAGAACAGACGCACACCAGAACGAGCGCATGCCCCAAGGCCATCAGGATCGAGCCCGGCAGGGAACCGGCGAACAGGACCGCCGATTCCAACCCCTGGCTCACAGCACGCCCGCGGACGATCCAGGGCGCAGCCCCGGACCGTCGGTCTTCCATGATTCCAACATGCGTGCCCCCGGCGTCTCCGGCAGTTCGCTGGCCAGCGTGTGCGCGGCCATCCAGCCCTCATTCAACCCGCCAGCCCGTCGCGACGTCCCGCGAAGCAGCTACCCGGGTTTCAGACTCCGGACTACTTGCCGCCGTCTACGATTACTCAAGCAAACGGCGTACGACAAGCCGCACGGGTCCCCGCTGCACGCGGACCCCGTCACTCAGTCCCGCGGGGTCGCCACACGACGAGTGCCTGGGACCTCGCCCGGGGCCGCTTGCCGCGGGCCAGGCTGACGACGTCGCCGGCCGTTCCGGCCGCGAAGATCCTGGCATCCAGAGGTTCGCGGCGCCGGCCCAGTTCCTCGGTCAGCTCGCTCACACGGCCCTGCAGGGCAGCCACCTGGTTCTCCAGCTGGAGAATCCGCTTGATGCCCTCCAGGGAGACACCCGCCTGCGAGAGCCGCTGGACCTCGCGCAGCATGTTCACATCCCGCTGCGAGTACCGCCGGGACTTGCCGGGGGCGCGGCTGGGTGAGACGATGCCCAGCCGGTCGTACTGGCGCAGCGTCTGCGGGTGCATGTCCGCCAGCTCCGCAGCGACGGAGATGACGAAGATCGGCTGATCGAAGTCGATGACCATGGCAGGACCCCGGACTCAGAGCCGTGCCTTGGCTGCCAGCTCGGCGCGGACGTCTTCACCGGCGGTGGCCGCGGCGAAGGCCTGCACGGCCTCCTCCGCTTCCTTGTTCAGGCGCCGGGGAACAGCGACGTCGATCGTCACCAGGAGGTCGCCGGTGGCCTTGGCGTGCTTGACGCCGCGGCCTTTGACGCGGAGCGTACGGCCGGACGGTGTGCCGGCCGGGACCCGGACCTTCACCTTGTCGCCGTCGATGGTCGGAACCTCGATGTCCGCGCCCAGGGCTGCCTCGGGGAAGGAGACCGGGACATGGATCCGGAGGTTGTCGCCGTCGCGGACGTAGAAATCGTGCGGCTTCACGGACACCGTGACCATGAGGTCGCCGTTGCCCGCCGGGCCGTACTGGCCCTTGCCGCGGACCCGGACCTTCTGGCCGTCCTTGATGCCGGCCGGCACGCGGACATCAACGACCTCGCCGTCCGGTTCACGCAGGCCGATCGTGGTGCCGCGGATCGAGCCCGCGAAGGAAATCGTGGTGGACGCGGTACGGTCCGCGCCCTTCTGTGGGGCACGCTGGAAGGACTGTCCCCCGCCGAAACCGCCGCCGAATAGGTCTGCGAACTCGGGCGGGATGCCGCCGGCTGTGCTGTAGCTGCCGGAATGGCGTCCGCCGCCGCCGGTGAAGAGGCCGCCGAAGAGATCCTCAAATCCCGCGCCGCCGCTCGTTCCGCCGCCGCCGCCGGGAGCAAACCGGGCGCCGCCGCCCATGGCCCGGATCGCGTCGTACTGCTGACGCTCGTCGGCGTCCGAGAGCACGGAATAGGCCTCGGAGATGTCCTTGAACTTCTTCTCCGAAGCGGTATCCCCGGCGTTGGTATCCGGGTGGTGCTGCCGCGCGAGCTTCCGGTAGGCCTTCTTGATGTCGGCGTCGGAAGCGTCTTTGGCGACACCAAGGATCTTATAGAAGTCCTTGTCCACCCAGTCCTGGCTAGCCAATGGCGTTTCCTTTCAAAAGTCGTGCAGAGTGCGCTTCGCAGATGATGGGCCCCCGCCCCTTCGCGTGGTGGCTTGGTCCTTGCGGACCAAGCMCCGCGAAGCGGGCACCGCCCCCTATCCGGCGGAGCGCCAAACGCAACCTACGCCGGCACAGCCACGATGACCTGTGCCGCGCGGAGCACCCGGTCGCCGGACTTGTAGCCCGAGCGCAGGACCTGGCTGACGGTATCGACCTCAACGTCCGTGCCGGGCTGCTGGATGAGGGCCTCGTGGATCGTGGGATCGAACTCCACTCCGGTCTCATCGATGCGGACCAGACCGTACGTCTTGAGCGCGTTCTCCAGCTTGGCGGCGATCGCGGCGAACGGGCCGTCCGCGAGGTCCCCGTGCTGGCGGGCGGCGTCGACGTCGTCCAGCACCGGAAGCAGGGCATTCAGGACGCCGATAACGGCCATCTCCCCTGCCACGGCGCGGTCGCGCTCTACGCGCTTGCGGTAGTTGACGTACTCGGCCTGAAGGCGTCGGAGATCGTTCTTCAGTTCCTCGGCCTCTGCCGCGTCGACTCCCTGCGCCACCGATTCCGCGGCAGGAACCTCGACGCTGTTGAGGATGTCCTCCGCCTGGGACAGTGCGTCCCCGGACTCGGCGTGCTCCTGGTCAGGGTGGCGTGCCTGGCCGGTCTTCGGATCAACCTTGCGGTTGTCGTGGATGACCGGCTTTTGCGGCTCGTTCTCCTGGTTGGCGGCGTCGCCCTGGTGCCCGGACGAACCGTGCTCCTCTTCGTTACCGTGATGCGGCATGGCTACTTCTTCTCGTCTTCGTCAACGATCTCGGCGTCGACGATGTCCTCGTCGGAACCTTCCGCGTGCTCTCCCGCTGGGGCCTGGGCACCCTGGGCACCGGTGGCGCCGTCCGGGGAACCGGCCTGGGCGTAGATGGCTTCGCCGAGCTTGGTCTGGGAAGCCTGCAGCTTCTCGAACGCGGACTTCACGGCCGCGTCGTCGGTGCCTTCGAGCGCCTTCTTCAGGGCGTCGACGTCGGCCTGGACCTCGGTCTTGACCTCTTCAGGCAGCTTGTCGGCGTTGTCGGCGATCAGCTTGTCCACGGAGTAGGCGAGCTGCTCGGCCGTATTGCGGGTGTCGGTGGCCTCGCGGCGCGCCTTGTCCTCTGCCGCGTGCTCTTCGGCGTCACGGACCATGCGGTCGATGTCATCCTTGGAGAGTGCGGTGCCGCCGGTGATGGTCATCGACTGTTCCTTGCCGGTGCCCTTGTCCTTCGCGGAGACGTGCACAATGCCGTTGGCGTCGATGTCGAAGGTGACCTCGACCTGCGGGACGCCACGGGGGGCCGGGGCGATGCCGGTCAGTTCAAAGGTGCCGAGCGGCTTGTTGTCGCGGGTGAACTCGCGCTCGCCCTGGAAGACCTGGATGGCCACGGACGGCTGGTTGTCATCTGCCGTGGTGAAGGTCTCGGACCGCTTGGTCGGGATGGCGGTGTTGCGCTCGATCAGGTGCGTCATGATGCCGCCCTTGGTTTCGATGCCCAGCGACAGCGGGGTGACGTCGATCAGCAGTACGTCCTTGCGCTCGCCCTTGAGGACACCGGCCTGCAGGGCAGCGCCAACGGCGACGACCTCGTCCGGGTTAACGCCCTTGTTGGGCTCCTTGCCGCCGGCCAGTTCCTTGACGAGGTCGTACACGGCGGGCATGCGGGTGGAGCCGCCGACGAGCACGATGTGGTCGATCTCGGAGAGCTTGATGCCGGCTTCCTGGATGACGTCGTGGAACGGCTTCTTGGTGCGGTCCAGCAGGTCCTTGGTGAGGTCCTGGAACTTGGCGCGGGTCAGCTGCTCGTCCAGGTGGACCGGGCCGTCGGGGGTGACGGAGAGGTACTGGAGGGAGACGTTCGTGCTCGACGAGGAGGACAGCTCCTTCTTGGCCTGCTCGGATGCCTCACGCAGGCGCTGGAGTGCGATCTTGTCCTTGGAAAGGTCGATGCCCTTGACCTTGAGCTGGTTCAGCAGGTAGTCCACCACACGCTGGTCCCAGTCGTCGCCGCCGAGGCGGTTGTCACCGGCGGTGGAGCGCACCTGGATGGTGGAGAAGTTATCTTCGTCTTTGCCTACCTCCAGAAGGGAGACGTCGAAGGTTCCGCCGCCGAGGTCGAAGACGAGGATGAGTTCGTCTTCCTTGCCCTTGTCCAGGCCGTAGGCCAGGGCGGCTGCAGTGGGCTCGTTGACAATGCGCAGCACCTTCAGGCCCGCGATTTCGCCGGCCTCCTTGGTGGCCTGGCGCTGGGCGTCGTTGAAGTAGGCCGGAACGGTGATCACGGCGTCCGTGACCTTTTCGCCCAGGTAGGACTCGGCGTCGTTCTTCAGCTTCATGAGGATACGCGCGGAGATTTCCTGCGCCGTGTACTTCTTCTCGTCAATGGCCACGGTCCAGTCAGTGCCCATGTGGCGCTTGACGGACGCAATGGTGCGGTCAATGTTGTTGACGGCCTGGCGCTTGGCGATCTCGCCGACCAGGACCTCGCCGGTTTTGGAGAATGCAACGACCGACGGCGTGGTGCGGCCACCCTCGGCGTTGGCAATGACGGTGGGCTCGCCACCTTCGAGAACGGAGACGACGGAGTTGGTGGTTCCGAGGTCAATACCTACTGCACGTGACATGTGTTGCTTCCTTACTTTCCTGGGAATCTCTTAAAGGCTGCGGACCCAAGGGTTTCAACCCCATTAATCCGACCGTTGTTGAGCGATCTGCACTCAACTCTACCCAGACCCGGATTTAAGTCAATCCAAAGTTGAGTCGAGTGGACTCAACTTTGAATTAACGGCCTTCCGCTTCGATTCCAAACAGCCGGATTTCCGGCTTTCCGGCGCCTGCCGTGCCCCGGTTTCGCCCTGCGCGAACCCGGCCGCCGGGCTCACCGTTCAGCTGTCCCCGCGCGCCGCCTCGTCGCGATCGGCGTCCCCGGCAGCCTGACCGCCGGTCCGCCGGACGCCGCCAGCTGCGGCTGTTCCGGCAGCGCCGTAGTCCCCCTCGGGATACTCGCCCTCCTCGACGACGGCGGCAGCCTCACCCACAGCTCCGGCCGTTCCATAGTCCCCCTCAGGGTAGGCACCCTCTTCCTCGCCGACGGACGACGCTCCGGCCACTCCGGCGTGGCCGTAGTCCCCGGCGGGATATTCACCTTCGACGGCCGTGGACGGGTTTTCGCCCGCGACACCCGCCGAACCGTAATCGCCCTCGACGTACTGGCCTTCGGCGGCTTCGGCTTCGGTAGCCCGCGAAGCTTCGGCGGCTGCGGTTTCGGGCTCCGGGGCCGGCGTGCCGGCACCCTGCTTCTGTGCTGCCGCACGATCAATCTCGTTGTGTTCAGACATGCTGTTTTCAGACATGGACGGACCCTTCCAGGAAGCACCGGGCACGCCCGGGCGGGCGCAGGGGCATTCTATCGAGCGCGCCATCGAGGCAACAGTGGCGCCAGGGAACGGGCCGAGGAGGCAGCCGCCGCCACCGCGTCCTGGTGGGGGGACCAGGCAAAGTGGCGGCGGCATCCCCCGGCTAATGGGCCGGGCCGGCCGGATGGTTACCGGGCGGCGGCGGCCTCGGTTTCCTCGGGTGCGACGGCGGTCGGGCCGCCTGGCGCCGGCACGTCCGATTCCGGGCGGCCCAGGCGGGCCGGCCACCAGATGCGCCGTCCGAGGTCGTAGGCCAGGGCAGGGACCAGGAGGGAGCGGACCAGCACGGTATCCAGGAGGACACCGAAGGCGACGACAAACGCGATCTGCACGAGGAACATGATGGGAATGACGCCAAGGGCCGCAAAGGTGGAGGCGAGGACCACCCCTGCGGAGGTGATCACACCGCCCGTAACGCCCAAGCCGCGCAGGATGCCGGGCCTGGAGCCATGCTTCAGCGATTCCTCCCGGACCCGGCTCATCAGGAAGATGTTGTAGTCCACGCCCAGGGCGACCAGGAAGACAAACCCGAACAGCGGCACCGTGGCATCGGCCCCCGGGAAATGGAAGACGTTGTTGAACACGACTGCCGAGACCCCCATGGCCGCGCCGTAGGACAGGACCACCGAGGCCACCAGCAGGACCGGTGCCAGCACTGAACGCAGCAGCAGCATGAGGATCACGAGGATGACGGCCAGGATGACCGGGATGATCGTCACCAGGTCACGCTGGGCGGTGGTGTTCGTGTCCAGCGCGGTGGCGGTCACGCCGCCCACCAGCGCGCCGTCGTCGATCGTCTTCAGTTCCTGCCTCAGCGACATGACGACCTTCTCGGCCTCGCTGGAGTCAGCCGCGAAGTCCAGCGTGGCGTTGATGAGCACTTTTCCGTCCCGCACCGCCGGGGCAGTGGAGGCGCCGGGCGCTCCGGTGATCGGGACGCTGCCCTCTGCCAGCAGGAAGGCGCCGCCGACGCCGCCGCTGGTCTTGACCTTGTCCAGCACGTCCTGCGCCTTTGCCTGGTCGGCAACAATCACCGCGGGGCTGCCGGACCCGGCGTCAAAGTGCCGGGCCAGGGCGTCCTGGCCGTCGACGGCGTTGGACGCGGTGAGGATGAGATCCGTCTGCGGAACCCCGTTGGCCTTGAGCTGGAGGACTCCCGCGGACGCCACCAGAAGCAGGAGCGCAGAGGCCACCCAGACGGTCCGGGGCCGGCGCGAAACGAGGGAGCCCGTTGCACGCCACAGCCCCTTCTGGCCTTCCAGGCCGGTGACAAACTCAGGTTCCCGCTCCGCTTCCGGGAGGAGTTTCGGACGGAACGGCCAGAACGCGGCGCGACCCAGCAACGCCAGCATGGCGGGCAGGAGGGTCAATGCCGCGAAGAGGGAGCACAGGATGCCTGCCGCCGCCACCGGGCCAAGCGCCCGGTTGGAATTGAGGTCGGAGAACAAGAGGCACAACAGCGCGATGATGACCGTAGCGCCGGACGCCAGGATCGGCTCGAAGGAGGCTTTCCACGCCGTGAGCACCGCCGCGGTCCGGTTGGTGGTGTGCGTGAGCGCCTCACGGAACCGTGCCACGAAAAGCAGGGCGTAGTCCGTGGCGGCGCCGATCACGAGGATGGACAGAATGCCCTGGCTCTGGCCGTTGAGCTGAATCCAGCCGAGTTTGGCCATGCCGAAGACCAGCAGGATAGCGGCACAGAGGGCGAACACGGACGTGAACAGCACCGCGATGGGCAGCAGCAGGGAGCGGTACACGACCAGCAGGATTAGGAACACGGCCGCGAGCGCCACGAGCAGCAAGATGCCGTCGATGCCGGCGAAGGCGCCCACGAAGTCCGCCGCCAGACCGGCCGGGCCGGTCACGAAGGTCCGCATCCCCTCCGGGGCGGAGGCCCTGACCTCATCGCGGAGCCCCTTGACGGCAACCTTGACCTCGCCCGAGGAGGAGATCGGAACCACGAACTGTACTGCCTTCGAATCCCGGGACGGGACGGGGCCGATGACGGCGCTGACGTCCTTGAGCGCTTCCAGCTTCCCCTTGAGCGCGGCCGCCTGCCCGAGCTGCCCCGGGGTGAAGGCAGAGTCGCTCTCGATCACGATGACTGCGGGGATTTCGCTGGAATCCCGGAACCTGGCCTGCCAGTCCTGGGCTTCGGTGGCTTCGGCGCCCGCGGGCAGGAAAGACGCCTGGTCGTTGGAGGAGACTTCGCCCAGGCGGCCAAAAGTGGGGCCGCCGATGCCGGCGATGGCCAACCACGTCACAACGAGCAGCACGGGGACCAGCCAGCGGAGCCAGAACGGGACGCGGGAGGTGATGCGGGAAGTGGCGTTCATGGGTCCTTCTGGGGGCTGCCTCGGAGGAGTAGAATATTCTCCATAGTAGACTATCTCCACTATGGAGATAACCCCCCGTGGGAAGACTCAGCGGGAAAGACGGCTGGGAAGAATAATCCGGAAAGACGGCAGCGAATGTCCTGCAGCACCTGTCTGGCGTCCTCTGCAGTAAACTCCGGGGGGCGCAGTTCACGGCGCCGCCGCGAACTGGCCACGGCCCGGCCCACCCTTGCCGCTGCCCTGAAGGAGGCTCATTGTGCCAACGGAAGTACCGGGACGACCGGAGGGCACCGGGCCGCCGCCCCTGGTCCGGCTCCTTCAGGACTTCACCCTCGAAACAAACCGCTACGTGGACTCCGTCGGCGGCCGAAATGACATGCACCGGACCGATCTCAACGCCCTGGCCGTCATCATGCGCCACACTGCGCGGGGCGAGATCGTCACTCCCGGCCTGCTGAGGACGGAGCTGAATCTCAGTTCCCCCGCCACGACGGCCTTGATCGACCGGCTCCACAGCTCCGGCCATGTGGTCCGCGAACGCGAGGGGACGGACCGCCGGCAGGTTCAACTCCGCATGACGCCGAAGGCTTATCGCGACGGCGGTGCCATGTTCCTCCCGCTGGCCCGTCACATGGGTGCCGCGATGGCCGCGTTCTCTCCCGCGGAGCTGGACATTGTCACCCGGTTCATGAACTCAATGATCGACGCCACCCTCAGCGCTGGGCGGGAGGCGTCGCAGGAGACGTCACCGGCTCCAGCTGATTCGCAATAACCGGCGTTTCGCCGCTGGACGATCCCGGTTGTGAGCCCGCTGGGGCACTGCCGGGGGTGCCCGCAGGCTTTCCAGCGCGTTCGCCCGCGCCCCGGCCCGCGAACCGCCCGCCGGCCCAGGCCGCGGCTGCCGCCAGCGCTGCCGGGACCAGGAGCGCCCAGCCGCTGAACAGCAGGACCGCCACCATTACAGCCGCGGCCACAACGACGCCGTACCAGGCGGCGGTCCGAGGGCGCAGCAGCCGGATGCCGGCGGCCAGGCCGAACGCCGTCACTGCGGTGAAACATGCCGACGCCGCCCCGATCTGGAACTGCATGTCCGTCAGCCCGACGATTGCAGCGGCGAAGGACAGCACCGTGAGGACAGCCAGGGTCGCCAGGCTTCCGGCCGGAACCTGCCCGGGCGCCGAGCCCCGGGCGAGTGGCCGCGGCAGCACGCCGTCGGACGCCAGCGCGGCGCCGAGCCGGCTGGCGCCCGCCACGAAGGTATTGATGGGGCCGAACGTCAGGACGGCCGCTGCGACGGCGGTCATTGGAGCGGCGAGGCTGCCGAGGCCCTTCTCCAGCAGGTCCGCGATGGGTACTGCACTGCCGGGCAGCTGAGGGCCGAGCACCGCCACCGAGGCCGCGACGACGCCGATGTAGACCACGCCCACCACGATCAGCGTCAGCCATGTGGCCCGCTTGAGGTCGCGCTCCGGATTGCGGAACTCCCCCGCAAGGTGCGAGACGGCTTCCCAGCCTGCGAAGCAGAAAAACAGCAGGCTTGCCGCATCCCCGACGGCCCAGTATCCGTGCGGTGCGAAGGGCTGGAAATTCTCCGCCCTCGCGTGCGGTGCGGCGAGGACGACGGCGAGCGTCAGCAGCCCGACCAGCAGGACCATGAGCAGCAGCTGGATCCGGCTGGACACCCGAATCCCGACGGCGTTGCTGACGAAGGCGGCCAGGAGGATCACGGCCGCGGCCAGCACCGCGGTTTCCCGTCCGCCGCCCAGGGCGTGGGCGATGTAGTTGCCGCCGATCACGGCCGTCGCCGGGGCGCCGCAGGGGATCGAGAAGTAGAAGAGGTAGCCGGCCACCACCGAGGCGCGGCGGCCGAAAGCGCGCTTGACGAAGTGGGCGATTCCTCCGGCGTCGGGCTGCTGGCGGCTCATTTCGGCGAAGCTGAAGGCCACCGGGATGCAGAAAACCAGCAGGAGTGCCCACGCAAGCAGCGACGCCGGGCCCGCTTCCTTGGCTGCAATGGCGGGAAGGACCAGCACCCCTGAGCCGAGGATTGCCCCGACGTAGATGCCTGTCGCCCGGAACAGGCCGAGTCCTCCGGTGTTGCTGTTGTTGATCTCCACTCCTCTAATGATCCGCATACCCGCCGCCGGGAGAAGCCGCAAAACTGCCGGTCAGCCGCGAAATACTGCCTGCTTCCGCTGGCCACGCGCGGAAGGGTAGCGTTCCATTATGAGTGCTGAACAGCCCGAAGATGTCTACACCCACGGCCACCACGAGTCCGTAGTCCGGGCCCACGCCTCCCGGACGGCGGAGAACTCCGCAGCGTTTGTCATCCCACACCTCCTCCCCGGGGTCTCGGTACTCGACGTCGGCTGCGGGCCCGGCAGCATCACCTGCGACTTCGCGGACGTCGTCGCCCCCGGCAAAGTCACCGGCCTGGACCGGTCGCCCGACGTGATCGCCCAGGCGGGCGCCCTTGCCGCCAAACGCGGCGTGGCAAACGTCGAATTCGTTGCCGGCAACGTCTACGACCTCGCCTTCGGGGACGAGTCGTTCGACGTCGTCCACGCGCACCAGGTCCTCCAGCATCTGACGGACCCGGTGGCTGCTTTGCGCGAGATGCGCCGCGTGGCCAAGGCCGGCGGCATCGTGGCCGTGCGCGACGCCGATTTCCACGGCATGAGCTGGTACCCCGCCATCCCGGAACTCGACGAATGGATGGGGCTGTACCAGCGGGTCGCCCGCCGCAACGGTGCCGAGCCCGACGCCGGCCGTCGCCTCGTGTCCTGGGTGCAGGCCGCCGGGTTCACGGACGTGGCGCCATCGAGCAGCAACTGGTTGTACGCGACCGGCCAGCAGCGGCGCTGGCAGGCCCGGGTGTGGGGCGAGCGGGTGCTGCATTCGGCCTTCGCGGACCAGGCGCTCGAGTACGGCCTTGCCAGCGAGGCGGACCTCGCCCGGATCTCCGCGGGCTGGCACCGGTGGGGCTCCACGGGCGACGGCTGGTTCCTGATCCCCAACGGCGAGGTGATCGCCCGCGCGTGAAGCCACCCGGACACATGCCGTTCCATGGGTTCTTCCGGACCATAACCACTTCGCAAGGAGTTCGACATGAAATACATGATCATGATGTTTGGCTCGTCCGAGGCCATGATGGGCTCCTCCGATCCTGCGTGGGTCAAGGAGATGATCGGCTACATGATCCGGATCGACAAGGATCTGCGCGACTCCGGCGAGCTGGTGTTCAACGCCGGTCTGGCTGACGGCAGCACCGCGAAGCTGGTCAGGCAGACCGACCACGGCGCGGTCACCACCGAGGGGCCGTTCGCGGAGGCCAAGGACTCGCTCATCGGCTACTGGGTGGTGGAGGTAGCCAGCGAGGAACGCGCCATCGAGATCTGCTCGGGCATCGTCAAATACGCCCAGGTGGTGGAGCTCCGGGCAGTTCCGGACGGCCCGCCCGAGGTCTAATCCGGCGTCGGTTCTCCGCGCGGGTGCCCGCCGCGGGCCGCCGGACGGCTCACAGCACCGCCACAGGCACGCGAAAGGGCGGGCATAACTCCGGAGCTGAGGCTGGGAACAGGCCGAATCCTCGGCCGGCCCGGATTCCCGGGCCCCAGCGAAGGAGCAACACCATGGCTAAGATCAACAAGACCACCGCGGGCATCATGCTCGCTGCAGTCATCGGCGGCGGCGCCATCGGCGCCTCAGCACTGCCGGCGATGGCAGCCGACACCACGGGCAGTTCGACGTCTACCGCGGCCAGCGGCTACGACAACGGCTACGGGACGCCCGGCGGCGGAACCGGAGCCCCGCGCGGACCGCACCAGGCCAACGGCAAGACGGAAGAACTCCTCACCGGCGACACCGCCGCGAAGGTCGAGGCTGCCGTCAAGGCCGCCCAGCCGGGCGCGACGATCGAACGGATGGAAACCGATGCCGACGGCGCCACCTACGAAGCCCACATCACCAAGGCGGACGGCACCCACGCCACCGTGCTGTTTGATGCGAACTTCACCATCACCGAAACCCAGGACCAGGGCCAGGGCGGCCCCGGCGGAGGCCATGGCGGCCCCGGCGATGCCGACGCGGACGACGCCACGGGCGGCGCCACCTCCAACGGCTGACCCTGGGCGGACCACCCCGGACAACGGGGCGCAGCCGTTGTCCGGGGCGCAGCCGTTGTCCGGGCGAAGCCTCCATTCGTGGCGCTCAGCCATTCCCTGGCTTCCGCACAGCCGATAGGGTGCTCGAAGGACGCCCGACTAAGGAGAACCCCATGCGCAAAGTGACGGCCGGTCTTTTCTGCTCCGTGGATGGCGTGGTTGAAGACCCGTTCCTCTGGCAGTTCGACAGTTTCGACGAGGAACTTGGCGCCGGGATGGGCGAGATGATGGGCCGGATCGATGCCGGGCTCCTGGGCCGTGTCGGGTACCAGCAGTGGGCGGAGTACTGGCCGAACGCTGAAAGGGACGCCGACTTCGCGGGCTTCATCAACCCGCTGCCGAAATTTGTCGCGTCCCGGACGCTGGGCGGGGACCTGGAATGGCAGAATTCGCGCCTGATCGACGGTCCGCTGGAGGACTTCGTGGCGGACATGAAGAACAGCGACGGTGGCGACATCGGTGTCTTCAGCAGCATCTCGCTGGTCCGTCAGCTGCTATTCGCGGGGCTGCTCGACAGCTTGATGCTCATTGTCCATCCCGTGATCGCGGGCAGCGGCCGACGGCTCTTCAACGACGGCGATCCGCTGACCCGGCTGGTGCTCCAGGAGTCGCAGCAGACCAGCAAAGGCAACATGATCCTCAGCTACGGCCTCCGCGGCGACTGACGTCCCAGTCAGCTAACCACGCCAGCCAATCAACGTAACCAGCCCATCATCCAGTCCTGCCGGCCACGCCGGCGGCCGTAAACTTGGCTGGTGCAACCCTCCCTTTGGCTGGCCCTGGCCGGCGCCGGCGTCCTGATCAGCTTCACCCCCGGCGCAGGAGCCATTAACACGATGAGCAATTCGCTGAACTCGGGCTTCCGCCGTTCCATCTGGGGAATACTGGGCCAGCAGGCGGCCCTGATCGTGCACATCCTGATCGTGGCCCTGGGGGTCGGGGTGCTCGTAGCCAGCTCCCCGGTGGCCTTCAACGTCATCCGCTACGCCGGGGCCGCGTACCTGGTTTACCTCGGCATCCGGCAGTTCCTGCATAAGCCGGATCTGGACCAGGAGAAGGCCGCTGCTCTGCGCAATGAGCCGGCATTCTCCATGTTCCGCCGCGGGTTGTGGGTCAACCTGCTCAACCCGAAGGCAATCGTCTTCTTCCTGGCGTTCATGCCCCAGTTCATCAGGCCCGGGAATCCGCTGCTTCCCCAGTACCTGGTCCTGTCAGCCACCGTGGTGGTCATCGACATCCTGGTGATGTGGTTTTTCTTCGCCGCTGCGGCCAAATCCTTCCAGCGTTTCACCCACGATGCCCGCGGACAGTTGATCCTGAACCGGACGTTCGGCGTCCTGTTCGTGGCGGTCGGCGTCCTGCTGGCGCTGATCCACTGAGGCCGGGAACCTTGGAGCCATGGTGTACGTTGCATTGCCGTCAGAGAAGAATGTCAAAGAAAAGGGAATGACCTAAGTGGCAACCGATTACGACGAAGTACGATCCGATGTCAAGGAATCCCAGGACCGTTCCCTGGAGGCCCTGCAATCCGCGAACGCCCCGGATGCCCGCAGCGTCGTCCGCGAACTGGATGAAGCCGACGCGTTTGACGAGGCCGCTGTCCCGGGCGGAGAGTTTGTGGCCGAGGAACTGATCGTCCAGGTGATCCCCCAGGCGGAGGACGAATTCACCTGCTACTCGTGCTTCCTGGTCCGGCACCGGTCCCAGATCGCGCTCGAAAAAAACGGTCACGCCTACTGCGTTGACTGTGAAGGCTAAGGCGCCCGCGGATTCCCGTCGTCAGACGCGGCCGGGCTTCAGGGCCCGGAGGTCCGACTTACGGATCTTGCCGCTGGCCGTCCGCGGCATCTCGTCCACGAACACCACCGACTTGGGGATCTTGTAGCGCGCCAGCCTGCCGTCCAGATGGGTCCGCAGCTGCTCTTCAGTCAGCTGCGCCCCCTCCCGGAGGAGCACCACAGCCCGCGGGACTTCGCCCCACTTTTCATCCGGCACCCCGATCACGGCCACGCTGCCGACGGCGTCGAGCTCGGTGATGGCCTGCTCCACCTCCGCCGGATAGATGTTCTCGCCGCCGGAGATGATCATGTCCTTGAGCCGGTCGGAGATGAACACAAATCCGTCCCCGTCCTTGTAGCCCATGTCACCGGACTTGAACCATCCGTCGTGCGTGCAGGAATCGGCGGCGGCCCCGGGCCGGTTCCAGTATTCGCGGATGACGTTGGGCCCCTTGATCTGGATCTCCCCCACCGTTCCCGGCGCCGCCGGACCTGCTGCCGGGTCGGCGGGGTCGCCCACCCGGACATCCGTGAAGAAGTGCGGCAGCCCCGAGGATCCGGCCTTGTCGCGGGACCGCGCGGCTGGCAGGGTGGTGGCGCCGGGCGCCGTCTCGGTCATGCCGTAGCCGTTGGAGAAACGCAAACCGCGCCGTTCGTACGCTTCCAGGACCCGGAGGGGAACGGCGGATCCTCCGCACGTGAGCTTGTTCAGAGAGCTGAGGTCCGTGGCGGCCCAGGCCGGGTGTTCGCACAGCATCTGGTAGGTGGTGGGAACCCCGCTGATGGTTGTCGCGCGGTGCTGTTCGATCAGCTGCAGGGTCCGTTGTGGATCGAACTTCGGCTCCAGGACGACGGTCCCGCCTTTGAGCAGCGTGGGGAGGACACCCATGTCCAGGGATGCCACATGGAACATTGGGGAGATCATCAATGCCACATCCGTGGAGGCGAAATCGAAATCGACCAGCACGTTGATGCAGTTCCACGTGATGTTCCCGTGGGTCAGCAGGGCCCCCTTCGGGTTTCCCGTGGTTCCCGAGGTGTAGAGGATCATGGCGCCGTCATCCAGCCCCACCGGTTCGTCCAGGGGCAGCGCCGTCCCGGAGGCAACAACGTCCTCGAAGCCCTCCGGCGCCGGGCTCCCGGCGGGAGTCGGCGTGCCGCCGTCGTGCACCCCGCCCGGCGCACGATCGCCGTCCCGGGAATCGTCGACGACGATCCGCCGCACGACCGCGGTGTCTACGGCGCCGCGCTCGGCGAGGTCAGCGAGGCTCGCCGAATGAACCAGCACGGAAGCGCCGCTGTCCCGCAGCTGGAACTGCACTTCGGGCGGCGCCAGCCGGGTATTGAGCGGGACGAAGACGGCCCCCGCCAGCCCTGCCGCAAAGAGGGTTTCCAGGAATGAGGGATCGTTGTCACCCAGGTAGGCCACCCGGTCCCCCGCAGCCACACCGCGGTCCCGGAGGGCATTGGCGAGCCTGGCGGAGCGCTCCGCCAGCTGTTCGTAGCTGAGCTCACGGGTTCCGTTGATGATGGCCGTCTTGGTGCCCGACTTCGGGCGGCGCCGTTGGAGCCACGAGCCGATGCCAAAATTTTCCACGGCGGATCCTTTCTAAGGTAGACGGTAGTGCCTGCGGGCACGGTCAGGGCCGGACGGCTTGAAGATCGTTGTTTTTCGGTTCCCGCGTCAGGAGGATGAAGACGATGGAAACTACGGACATGGTGACGAGGTACCAGACCACCGAGGCGGTGTTCTGCCCGGAGTCCTTGAAGATCTGCGCGACGATGCCCGGGGTGAAGCCTGCCCCCAGGAGGGTTGCCAGCTGGTAGCCGAGCGACGCGCCGGTGTACCGCGAGGTGGTGCCGAACTGCTCGGAGACGAAGGCAGCCAGCGGCCCGAACAGAGTCGAGTGGATCATGAGTCCCACGGCGAAGGCGACGAAGATCAGCGCGATGTTGTTCGAGGACAGGAGCTGGAACATCGGCACGAGGTAGATGATGAAGAGCACGAGGCCGCCGATCATCACGGGCCGCCTGCCCAGTTTGTCCGAGAGCCTGCCGCCCATGATCACAAAGGCGATGGATACAAACGAGGCTGCCGCGAACGCGTACAGCACGCCCTGGCGGTCGGCCCCCTTGGAGACCGCATAGGTCACGGAGAACGTGGCCAGGACAACCTGGAGCGCGAAGCCGGCCGCCCCGGCCAGCATGGTGAAGACCAGGGTCTTGGGCCGGCGGAGGACCTGAAGCAGCGGCAGCACAGGCTTGCCCGCGGCGGCCTGGTCCTCCTGCTCGGCTTTCTCTTGTTCAAGGGCCGCTTTGAAGATCGGGCTTTCGGAGACCTTGAGCCGGACGAACATGCCCACGCCCAGCAGGACGAAGGACAGCAGGAACGGCACGCGCCAGCCCCAGGCGAGGAACTGTGCGTTGGGCAGCGCGGAGAAAGCACCCATGACGAGGGTGCCGAGCACGGCACCGGTGGGGGCGCCGGCATTGACGAACGACGCCGCGAATCCCCGCTTCCCGGATTCCGAGTGTTCCAGCGCCATCAGGGCGGCCCCGCCCCACTCACCGCCCACGGCAATACCCTGGAGGACACGGAGGACCACGAGCAGCACGGCGCCCCAGGGGCCGGCCACCGAGGCGTCCGGCACCAGCCCGATCAGGGTCGAAGCGATGCCCATGACCAGCATGGACACGATCAGCATGCCCTTGCGGCCGACCTTGTCGCCGAAGTGGCCGAAGATGACGCCGCCGAGGGGCCGGGCCACGTAACCGGCCGCGAACGTCCCGTAGGCGGCCACGACCCCCACCCAATCGTCCAGGCCGGAGAAGAACACCTTGGGGAAGACCACGGCCGCGGCGGTGGCGTACAGCAGGAAGTCGTAGTACTCGATGGTGCTGCCCAGGTAGCTGGAGGCAATGACCGTGCGCGCTTCTTTGCGCCGCTCGGCCGTGCCCAGGGCCTGGAGCTGGGTGAGTCCGGACATGGTTGTTCCTTTGAACAGAGGGAAGGGGACGGATGGACTGCGGGACGCGGCCTCTGGAGCGGCCTATTTGTAGAAGCGGGCGAGGAATTCGGCGACGACGGCCGGGCGCTCCTGGCCCTCGATTTCGATCGTGTTGGCCACTTTGATCTGGGCGCCGCCCTTGACCTCGGTGACCTCGGTGATGGTGGACTGCATGCGGATGCGCGCGCCCACCTTGACCGGGGAGGTGAAGCGGACCTTGTCCAGGCCGTAGTTCACCTTGGTGGTGACGCCGTCGACGTCGAACAACTCGCCCCAGAACGGGATGATGAGCGAGAGGGTGAGGAACCCGTGGGCGATCGGGGCGCCGAACGGCCCGTTCTTGGCCCGTTCCGGGTCCACGTGGATCCACTGGCCATCCCCCGTGGCGTCGGCGAACTTGTTGATCTGTTCCTGGGTGATTTCGCGGTAGTCGGTGACGCCGAGGTCGGTGCCGGCGAGGGTAAGCAGTTTGTCGAAGTCGACGACGAGATTAGGCATGGTGGCCTCCTGTAGGGCTGGGTGGGGTAGGGCTGGGGGCTAGGGAACCGTCCGACGGCGGTGCCGGAGGCCAGTGCAAAGACCGCGGGTCAGCGGGTGAAGGCGCTTTCGCCGGTCAGCGCCCGCCCGATAATCAGGGCGTTGATTTCGTGGGTGCCTTCGTAGGAGTAGACGGCTTCCGCGTCGGCGTGGAACCGGGCGACATCGGTCTCGAGGGTGATGCCGTTGCCACCGACGACTTCGCGCGCCAGCGCCACAGTTTCGCGCATCAGCAGGGACGTTTGCATCTTGGCCAGGGCCGAGTCCTGGTCCCGGTAGACCCCCTTGGCCTGCTGCTCCGTCAGCCGGACCACGAGGGACAGTGCCGAAGTGACGTTTCCCAGCATCCGGGCGAGCTTTTCCTGGACCAGCTGGAAGGACGCCAGCGGGCGGCCGAACTGCCGGCGTTCCATGACGTAGCGCAGGGCCGCCTCGAACGCCCCGGCTGCGATGCCGGTGGCGATCCAGGCAACGTCCGAGCGCATGGCCCTCAGCATCGCGGCGACGTCCCGGAACGAGTCCACGTTGTGCAGTCGCATCGACTCGGGAACCCGCACGCCCTCGAGGGTAATATGCGCGTTTTGCATCATCCGCAGCGCGGTCTTGCCATGGATCTTCTCCAGCGTGACCCCGGAAGCCTCGCGGTCCACGAGGAAGGCCTTGACCTGCCCGTCGGCAACATCCCGGGCGAAGACGGCCAGGACGTCAGCCGTTGCCGCGCCGCCGATCCAGCGCTTGGCGCCGTCCAGGACCCAGGTGTCGCCGCCCGGGCTGGACTCACGCCGGGCAGTCGTGGAGAGACCGCCGGCGATGTCCGAGCCGGACTCCGGCTCGGTGAGGGAGAAGACGCCCTTGAGGGAGAAGTCGATGACTTTCGGCATCCACTCCTCCTGCTGCTCGGCAGAGGCTCCCACCCGGATGGCGGTCCGGAAGAGTCCGGCCTGCGCGGTGTAGAAGGTGGCGAGCGAGGCGTCGGTGCGGGCGAGTTCGAACACCCGGAAGCCCTGGTAGATCCCCCGGGCAGGTGTTCGCTCTGCACCGGGGGCGCCCGTCAGTTCGGCAGGTTCCATCAGGTCCAGGTCGATCAGGGGCCTGGCGAGCTCGTAGGGGAACTCACCGCGTTCCCAGTAGTCGGCCAGGAGCGGACGGGCCTGCCTGTCCAGGAAGTCCCGCAGCCGCCCCAACACCCTGAGTTCCCCGCCGGTGAGAAGGGACTCGGCATCATAGTAGTCGCAGACGCTGTACAGGCGCTCCTGTGCGGCGGGAACGGCCGTGGCTGCGCGCACGCTCACCTCAACCACCCAGTCCGAGCAGGCGCACGGCGTTGTCCTTGAGGATCTTGGGCCGGACCTCGTCCTTGAGCGGCAGGTCCGCGAAGGCGCCCAACCATTTCTGCGGGGTGATCAGCGGGAAGTCGGTGCCGAACAGCACCTTGTCCTGCAGGACCGAGTTGGCCATCTTCACGAGCGACTCGGGAAAGTATTTCGGGGACCAGCCGGAGAGGTCGATGAACACGTTGGACTTGTGCGTGGCGATCGAGTTGGCCTCGTCCTGCCACGGCACCGAGGGGTGGGCCATGATGATCTGCAGTTCCGGGAAGTCCGCGGCCACGGCGTCGAGCAGGAGCGGGTTGGAGTAAGCCAGCTTGATGCCGTATCCACCGGGGAGCCCGGCACCCATGCCGTTCTGGCCCGTGTGGAAGATGGCCGGCAGGCCCAGTTCCTGGAGGACTTCCCACAGCGGGTAGAACTGCTCGTTGGAGGGGTCGAAGCCCTGCAGGCTCGGGTGGAACTTGAAGCCGCGGGCGCCGAGGTCGATCGCCTGGTGCTTGGCGCCCTGGATGGCGTCGGCGCCGGTGCGGGGGTCCACGCTGCCGAAAGGAATCAGGACGTCGTTGTGCCGCGCCGCCCCGGCGATAAGGTCGGGAATGCTGTTGGGCTCGTGCTTGAGCTGGGTCCGGGCGTCGACGGTGAAGACGACGGCGGCCATGTTCAATCCGCGGTATAACTCGGCGATGCGGTCCAGTGACGGCGAGCGGTCCTCGGCTTTGAAGTACTTCGCGGAGGCCTCGGTGAGGGCCGCAGGCAAAGACCCGTGGCCGTGGCCGTCCACCTCAAGGTGGACGTGCATGTCGATGGCGTCGATTTTGGCGGCATCAATGCCGAGTTCATAGCGCTGCGCCGGCATGGCTAGCCGACCTTCGCCGGCGCGGCGGCGGCCCCGGGCTGTGCCGCTGCCGGCTGTGCCGCTGCCGGCTGCAGGTCCTCCGGCAGGGGCAGGAAGTCCTCGCCGACGGTTTGGAGCTTGCCGCCGAAGAGCGCACCGAAGTTTTCCACGAGGTCCTGGTAGGCCCAGCCGCCGTCGCGGTATTCGGTGGCGGCCGCTTCGGGGTGGGTCCAGAGCTGCAGCCTGTCGCCGCCGGCGCCGATGGCCTGGCCGGTGACGCCGGCCGCCGCGTCGGAGGCGAGGAAGGCCACCAGCCCGGCAACGTCGCCGGCCGTGCCGAAGCCGAGTTCATGGCGGAAGAAGGCCGGCATTGGCCGGCCGCTCTCGTCAGCCTCGACGGCCTTCTGGAAGTACGGGACCGTCTTGGTCATCGCGGTGGCGGCGACGGGGATGACGGCGTTGGCGGTGACACCGGCCTTCTTCATTTCCAGCGCCCAGGTCCGGACCATGCCCACGATCCCGGCCTTCGCAGCGGCGTAGTTGGTCTGGCCGAAGTTGCCGCGCTGGCCGGTCGGGGAGCCGATCGTGATGATGCGGCCGGCGATGCCGTTTTCCTTGAAGTAGGCATACGCCTCGCGGACGCAGGTGAAGGTGCCGCGCAGGTGGACGTTGATGACGGCGTCGAAGTCCTCATCCGTCATCTTCAGCAGGCTCTTGTCCCGCAGGATGCCGGCGTTGGTGACCAGGATGTCCAGCCGGCCGAACTCCTCGATGGCTGCCTGTACAAGCTGGCGGGCGACCTCCGAGCTGCCCACGGGCGCGACGACGGCGGCGGCCCGGCCGCCGTCGGCCTCCACTGTCCGGACCGCTTCGGCGGCCACGTCGGCGTCGACGTCGTTGATGACGACGGCGGCGCCCTGGCGGGCCAGTTCCCTCGCGTAAGCGAGTCCAAGCCCGCGTCCGCTTCCCGTGACGATCGCTACTTTGCCTGACAGGCTCATCGCTGCTCCTTTGCTAGCCGGATGCATCCTGCCCCGCGGCGTGGGATGCTGTTCTGTATCCATGTAATTATGGATAGTTGAAAAAGTCAACGATTTATTTTTGGGACCATTGGAGCTGGGCATGTCGGTTGAAACACGGGACGAGCGCGCCATCGAGCCGGCAGCCAAGCTTATTGCGGCCTCGATCAGCCAGGATGCGGGTTTCCTGCTGGCCAAGCTGCACGCCTTCGGCTCAGTGCTCAACAACCGCGCCCTGGCCGAATTCGGCCTGAAGGAGCGTTCCTATTCCGTGCTGGCCCTGGCCAACAGCGGGCTTGAGCCGACGCAGCGGGAGATCGCCGAATTCCTGAGCCTGGACCCCAGCCAGATCGTGGCCCTGGTCGACGAACTTGAGAAGCGGCGCCTGGTGCTCCGCGCTCCCGGGCGGCAGGACAGGCGGGCCAAGACCGTCACTGCCACCAAAGACGGCGCGGAGCTCTACCGGCTGGCCGGGGCCGCCGCGCGGGATGCGGAGGCCGCCGCCCTGGGCGCCCTCAGCGCCGGTGAGGCCGAGGACCTGAAGGGCCTGCTGCGCAAGGCGCTCTGGGGTTCGGGCGCCTGACGCCGGGATCCAGCGAGGGCCCGGGGCCTTCCCGGTTCCCCGGTTGTGACACGCCGGTAAAGTCTACGTGACTAATGTTGTAATATCACGGACGGTCTGCTAGCCAAGAGGCATCCGCATCCTTCATGCTTAGCTATGACCTCACTGTCGAGCCAGTACCGGATCATCGCGGTCTGCACCGGAAACATCTGCCGGTCTCCGATGGCCGAGCTGATGCTGGCGGAGGCATTCCGGACCGAGGGCCTCGCGGAAGTCGTGGTGGATTCGGCCGGCACCACCGCCTATGAGGCCGGCCGTCCAATCGATCCGCGCGCCGCCCGCAAGCTCATGGTCCACAGCATTCCCTCAGACCGCCACGTGGCGCGCGCATGGCGGCCGGAATGGTTCCTGGCCCGCGAGCTCATCCTGGCCCTGGATGTGGACCACTATGGCTGGTTGCGGCAGGCGGCGCCGGACCGCGAGTCCCTGGCGAAGATCCGGATGCTGCGCAGCTTCGATCCGGCCGTTACCGGCAAGGACCCCCTGGACCAGGGCATAGAGGATCCCTGGTACGGCGGCCACACCGACTTCGAGACCACCTGGAACCTCATCCGGTCGTCGATTCCCGGGATCGTGCAGCATGTCCGCGCGCACTTGGAGGAGACAGGCCGCCAACACCACGGTGACGCAGGGCAGCGGGTACGCTCTATTTCATGAGCCCCGCACCTGTCATCATCGCCATCGACGGGCGGTCCGGAACAGGTAAGACCACCCTAGCCATCGAACTGGCGGCGCGGCTCCGGGAACACCACAAAGTCTCCCTCTTCCACCTTGAGGACATCTATCCCGGCTGGAACGGACTCGCCGCGGGCATCGAGCGCTACGTCTCCACGGTCCTTTCGCCGCTACGGCGCGGGGAACCCGCGGAATGGGTCAGCTGGGACTGGGACAAGCACTACGACGGCGAAACCCGCATCACCCGGCCGGCCGAGATAGTCCTCGTGGAAGGCGTCGGAGCAGCCGCCGAGGCAGCCCGGCCCCTGCTGGACGCCGTGATCTGGGCCGAGTCGCCTGACCCCGACCGGCGCACCCGGGCGATGGCGCGGGATGGTGCCACCTACGAACCGTACTGGGAGCAGTGGGCGGCGCAGGAGCAGGAGTGGCTGGCGGCCGATGACGTGCCGGCCCATGCCGACGTCCACGTGCTCAACCTCGCGGACGGCACGGCCCCGGAGGACGTCCTGCAGTCCCTCCAGTATCTTCCCGCGCTGGCACCCGCGCTCGTGCCCGAGCTCGCAGCCCGCCGCGGGCTGCAGCTGCGGGCCGAGCGGATCAATGCCGCACCGGATGCCGCCGTGTTGTTCGAGGCGCTCTTCGGCGGCTCGGCCAACGCCGTGTGGCTTGACTCGTCTTTGGACGTGGCCGGCCTCGCCCCCGCGGGCGCCGAGCGCAGCCGCTTCAGCGTTCTGGCGGACGACGGCGGCGCCTTCGGCCAGGCGGTCCGGCACAGTTCGGGCAAGACCTGCGTGAGCGTCGGCAATTCCACGCTGACAACTGAGGGAGGGTTTTTCCGCTGGCTCGACGGCGTCTGGGGACGCCGGGCCGTCCGCACCCCCGAGGGCTACCCTTGCGAGTTCGCCCTGGGCTGGCTGGGATATCTCGGCTACGAGCTCAAACGTGAGACGGGCGGCAGCGACGTCCCGGCCCTCACGCCCGATGCCTGCCTGATTTTTGCCGGCCGCGCAGTGGTCCTGGACCATGTGGAGCGCACTGCGTGGCTGCTGGCCCTGGACACGCCTGACGCCGACGATTGGCTCCAGGCCGCCGGCGCCGCGGTAGCAGCAGCGAACGCGGCGGGCCCATCACCCCTGGCGGGGACGGCCGAAAGCCGGGGCGGCGGCGTCGTGCTGCCCGGCGGTGCAGGTCTTCAGTTCACCGCCCGGGACACGGAAGCCGGCTACAAAGCCAAGATCGCCGAATCCCAGCTCGAGATTGCCGAGGGAAACACCTACGAGGTCTGCCTCACCACTGCGCTGTCCGCGGCAGTCCCGCTGACCGCCCCGACGGCGTCCAGCGCTGCCGGCGCGGTCGGCCTGGACCCGTGGCAGACGTACCTGGCGCTCCGGCGCAGGAATCCGGCCCCTTTTGCCAGCTACCTGAAATTCGGGGACCTCACCGTGGCAAGCACCTCCCCGGAGCGCTTCCTGCGGATCGCGGCTGACGGCGCAATGCGGGCCGAGCCGATCAAGGGCACCCGGGGCCGGGACGCGGAGCCCGGCAGGGACGCCGCGCTCCGGCAGGAGCTCGAGTCTTCGCCCAAGGACCGCGCGGAGAACATCATGATCGTTGACCTGCTCCGCAATGACCTCAGCCACTTCGCCGTGCCGGGTTCTGTGGCCGTGAGCCGGCTCTGCGCGATCGAAAGCTACGCGAGCGTCCATCAGATGGTCAGCACGATCGATGCCCGGCTGCGGCCGGGCCTGCCGCGCGCCGAGGCCGTCGCTGCCTGCTTCCCCGCCGGGTCCATGACGGGCGCCCCGAAGGTCAGCACCATGGCCATCCTGGACCGGCTCGAAGCCGCCCCCCGGGGCGTGTACTCGGGCGCGATCGGCTACTTCTCGCTCAACGGAGCCACCGATCTCGCCGTCGCAATCAGGACCCTGGTGATCAACGCCGAGGACGGCGCCACGGCGGCGCTGAGCCTCGGCGTCGGGGGCGCCATCACGGCGGACTCATCCCCTGAAGAGGAGTACGAGGAAGTCCGGACCAAGGCCTTCGGCATCCTCTCAGCGCTCGGCGCCGACTTCCCTCAAGGCTGAGGCCGTACCCTGGGACCCGGCCGCTGCGCCGGGGTTACTGCAGCGTGGCCGTGAGTCTCGCGACATTGTCCACGTACTTGATCCGCATTGGCCGCTTCGTCCAGTCCGCGAGCACGAGTTCATGCGAGATGTCGCGGTAGGTGTTCTCCACAGACCGGATCCTCTTCACGATGTCCTCGCCCAGGAGCATCACCGAGACCTCCAGGTTCAGCGAGAAGGACCGCATGTCCATGTTGCTCGAACCCAGCACGGCAACCTCGTCGTCGATCGTGAAGTGCTTGGCGTGCAGGACGAACGGCGCCTTGTAAAGGTAGATCCGCACCCCGGCCTCAAGCAGCGCCTCGTAGTAGGACTGCTGCGCGTGGTGGACCAGGAACTGGTCGCCCTTCTCCGAGACGAAGAGTTCGACGTCGACGCCCCGTTGCGCTGCCGTCGTCACGGCGTAAAGCAGGGAGTCGTCCGGGACGAAATACGGGCTGCAGATCGAGATCTTGTGCTGTGCCGAATAGATCAGCGTGTTGAAGAGCCGCAGGTTGTTCTCGGTGATGAAGCCGGGACCGCTGGGTACAACCTGGGCGGTGACGTTGCCGGCGTGGGACTCCGGCCGGTGCGCCAGCTGGTCCTCAAGGGATTCGTCGGTTTCGCTAAGCCAGTCGGTCGCGAAGACGACGTTGAGCGTGGTGACGATCGGCCCGCGCAGGCAGGCCATGAGCTCCACCCACTCCCGGCCCACCTTGCGGTGCCTGGGGTTGTTGTAGGACGGTTCGATCAGGTTCTGCGAGCCGGTGAAGGCAACCTCGCCGTCGATCACCATGATCTTGCGGTGGTTGCGCAGGTCCGGCCGGCGCCACTGTCCGTGGACGGGGTTCAGCGGCAGCATGGGCCGCCAGCGGATCTTGCTGGCCTTGAGCCGGGCAATGAGTTTGCGGTACCCCTTGATGCGCAGCGTGCCGAGGTGGTCGAAAAGGATCCGGACTTCCACGCCGCGCTCGGCAGCGTCCTCGAGGGCAGTAAACAGGTCATCGGTGATGTGGTCCGTGCTCATGATGTAGAACTCGGCGTTGACGAAGGTCTTGGCTTCGCGGACAGCCGCGGCCATGGCCTTGACGGAATCCGGGTAGCCCGGCAGCAGCTCCACGCTGTTGCCGTCCACCATCGGCAGGGACCCGAGGGTCTTGTTCAGTTCGGCAGCGGAGCCCACCCACTCGGGTCCGTCATAGTCGCTTTCGACGGCGGACAGCTGGGACGTGCCTGCGCGGACCCGCTTGTTCACGGCGTCCTGCTGGGCCCTGCGCTTGCGCGAGAGGCGGAAATTGCCGAAGAGCAGGAACAGCACCAGGCCCACGGACGGCACGAAGAAGATCCCCAGGAGCCAGGCCATGGCGGTGGTGGGCCGGCGGTTGCCGGGGATGATGCCCAGTGCCAGCACACGGATGACGAGGTCGATCAGGGTCAGGATCAGAATCACCCAGGACGGGAATATCCCGGTCAGCGGAAACGGCCACAGCACAGGCGAACCCCTCAAAGCTACAGACCCGCGGAACAGTTCCGGAACGGGCAACCTGCAAATCCTATCCCGGCATCGGCCGCACTAAGCTGTAGCCATGACTTCTCCTGCCGCTGTTCCCGTGCCCGCCACGGTGTTGGTCTTCCTGGATTCCGAGTTCGAGAACGGCCGCATTGTCGACGCCTCCACGCCACAGCTGATGGCCACGGACCAAGGTGCTACCCGCGGCGACGGCGTGTTCGAGTCCCTGCTGGCCGTCGGCGGCCATCCCCGCAAGATCCAGGCCCACCTGAACCGTCTGGCCGGCTCGGCCCGGCTCCTGGACCTGGACATTCCGGCCGAGGACGCATGGCGGCGCGCGATCGACACCGCGATCCGTGAGTACCGGAACCAGCACGATCCCGCCACGGTCGACGTCGTCGGCATGGAAGCGAACACAGAAGCGGGCACGGATGAAGTCGTCGTGAAGCTGCTGGCCAGCCGCGGGGTCGAGGGCGCGTCGGCGCCCACCTGCTGGGTCCAGGCATCCCCGCCCCCGGCTGCCGGCAGGCGCCAGCGGGAGACCGGGATCGATGTGATCCTGCTGGACCGCGGCTACGACAGCGACATCGGCGAGCGCGCCCCGTGGCTCCTGCTCGGCGCCAAGACGCTCTCCTATGCCGTGAACATGGCGGCCCTGCGATACGCCCACAAGCACGGCGCCGACGACGTCATCTTCACCTCCTCGGACGGACGGGTCCTGGAGGGCCCGACGTCGACCGTGCTGCTGGCGCATCTGGAAACCTCCGACGACGGCGCCGGCGGCGTCCGCACGGTCCGGAGGCTCATCACACCCCAGCTGGACAGCGGCATCCTGCCGGGAACGTCCCAGGGTGCCTTGTTCACGGCAGCCAAGGCAGCCGGCTGGGAACTGGGCTACGGACCCCTGGAACCAAAGGATCTGATGGACGCCGACGCCGTGTGGCTGATCTCAAGCATCCGGCTCCTGGCGCCCGTCAATCACATCGACGGCCAGGAAATCGGCACCCCGGCGCTGCGCAAGCAGCTGACGGCGGAGCTCGACGCGCTCTTCGCCACGGTCCAATAACGCCGGCATCCACCCCCGCCCCAACCCTAAGCAACGCGGGGCAGTCATTTAAGGCGCCCATCCCCAGTCCCGGTATCCAGTGGTCGCGGCGACAGTGCCAGACCCTCGACGCTGACGGCGCCGTTCCGGGCCAGCTTGTTCCACAGCGCTTCCTTGCCGCGGAGTTCCTGGGCCAGCGCTGCCACCATCGTCAGGCCCGTGAACACCGGGTAGCACGGAATGAGCGGGAGCGCCCATACGTGACGCAGGTCCTTCCGCGCCCGGTTCATGCCCAGCGCAAACACGGAGAGGACGACTGTGACGCAGAGCCCGGTCCAGCCAAGGAAACCCCATACCTCGGCGTCCAGCGGACTGCGGCCGAGGGCGAGCAGGAACGCCAGATAGGGAAGAGCCAGGAGCTGGGCAACCGGGAGGACCACCATCGTCAAGGCAGTGAACAGCAGGTACGCCCCGAACCGGCCGTGGCGGGGGTTGCCGATCATCCCCGTGTGGGCACCCATGGTTTGCAGCAGGCCGCGGGCCCGCCGGACACGGTGCCGCCAGAGCGCGCCGATGGTCAACGGCGACTCCGCATAGACGAGGGCACGCGGGGCGAAGACCACCCGGTAGCCGGCCTTGTGCACCCGCCAGGTCAGTTCCAGGTCCTCCCCCACCATGTCTTCCCGTAACGGCCCGATGTCCTCGATGACCGCGCGGCGGAACGCCCCGATGTGGCCGGAGACGACGGGAAGGCCGCCGATCAGCGCCAGCGCGCGCCGGACCATGCCGATTTCGATGTGGCTGGTGAAGGCCGGCACCCGGGTTTGCACCCGGTTCAGATTCACCGCCCTGTCGTCGCCGCAGACAGCGCCGGTGCGCTTGTCCTCGAAGCCCCGGAGCATCCGGAGGACCGTGCGGGCGGAAAAGGTCCCGTCCGCATCAGCGAACATGAGGACGTCGCCGGTGGCGTTGCGGATGCCCAGGTTAAGGGCGGCCCCCTTGCCGGCGTTGGCCTGCGTCAGGACGGTGATCCGCGGATCGGCTGCCGCGAGGCCTTGCATCAGCCCGGCGGTGTTGTCGGTGGAACCGTCGTCCACGAGGATGACGTCGTACCGGTCGTACCGGGTGAGCTGGATGGACCGAACGCAGTCCTCAATGACCGTTGCCTCGTTGTAGGCCGGGACAATGATCGAGACGCTGGGCCACTCATCCAGGAGAGTTGGCACACCGCGGCGCCGCCGACGGGAGGCCCGGACTTCGAACCAGACCGCCAACGGCAGGATCAGGAGTTTCACGAGACCGGACACGAGGATCGGCAAGCCGAGGAGCAAAAGCAGGAACAGTGCCCCCGGGACCGCTGGTTCAAACCAGGACACTGGCGTAGGCTCCCGCGCCTGGACGGAACGATGCCGGGTTGAAAGAGGGAAGCGTGAACGACGCCAGGACGGCATCGAGGAGTTCGGGAGCAGCTTCGCTGTTCGCGCCGAAGCGGGCGGTCACCGCAAGCACCACCGGGGTCCCGTCCCCGCGGCGTCGGACATCGACATCGACCGGGCCGGTCAGACCGAGAGCCCGGACGGCAGCCATCGCCACATTGCCCACGTCCATGGACTCTCCCGTTCCCAAACGGCGGGCGGACACCGCGTTACCGTCGGCCAGTTCGGTCTTTTCGACGACGACGGCGAACGGCGCCGTGCTGTTGTGCGCGGGCGTGCCGAAGACCATGGGCCCGTACCCGGTGCCAGGGATGAACTCCTGGACAATCTGCCCTTCCGGAAGGCTGGCCCAATCCACACCGGTGGTGCCGTCGACGACGATCACCCCGCGTCCGCCGCGGCAGACCCGCGGCCTGATCACGACAGGGCCGCCGAGCGCGGCCATCGCGGCGCCTGCGTCGGCGAAATCACCGGGGACGCCGAAGCGGGGGACGGGGACGCCTCCCTGCCGGAGTTGCCACGCGGTGAAGAGCTTGTCGTTGGCGAGGGCCACCGGGCCGGGGTCCCCGATGATGACGCGCACGTCCGCCCCGAACCCGGCACGGGCCGCCGCGATCTGCGGAAGTTCCTCGCTGAGCGTCGGGATCACCAGGTCGATCTTCTCGCCGGCAATGAGCCGGCGCAGCGCCGAAATCCTTTCCGGATCGGTGGCGGGAGGGACCGCGACGACGGTGAGGCCGGCCTCGGCGGGAAGGTCACGGAAGTCTGTGCCAAGGACCGGAAAGCCCCGGGCCCTGAGCTGGGCGGCGACGGCGCGGCCCGCGGGCCCGCCGATGCCGGTGACGAGGATGCGGGGCATCAGAGTTTCTCCATTTCGGTGCTGAGCGGGCGGACGGGAGCCAACCGAACGTGCACTCCCAGTAAATGCGAGCGGCCCGGGGGAACGCCCGAGTAGGCACCACTCGAACTGTCGGGCCGGAACCGGAATCCCGCACGGGTAATACCCCCTCTTGTGGCACTACGGCGCCTTGTCTTTGACCCGGTTTTTGACCGCCGGGGGCCCGGGCCGCCCGGGGAGACCGAGCGCCGCGGGCGGGCCGGTTACTTAACATGACGACGGCGGCGGTGCGGGCCGGAGAAGTAAGTGTTACGTTTTTGGGGAGTAATGAGAACCGGCGTCAAGCCCTGACTGGCCGGTCGGCAACCCTCCTCCCACGGCGGGGTGCCTCAGGTGAAGACTCGGCATCATCGACCATTCGATCTGCAAGCGTGAAAGAAGGAGATCCGTCATGCCTGACGCGTCCACCCCAGCGGCACCTCCCGCCGCACCCGAAACGGCCGCGGAGGAAAAACTGGCCTACCGGCTTTTCACCGGCCCCGATGACCGCGCCTTCTGCGAGCGTGTCTCGGCCGCACTGGCCGACGGCTACGTCCTGCATGGAAGCGCCTCGGCCACCTTCGACGGCAGCACCGTGATCGTGGCCCAGGCCGTCGTCCTGCCGGCCGCCATCGCCAGCGCGGACGCCGCCGTCGCCAGCGCTGTGGATGATCTGGAGAGCGACGGTTTCGGCTCGGAAGACGCCTTCGAGGGCCACTCATGACCTACGCCGGAGACCTCAGCCCACAGGAGGCCTGGGCCAAGCTGCAGGACGGCGCCATACTGGTGGACGTCCGCACGGAGGGCGAATGGGCCCACATCGGCATCCCGGAAACCGCGGCCGCGACCGAACAGCCAAACGGCCCCCTGTTCATCCAGTGGAACCTTGCCGGCGGCGTCCCCAATTCGCGGTTCATCGCCGAACTGAAGGCGCGGGTGCCGGAGGACACCGCCGTCGAACTCGTGTTCCTCTGCCGCTCCGGGGCCCGCTCCATCGCTGCTGCGACCGCAGCCACGCAGGCCGGGTACACCTCGTACAACGTCCTCGAAGGCTTCGAAGGCGAACCGGACCGCTACGGCGACCGGACCGTCAACGGCTGGAAGAACCGCGGCCTGCCCACCAGCATTGGAAAGAAATAAGTGACTTTCAACCCCGACGCCGCCGGCTGGAGCCCCGACACCCAGGCTGTCCGCGGCGGCCTTGACCGCACCGGCTTCCAGGAAACCACCGAACCGATCTTCCTGAGCTCCGGATTTGTCTACGAATCCGCCGCCGCCGCCGAGCGCGCCTTCACCGGCGAGGACGAGCGCTTCGTCTACTCCCGCTACGGCAACCCCTCGGTCGCGACCTTCCAGGAACGGCTCCGGCTGCTCGAAGGCACCGAGGCATGCTTCGCCACGGCATCGGGCATGTCCGCCGTCTTCACTGCTCTCGGCGCGCTGCTCGGGGCCGGTGACCGTGTGGTCGCGGCCCGCTCGCTCTTCGGCTCCTGCTTCGTGATTCTCAACGAAATCCTGCCCCGCTGGGGCGTGGAGACGGTCTTCGTCGACGGCCCGGACCTGGACCAGTGGCGGACCGCGTTGTCCAAGCCGACGACGGCGGTCTTCTTCGAGTCGCCGTCGAACCCGATGCAGGAAATCGTCGACATCGCCGCGGTGAGCGAACTCGCGCACGCCGCGGGAGCCACCGTCGTCGTCGACAACGTCTTCGCCACTCCCCTGCTGCAGCGCTGCGGAGACCTCGGCGCGGACGTGATCGTCTACTCCGGCACCAAGCACATTGACGGGCAGGGCCGGGTCCTGGGGGGTGCCATCCTGGGAACCAAGGAGTTCGTGGACGGGCCCGTCAAGCAGCTCATGCGGCACACCGGTCCGGCACTGTCCGCCTTCAACGCCTGGGTCCTGGCCAAGGGCCTGGAAACCATGGCGCTGCGCGTCAACCACTCCTCGGCGTCGGCGCTGCGCCTGGCCCAATGGCTGGAAGAGCAGCCCGCCGTCGGTTGGGTCAAGTATCCGCTGCTGCAGTCCCACCCGCAGTACGATCTCGCCGCGAAGCAGATGAAGGCCGGCGGCACCGTACTCACGCTGGAGCTTTGCCCCTCGCCAGGGCGCTCCGCGAAAGAGGCGGCCTTCGCCCTCCTTGATGCGCTGCGGATCATCGACATCTCCAACAACCTGGGTGATTCGAAGTCCCTCATCACGCACCCGGCGACGACGACCCACCGCGCCATGGGCCCGGAAGGCCGGGCGTCGATCGGACTGAGTGACGGCGTAGTGCGGCTGTCCGTGGGCCTGGAAGACGTCGAGGACCTCATCCGCGACCTCGGGCAGGCGCTCAAGCAGATCTAGCCGGAACTGCCTTCCCGATGCCCTGCTGCGTTGTCACGTTGACCGCGTGGGCAACGACGCCGGCCAGCCCGGCATCGCTGAAGTGGCGGCGCTGTGCCTGGGAACCGGTGCCCTGCTCGAGGATCCGCTTCACGCCCGCGCGTACCAGGGGGAGTTCGCCCTGCTCTGCCAGCACCGGTGCCACGTAGTCCACGAGCGCTTCGACGACCTCCCGGGCAGGGGCGGGCCGGAAGCTGCCGAAATCCAGCAGCTGCCCGGCCACACCGCAGTTGCTCGCCTGCCAGGCGGCCATCCGCAGGAGAACCGTGGGCACGGGGGCGGGCTCGACGCCGTCGTTCCACTCCCGGCTTGCCGATTCCACGAGCGCGCGCACCAGGACCGCGATCAGTGCGGTGTCCTCGGACCCGAGGCACACGTCGGCCACCCTGATCTCCACGGTCGGATGGTGCCGGCACAGCCGGGCGTCGAAGTAGATCATGCCTTCGTCGAACAGCACGCCGCTTTCCAGCAGCCTGCGGACCACGCGCCGGTAGACGGCCAGGCTGCCGAAGATCATCGACGGGCCCGCAGCCGGCCACCGGTTCCAGGCCTGCGTACGGTAGCTTTCGAATCCTGTCTCCGCGCCATTCCAGAAGGGCGAGTTGGCGCTGAGCGCTATCAGCACGGCCAGCTTGTCGCGGATCCTGTCCATGACCGCGACCCCCTCTTCGGGGGACTCGACGAAGGTGTGGACGTGGAGGCCGCACGTCAGCTGGTCGCGGACAGTGACGCCGAACCGTCGCTCCATGGTGGCGTACCGCGGCTTGGGCGTGGTGTGGGTCTCCGGGGCAAGCGGGGACGTGGCCAGGGCCGCCACGCGGGCGCCGTGCATCCGGGCGGCCTGGTCCGCGGCGGTCCTGCCCTGCCGGATTTCCGCCAGCAGTCGTGCATGATCCAGGCACGGCACGGTCTGGGTTTCGATCTGTTCGAGCTTGAGCTCGTAACTGAATCCGGCGTCGTCGTGGCACACAATGTCCCGGGGATTCAGGCGCGCCATGAGGGCGTCCGCCAGGGCAAGCGGGGACCCCGTCCCCGGGTCGACAATCAGGAGCTCTTCCTCAACGCCGAAAGTGCGCATGCATCTATTGTGCGCGGGAGGACAGGGCCCGCGCCAGAACGCGGCGCCACTCCGCGCCCGTCCCGGGGCCCCGGACGGGCGGGGTGACCGCGCGGCTCAGCCCGGGACGGGCCGGGGAATCAGTCCTGGAAGTACTCGATCTTCGCGCCGATGGTGTTGAGCCGCTCGGCCAGGTCCTCGTAGCCGCGTTCAATGACATAGATGTTGCGCAGTTCCGAGACTCCGCGGGCGGCAAGCATGGCCAGCAGCAGGCAGGCGGCCGGACGGAGGGCAGGCGGGCAGCCCACCTCGGCCGCACGCCACTTGGTGGGCCCGTTGACGTAGATCCGGTGGGGGTCAAGCAGCTGCACCTGGGCGCCCAGCTTGTTCAGTTCGGTCAGGTAGATCGCCCGGTTCTCGTAGACCCAATCGTGGATCATGGTCTGTCCCTGGGCGTTGGCAGCAATGACGGCGAAGAACGGCAGGTTGTCGATGTTCAGGCCGGGGAACGGCATGGGGTGGATCTTGTCTTCCGGCGCGCGCAGCTCCGAGGGTTTGGTGGTGACGTCGACCAGCCGGGTCCGGCCGTTGCGGGCCACGTACTCGCCGGAGATTTCAAGCCGCTGGCCCATCTGTTCCAGCGTGGCGAGCTCGATTTCCATGAACTCGATCGGGACGCGGCGGATGGTGACTTCCGAGTTCGTCACGATGCCGGCGGTGATGAGGCTCATCGCCTCGATCGGGTCCTCGGACGGGAAGTATTCGATATCCACGTCCACGGACGGGCGGCCGGTGATCTTCAGTGTCGTGGTGCCGACGCCCTCGATCGCCACGCCGAGCATCTGCAGGTAGAAGCACAGGTCCTGCACCATGTAGTTGGGGCTGGCGTTGCGGATGATCGTGGTGCCCCGGCGGTGCGCGGCTGCCATGATGGCGTTTTCGGTGACGGTGTCACCGCGTTCGCTCAGCACGAAGGATCGGTCGTCGCCGTCCGACGGCGGCGCCTGCACGGCGTAGAACCCGGACTTCGCCTCGACGCTGAGGCCGAACTGGCGCAGCGCCTGCATGTGCGGCTGCACCGTGCGGGTGCCGAGGTCGCAGCCGCCAGCGTAGGGCAGCCGGTATTCGCCGGATTCGTCCAGCAGGGGGCCCAGCAGCATGATGACGCTGCGGGTCCGGCGGGCGGCCTCGACGTCCATGGACGCGAGGTCCAGGACCGCGGGCCGGCGGATCTGGAGATCGTTCGCGTTGAGCCAGGTGCATTCGACGCCGATGCTGGTCAGGACCTCGACGATCCGGTTGACCTCTTCGATCCTGGCCAGGCGGCGAAGGGTGGTGGTGCCGCGGTTGATGAGGCTGGCGCAGAGCAGGGCCACGCCGGCGTTCTTGCTGCTGTTGACATCCACGGCGCCGGAGAGGGTGCGGCCGCCCTCAACCCGGAGGTGGGTCATCTGCGGCCGGCCCACTTTGACGATCGTCCGGCCGACGATGGTCTCCAGCCGCTGGATCATCTTCAGGCTCAGGTTCTGCTTGCCCTGCTCCATCCGGGCGATCGCGCTCTGGCTGGTGCCCAGTTCGGCGGCCAGCTGTCCCTGCGTCCAGCCCTTCTCCCCGCGGGCATCGCGGAGAAGGACGCCTACGTATTCAGCAGTCTGTTGAGTCATTCCAGAAAAATATCACGGATGAGTTATCCGCCCCGGCAATCACGCCCGGAATGGCGTTAATCTCACACCGTTACCCGCGCTGTGCGATAACCGGGGCGGCGCCCGCGGCGGCCCGCAGGGCCGCCTTCGGTGCGGGAAGCGGGCGCTGCGCCGTTCCGGCGTCGGAATCTGTTATTGCCGGGTGAGGAAGACGAGGTTCCAGGTACCGGCCCCGAGCGCGGCCGCCGCGGCGGCCGCGGCGATGCCCAGACCGCCCAGCAGAACCCAGATGTCGAGTCTGCTGAACGTCGAGGCCCTCGCCCAGGTCCGTGCAGCGCCGCCGAAGCCCCGGGCTTCCATGGTGACGGCGAGCCGGGAAGCGCGCCGGATGGCCTGCACCATCAGCCCGAAACTCTGCCCCAAAGTCGCACGGAGCCGTTGATACGGGTTGCCGCGCGAGCCCACACCGCGGGCACGCCGGGCCATGCCGATGGTCTGCCATTCCTCGGCCATGAGCCCCACGAGGCGCATGGCCGCCAGGGTGCCCAGGACGAAGCGGTGCGGAAGCTTAGCGTTCTGCGCCAGGGCGTCCGCCAGGTCCGTGGGATCGGTGCAGCTCATCAGCAGCACCGCGGGCAGCGCGATGGCGAGTCCGCGGAGCATGAAGCCGAGGCCCAGCTGCAGGGATCCGGCGCTGATGGACCAGATGCCGGCATCGAACAATATGGGTCCGGTGTCCGGCGCGAGGATAGCGGTGCTCCAGCCGCCCAGCGCCGCGGCGAGCGTCAGCGGCCAGCCCCGCTGCGAGAGGAGGGGAACGGTCAGCCCGGCCAGGGGGACAAGCATCAGTTCGAAGGCAAGCGCCACGGACGCCGAGACCCAGTCGATCGACAATGCCAGCACCAGGGTGATCATGACGACGGCGGCGAACTTGGCCAGCGGATTGGCCCGGGTCAGCAGGGAACGGTTGCCGCGCAGGCTCAGGACTTCCCTCATGGCGCCGCCACCTCCAGCCCCGGTGCGTTGAGGCTGAGTTCGGCGCCGCCGAGGACGGCGGTAAATTCCTGATCGTGCGTGACGGAGACGACGGCCGTTCCGGCCTCGAGGAGCTCGGAAAGGAACGAGGCGAGCTCGGCCCAGGTGTTGGCATCCTGACCGAACGTGGGTTCGTCGAGCACCAGCACCCGAGGGTGGGCGGCGAGCACGGTGGCCACCGAGAGCCGCCGCTTTTCACCGCCGGAGAGCGTGTAGGGGTTGGCGTCCACCAGCTCCGTCAGCCGCAGCCGCTCCAGCAGCTCGTCCACACGCTCCTCGCCATAGCCGAGGTGCCTGGGCCCGAACATCAGCTCGTCAAGCACGCGGCCTGTGACGAACTGGTGCTCGGGTTCCTGGAAGACGGTCCCGATCCTGGCGATCAGCTGCTGGGCCTTCCACCGGTACGGGTCGATCCCGGCGCCTGCGCTGAGCTCCATCGTTGCGGAGACCGCCCCGGAGACAGGCTGCAGGAGACCGGCCAGGGTAAGGGCAAAGGTCGACTTCCCCGAACCGTTGGGTCCGGTGATGGTCAGGGCCGCCCCCGCACGGACCCGCGCTGTGATGCCGGACTGCACGGGATGCGGCGGAATGGTCCGGAACCCCCCGCGCCAGCCCGCCCGGCGCGGCCGCTCACGGGACACCGCCAGGTCTTCCGCGGCCAGCAGCAGCGCTCCGGCCGCCACCCCGGCTGCCCCGGACGTCCCGAGGGTCCCGGCTGTCCCCGCCGTACCCCCCGCTGAACGGGCCCGCGTCGTTGGCACATGCCCCGGCACCCAGACGCCCGCAGCAATGAGCATGTCCCGCGCCTGCTCCAGCACCTGGTCGGGGGGCCCGTCGATCAGCACGGCGGATTCCGTGGCCGACCCCGGCTGCAGCACCACGATCCGGTCCACGAGGTCTTTCCACACGGCCACGCGGTGTTCCACCACAACCAGGGTGGCCCCGGTCTTGTCCAGGCTGCGGCCCACGGCGTCGCGGACTTCCAGGACGCCGGCAGGGTCCAGATTGGCGGTGGGTTCGTCGAGAAGGAGCAGACCGGGACGCATCGCCAGGATGCCGGCAAGCGCCAGTCGCTGCTTCTGCCCGCCGGAGAGGGCCGACGTCGGGTGGTCCAGCGGCAGCCGGCCCAGCCCGACGTCGTCGAGCGCTTCCTTCACACGCCGCCAGATTCTCTCCGGTGGCACGGAAAGGTTCTCCGCCCCGAAGGCGACGTCGTCGCCGAGGCGCGAGAGCACCACTTGGGTTTCCGGGTCCTGCTGCATGAGCCCGGCCCGGCCGCGCTGCGCGCGTGGCGGAGCGCCGTCGATCAGGAGGCTCCCTGTCTCGTCGGAATCCTCCGCCTCCGCGGGCAGGCCCGGCGAACCGGCTCCGCCCGCGGCGCCGGCGGAACTGTCGCCGAGCACGCCCGCCAGGGCGTGGAGCAGCGTGGACTTGCCGGCGCCGGAAGGGCCCAGCAGCAGCACCCGTTCCCCGGGCCGGATGTCCAGGTCCAGTCCGTTGACCGCGGGCCGGGGCCGGCCGGCGTGCCGCCAGCCCCAGCCGCGGGCCGTGACCGCTGCCGGGCGGACCGTGTTGGAAGGTGTCATGTGCGGCGCGCGGACGTCAGGAGGAGACGGGCTCTGCGGCGGCCTTGCGGGACGCGAAGGAGCTCAGGACCCCGGTCCTGGCCAGGCCGCGGGTGGCGAGCCAGGCCAGGGCTCCGGCGATTACTGCGCCGGAGACTGCCGTGAAGATGATGTAGGCGAGCTTGTCCCCGGGCTCGTAGGCGATGTTCCAGCCCCAGGGCAGGAAGGAGTCGTTCAGGCCGCAGAACAGGCCCGCGCCGGCCCCTGCCAGCAGGGACACCGGCAGGTTGAACCTCTTGTACAGGAACGCGGCGAACACCAGTTCCGCACCGAGGCCCTGCAGGACACCGGAAATCAGCACCGTCGTGCCGTACTGCGAGCCCATGATCAGCTCGCCCGTAGCGGCGACGGTTTCGCAGAACAACGCCGCCCCCGGCTTGCGGACAATGAGCATGCCCAGGATGGCCGGAATCATCCAGCCGCCTGCGTAGAGCCCGGACAGCGGCGGGTAGAGCGCATTAACAGGTGCCGAGACCAGGTTGGCGCCCTGATCCCAAGCCCAGAAGATTACGCCGCCGGCAACGGCGATCAGCGCAGCCACGACGATGTCGACCACACGCCAGTTGTAGCCGCGCCGGTTGAGTGTCTGGTTTGCAAAAATATCAGTCATGTCGTCCTCCTGAGGAACAGGAGGGGAGAGTGCCCCGGCCGGCTGTGGCTTTCGCCGCCGCTCCGGGCACTCTGAGAACTCGACTCCCTTGCGCCGGTACTAACCGGATCAGGTTCGAGGGTCTGCGGTTGTCCGCACTCTCAGCGCCCACCTTTGGCTTCCCCGGGTCTCCCCGGTGATGACCGACGGCGGCGCTCCCCTGTCGTATCTAAAATCGCCCTTGTGGGCGGTGTCCAGTTTACACCCGGCCGTCCGGGAATCCGCGGCCGGCAGTCACAATCCGGAGCCGGCGGCCGGCCCGGGCCCCCGGCGGCGGGGAACACGTCGGCGGGGAACACGTCGGCGCCGGTGTCCGTGAGCACCGGGCTTGATAGAGTCGGCAGTGGCGCGGACAAGGGCTGCCGCCGGAGGGCAGACGGGCAACCAACCGGAAAGCTGGACTATTGTGACGCTTACACCAGCCACACCAGGGTCCTCCGCTGACTATGACCCTGACTCGAGCGAGCCGCAACCGCCGGGGTCCCTGGCGGCGCTGATCGGCCGCATCCTGTCTGAGATCGACGCGCTCCAGTTCGCGTCCTTCAGCAAGGACGACGCCCTGGACCTCGGGCTCCTCCTCGTTGAGCTGGGCAGGACACGCTCACTGCCAATCGCCATCGATATCAGCAAAGGCGAGCAGGTCCTCTTCCACGCGGCACTGGACGGCGCCACCCCGGACAACGAACGGTGGATCAACGCCAAGAAACGCACTGCCGTGCGGTACGAGGTCCCGTCGCTGCTCGTGGGCCTCCGCGCCCGGGCAGCCGGCGGACGGATCGAGGACAACGCCTGGTTCGACCAGTCCATGTTCGCCGCCCACGGCGGCGCCTTTCCGATCTACCTAAGGGGCACGGGGGCGGTCGGCACCGTCACGGTCTCCGGGTTGCCCCAGAAAGCCGACCACGATCTGGTGGTCGAAGCACTGTCGGAGATACTCGGCCGGGCTGGGCGCTAGGCTAGGGGAAGCCCTGTTTCCTGCCGCAAGGAGTCCCAAAAATGAACATTGTCATCAAGCTGCTGGGCACCGGCATCAGCCTGCTGGCCGGCTTCGCCGGAACCAAGCTCGTCGACACCGTCTGGGAAAAGACCACGGGCAACAAGCCGCCCAAGGGCCATGACGACGACGTCCCCACCACGCTGCGCTCGGCACTGACCTTCGCCCTGATCTCCGCGTCGGTCAGCGCCATCATCCAGGTTCTCGCCAACCGCGGGACGCAGCGTGCGGTCACCCGTTTCGCCAAGACCCAGGACATCGTCTAACCCCGGCCGTCGGCCCCGCCGCCGTCGTCGTCCAGCCGACGCTGGGCGGCCGCCCTCTGGACCACGGCCTCGAGCTCGTCCGTGCTGAGCAGCTCCGGGTGCAGGTGCTTGGTCCGGTAGCCGGCCCGGCCCACCATGTGGGCGGCGACAGGGACGGTGAGCAGCTGGAAGAGCCAGGCCACCATCAGCACGGGCCAGACCCACCAGACGCGCATTTGCAGACCCACGGCCAGAAGCAGCAGGAACAGGCCGAGCACCTGGGGCTTCGTCGCGGCGTGCATCCGGCTCATGAGGTCCGGGAACCGCAGCAGCCCGACGGCCGCAGCGAGGGACATCAGCGCACCGGCCACCATGCAGACGGCGGATACGGCGTCGATCACGGCGTCGGCGGGGAGCGTGTCAGGAATCACGGGTGGGTTCCCTCCTGTCCGCCACGAACCGGGCCACCGTGACGGAGCCGACGAAGCCGATGATGGACATCGCCACCAGCAGCATCAGGTTGTTCAAATTCCGGTTGACGGCCATGTCAATGCACAGTGCGGCGCCGAAGATGGCCAACAGCACATCGACCGCGAGCACCCGGTCCAGCAGCGACGGGCCCCTCGCGATCCGGATGATGGCCCCGGCCGCGGCCACGGACAGTACGACGGCGGTCACCGCCAGGACTAGCTGCATCACGCGCCCACCTCCTGGTTCAGTGCGGACAGTTCGTCCCTGGTCCCCATGATGCGGATCAGGGAGGCCTCGGTGTCCCGGACCTCCTTGCGGAGCCTGGCCCCGTCCTCGGCATTACGGACATTGATCCCATGGATATAGAGCGTGGACGTGGACCTGTCCACCTCCACCACCAGCGACCCGGGAATCAGCGAGATCACATGCCCGGTGGCCGTCACCAGGAGGTCGGAACGGCTCCGCAGCGGGACGGCGACGACGGCGCTGATCACCCGCGGTCCGCGGACGACGGCAAGGAACAGGACCTGGAGGCTGGCCTCCACGACCTTCGCCAGGAACACAAACGCGAAGAAGATCGCACGGAGGGCGTTGAAGCGTCCGCCGAGTTCCACCGGCGGCAGGTAGAACACCCTGGCCACCACCACCGCGATGAGTGCCCCGAAGAGCAGGTTGCCCGGACTGAAGTTCTGCCAGAGGGCACCCCAGACGATCACAAGCCACACCAGCAGCGGCAGTTCCTGGCGCAGCGAGATCCGCTTCCGGCTCATTTCCGGCCCTCCGGCCGCTGGCCGGGCGCGGGCCCGGCGAGCGCCGGGACGGGCGCATCCTCGCCCAGCACCGCCTGGATGTACGAGGACCTGTCCAGCATCTCCCTTGCGGACTGGTCGGCCACCTTGAACAGGGGCCCTGCGAAAACTGTCAGCGCCACGCCAAGGATCACCAGGCCCAGGGTGGAGCCCACCATGGTCCGCGGCAGCAAGACGACGTTGGACTTCCCTGCCCTGTTTCCGGTGGCCGAGTCCCGGGAAGCGGCGAGCAGCACCGGGTCCGGATGTTCCGCGTCCTCGGGTTTGCGCCAGAACGCGCGGTTCCAGACCCTGGCGACAGCCAGCAGCGTCAGCAGGCTGGTGAGCACTCCCCCGATCACCAGTGCGTAGGCCAGCGGCGTGCCGAGCTGGATGCCCGCCTGCAGGAGCCCGAGCTTACCCAGGAAGCCCGAGAACGGCGGGATCCCGGCCAGGTTCATCGCGGGGACGAAGAAGAGCACGGCCAGCAGCGGGGACAGCTTGGCCAGGCCGGCCACGCGGTCCACCGAGGAGCTTCCGCCCCGGCGTTCAATCAAGCCGGTCACCAGGAACAGGCTGGTCTGGATGGTGATGTGGTGGACGACGTAGAAGACCGCGGCGGCCAGGCCGGCCGCCGTTGACATCGCCAGTCCGAACACCATGTAGCCGATGTGGCTGACCAGCGTGAAGGACAGGAGCCGCTTGATGTCGCTCTGGGCCAGGGCGCCGAGGATCCCCACGACCATGGTCAACAAGGCGGCCACCATGAGCGGCGCATTGAGCGTGTCCCCGGGGAACAGGAGCGTCTCCGTGCGCACCATGGCGTAGACCCCGACCTTGGTCAGCAGGCCGGCAAACACCGCCGTGACGGGGGCGGGCGCGGTCGGGTAGGAGTCCGGGAGCCAGAAGGACAGCGGGAACACCGCAGCCTTGATGCCGAAAGCAACCAGCAGCATGACGTGCAGCAGGGTCCGCGTGCCCTGGTCGAGGTCGGCGAGCTTGATAGCGAGGTCGGCCATGTTGATAGTTCCGGTAGCGCCGTAGATCATGGCGATCGCGATCAGGAAGAGTACCGAGGAGACCACCGAGACCACCACGTAAGTGACCCCGGCGCGGATACGGGGGCCCGTCCCGCCCAGTGTGATCAGCACATAGCTGGCCGTCAGGAGGATCTCAAAGCCCACATAGAGGTTGAAGAGGTCCCCGGACAGGAAGGCGTTGGACACCCCTGCGACCAGGATCAGATAGGTGGGGTGGAAGATCGATACCGGCGCGTCGCGGTCGCCGTCGGCCATGCCCTGCCCTGTCGCATAGACCAGCACGGCGAGGCTCACGGCGGAGGACACCACGAGCATGAGCGAGGAGAACTGGTCCACCACCATCACGATGCCCCAGGGCGGAAGCCAGCCGCCGAGGTTCACCGCCGCGGCCCCGCCCTCCCAGACGGAGGCCAGGAGCCAGCATTCAAGCAGCAGCGTCAGGGACAGGACCGCAATGCTGACGGCCCGCTGGGACCGGGGGGACCGGATCAGCAGGAACGCCAGTGCGGCGCCAAGGATGGGAAGTACGACGGCGAGCGGGGCAAAACTGGTGATGTTCACTCTCCGCCTCCTTCCGGGATTTGGGCCGCGTTCCGGGATCCCGGCCGTTCTTCCGCGGCGGCGTTTTCGGCCAGGACCGGGCGGTCGCCCGACATGATCGCTGCGGCCGTCTCCCCGGCGGCGTCTGAAATCCCCGTGGCATCGGAGCCGAGCATGGCCAGGGGGAATTCGGAGGTTTCAACGGGTATCACAGAGTCGTCCTCGGCGTCGAAGCGGGGCGTCGCCGCGACGCGGCGGTCTTCGGCATCGTCCTGGATCTCGTCCTGGCGGGCCAGGACCCACGAGCGGTAGATGATGCCCAGCATGAAGGCTGTGACGGCGAAAGAGATCACGATCGAGGTCAGGATCAGGGCCTGCGGCAGGGGGTCGTTATAGTCCCCCGGGTCGGTGTCCTTGTTGAACATCGGCGCCAGCCCGGCGTAGCCGCCGGTCGCGAGGATCAGCAGGTTGGTGGCGTTGGCCAGCAGCATGAGGCCCAGCAGGACCCGGGTCAGGCTGCGCTCGAGGATCAGGTAGATGCCGCAGGCGTACAGGGCTCCCATGACGGTCAGCAGGGTCAGATTGACGTTCACGCTATCCCCTTGCCCGTCGTTTCCGCCGGGATTCCGCCGGCTTCCTGTTCTTCCAGCGGAGCCGCGGGATGTTCTTCGAAGTGCTCGTCGATTTCTGCACCCAGGCTGCGCAGCACGTCCAGGACCAGGCCGACCACCACCACGTACACACCGATGTCGAAGATGGTCGAGGTGACGAACTTGATGTCGCCGAATACGGGCAGCCAGAGCTCGACGATGGCGCTCTGGAACACCTGGCCGCCGAGCAACAGCGGCATCATGCCGGCGGCCGCCGCAGTGGCGAGGCCGATTCCCAGCAGCGTGCCGGCGCCAACGGGCGTGGCTTCCCGCAGCTCGAAGCGGCCCCCGGCGAGGTAGCGGATGGTCAGGGCGACGCCGGCGGTGAGCCCGCCGGCGAAGCCTCCGCCCGGCAGGTTGTGCCCGGACAGGAGGAGGTAGATGGAGAAGACGATCATGGAATGGAAGATGAGCCTGGCGACGACTTCGAAGATGATCGAGCGCCGTTCCGGTGCCATGGTCCGCCCGGCCACGAGCCACGCGTCGCGGGTCGCTGCGGCGAACAGGCGGCTCAGCGCCAGCGCGGCGTCATCGCGGGTGTTGCCCTTCGCGCCGTGGCGCCGGCCCACAGTGCCCTCGGCCACGGACGAAGACGTCTGGATTCTGTCTCCGCGGCCCCGGACAAAGATCAGGCTTGCCACGCCGGTGGCAGCCAGGGCCAGCACCGAAATCTCGCCGAAGGTGTCCCAGGCGCGGATGTCCACCAGGGTGACATTGACGACGTTGAGGCCTCCGCCGCCCTCGTAGGCCAGCCGCGGGAACTCCAGCGAGACCGGAAGCGCCACGCGGGCCCCGAGGGCGTAGATGGCCACGAAGATCATTGTGGTTCCGAAGGCGAGGCCGATGATTACCCGGATGACCCGGTATTTTCCGCCGGTCCGGTCCCGCAGCCCGGCAGGGAGGCTGCGCATGGCCAGGACGAACGCCACCAGGATGATGGTTTCCACGAGCATCTGGGTCAGTGCGAGGTCCGGTGCGCCCTGCAGGGCAAACATCAGCGCAACGCCGTAGCCGGTGACGGAAACCATCAGCACGGCCAGGAAACGTTTGTTGGCACGGACGGCAGCCAGCGCTCCAATGACGATCCCGGCACCGGCCACCAGCTGCAGCGGCGAGTTGGGATCGATGAAGTACAGGCCCCCGGGCAGCGGCTTGCGGGCGAGCAGCAGCGCCGAAAGCGGCAGCGCAAAAGCCACGGTGAGGATGACTGAAAGGTAGAAGAACAGCGAACCACGCTGGGTCCGACCGGTCACCCAGACGGCCGTGTCATCAAGGGCCCCGATGGTGGTCTGGTAGGCGCGGTCGCCGTCGATCCAGCCGGGGACCCGGCCCTGCAGGCGCGCCACGGCGTTGCGGCCGTAGTACATGGCGAGGCCCAGCGCGAAGGTTACGGCGGTCAGCCCGAGGGACACGGTGAAACCGTGCCACAGTTCCAGGTGCCCCGCGCCGCCGCCGGCGGAAGCGCCGTCGTGCGCGCCGCCGTCAGCGAAGAGCGCGGCGTAGGGCTGGATCCAGCCGTCCACGGGGGCGGGCCACAGTCCGTAGACGATCGTCAGGAGGCTCAGGACCGCCGGGGCGGCGAGGAACGCCGGCTTGATCGGCTTGAACGCCGTGGGCTCGACGCCGGGCTTCACCGCGAAGGCACCCCACATGAAGCGGGCACTGTACGCGAAGGTCAGGATGGAGCCCAGGACCAGCCCTGCCAGGATCAGGAGCCCGGGCACGGATCCGGTGCCGTAGTGGACGAACGCCTCGAAGACCGATTCCTTCGCGACGAAACCGGCCAGCGGCGGGACGCCGGCCATCGAGGCCGCGCCGATCGCAGCGACGACCGCCAGGGCGCGGGCGGACCCGTAGACGCCGGAGAGTTTGCGCAGGTCGCGCGTTCCCGCCTGGTGGTCGATGATGCCGACGACGAGGAAGAGGGTGGCCTTGAAGAGCCCGTGCGCCAGTAGCAGCGCAAGGCCTGCGAGCGCCGCGTCGGGCGTTCCGAGGCCGACCACCATGGTCAGGAAGCCGAGCTGGCTGACGGTGCCGTAGGCGAGGATGAGCTTGATATCAGTCTGCCGGAGGGCCCGGTAGCCGCCCACCAGCATGGTGGCCAGGCCCAGGCCCAGCACCATCGGCAGCCAATAACTTGTTCCGGCGAATCCGGGTGCGAGCCGCGCCACGAGGTAAATGCCGGCCTTTACCATGGCGGCCGCGTGCAGGTAGGCGCTCACTGGTGTGGGGGCCGCCATGGCGCCGGGGAGCCAGAAATGGAAGGGGACCAGGGCGGATTTGGTGATGGCGCCGATCAGGATGAGGACGACGGCGGCGCCCACGGCGTCCCCCGCGGGGCCGGCGGCCAATGTGGGGGCTTGTTCCAGGATGGCCTGGATCCGGTACGTTCCTGCGGCGGAGCCGAGGATGATCAAGCCCACGAGCATGGCCAGGCCGCCTGCGGTGGTCACCATGAGCGCCTGGAGCGCCGAGCGCCGGGCGGACAGCCGGGTGCGGGCGTAGCCGATCAGCAGGTACGAGAGCACCGTGGTCAGTTCCCAGAAGACGAACATCAGGAGGAGGTCATCTGCGCTCACAAGTCCGAACATTGCCCCGGCGAAGGCGAGCAGCTGGGCCCCGAAGCCGCCCAGATGCTCGTCCTTGTCCTTGAAGTACCGGGCGCAGTAGAGAAGGACCAGCGCCCCCACGCCGAGGACCAGCAGCGACATGACCCAGGCCAGCGCGTCCATCCGGAATGCGAGCTCAAGCTTGAGGCCTGGGATCCACGGCAGCACCTCGGCAGTGCCGGCGCCGGGGCCGGGGGACCCCGCACCGACAGATTCGGCGTCCGGGTAGACGGCGCCGTGCTGCAGGACCAGCCAAAGGAACGAGGCGGCCGGAACGGCGGCCAGCGCGTAGAACGAGTTCCTGCCGAACCTGCGGAAGAGGAAGGGCGCCACGGCAGCCACCGCAAAGTGCACGGCAAGGACTGTGATCACTGGTATCTCCGCAACGTCAGGGATTCGATTGTCGGCAAGTTGGAGCAGGCGGGTATTCGTTAGGTTCGGTGCCGACAGTTTACCAAGCGTGTACAAATTCTTTTCGGCGGCGATTCCGCGGGCCGCGATTCCCTGGGCCGGCGGCGCCGGGGCGGCGCGCACAGCGGATATTATTTTCGCTATGAACTCCGCCGCCGCCCCCGAGGCCATGCGACCGTCACCGGAACTGGAATCCGGGAACTCCGTTTCCAACCGGGGGCGTGTCCTGGCCTGGGCGGCGTGGGACTGGGGCTCCGCGGCCTTCAACGCCGTCATGACCACGTTCGTCTTCACCGTGTACCTGACCTCCAAGGCATTCGGCGGCGAAGACCAGGCCTCAGCGGTGCTCGGCGGCGGCCTGGCCATCGCTGGCGCGGCCATCGCCTTGCTGGCCCCGGTCACCGGCCAGCGCTCCGACACCGGCGGCCGGCGCAAGCTGTGGCTGGGGGTCAACACGGCCGCCGTCGCGCTTCTCACGGGACTGTGCTTCTTCGTCTTCCCGCGCCCGGAGTTCCTGGTGCTCGGCGTGAGCCTTATTGCGCTGGGGCATGTGTTTTTCGAGTTCGCCGGGGTGAATTACAACGCCATGCTCGCGCAGATCTCCACCCCACGGAATATCGGCAAGATCAGCGGCTTCGGCTGGGGCATGGGGTACCTCGGCGGCATCGTGGCCTTGCTCGTTGTGCTCCAACTGTTCGTCCAGCCCAGCTTTCAGTGGTTCGGCGCGTCAACCCAGGACAGCCTCAACATCCGGCTGGTCGCCGTATTCTCCGCCCTTTGGTTCTTCGTCTTCGGCCTCCCGGTGCTGTTCGCCGTGCCGGAGGTTCCCAAGGCACGGCAGGGCTCTGGCCTGGGGTTCCTGGCGTCGTACGGCCTGCTCCTCCGCCGCATCAGGGCAATCTACAAGACAAGTCCGCACACGATCTACTTCCTGCTCGCGAGCGCCATCTTCAGGGACGGGCTGGCCGCGGTGTTCACGTTCGGCGGCATCATCGCTGCCGGCACCTTCGGCTTCGGACTGAAGGACGTGATCTTCTTCGCGATTTTCGGCAACGTCGTGGCCGCCGCCGGTGCCATCATCGGAGGCTTCCTGGATGACAGGATCGGACCGAAGGCAGTCATCATCGGCTCCCTGGCCGGTCTCCTCGTCGCGGGTAGCGCCATCCTGGTGCTGGGCAACGGCAGCTACGTCGTCTTCGGCGCGGACTGGGCCGGCAGGGCCACGTTCTGGACGTTCGGCTTGTTCCTGTGCCTGTTCGTGGGTCCGGCGCAGTCCTCGTCGCGCGCCTACCTCGCAAGGCTCGCCCCTCATGGCGAGTCCGGCGAGCTTTTCGGCCTCTACGCCACGACCGGCCGTGCGGTGAGCTTCCTCGCCCCCGCCTTGTTCACCCTGTGCATCGCCGTTGCCACCCCGCTCGTGGCGGCGGGCGAAGCGCAGCGCTGGGGGATCCTCGGCATCATGGTCGTCTTGCTGGCCGGGCTGCTGGTCCTGCTGCCGGTCAAGCCGCCGGGCAGGGCCGAAATCGCGGTCATACCGGCGGTCTGAGGATCCCCGAAAAGCCGGTGCGCGCACTAGGCTGAAGACATGAACGTGGATGAGACAGACCTCCCCGGCCTCGGCCGGCGCAAGGACTTCATGACCGCCTCAGGGCGACGGATCGGCGTCGTGGAATACCGCGAGGGCCAGACGGAACTGATCGTCTCGACGTGGGACGACCCTGACACGTGCCAGGCGTCCATCCCGCTGACCGCCGACGAGGCCGCCGCCCTTGGCAACCTCCTGGGCGGCCAGCGACTGGCGATGCAGCTCTCCGAAGCCCACCGGGAAGTCCCCGGCATCGTCACCCGGCAATTCTCAATCGGAGCCGAATCGCCCTTCCACGACCAGCCGATGGGCAAGGCCTGCATCCGTACCCGCAGCGGCGTCTCGATCGTGGCCATCATGCGGGAGGGCGAGGTGCTCCCCTCCCCGGGTCCCGACGTCGTCCTGCACCCCGGTGATCTCCTCGTTGCGGTCGGAACCCAAGAAGGACTGGATACGGCGGCCGGCATTCTCCGCAACGGCTGAACGGCATGGATCCGCTCGCACTGACCCTGATCGAACTGGGGGCCGTCGTCTTCTGCCTCGGCCTGCTGGCGAGGCTGGCCGGGCGGATCGGCATGTCCCCCATCCCGCTCTACTTGGTGGGCGGGCTTTTTTTCGGCGCCGGAGGCCTGGTCAAACTCGAAGGAATGCACGAGTTCGCCCATCTCTCCAGCGAGATCGGCGTGATCCTGCTCCTGTTGATGCTCGGATTGGAATATACGGCAGCGGAACTCGTGACGGGGCTGCGCCGTTCCTGGCAGGCCGGGGTCCTGGATCTGCTGCTCAATTTCCTCCCCGGCGCCGGGCTGGCAGTGATGCTGGGCTGGGGCCTGGTCGGGGCCATGGTGATGGGCGGCGTCACGTACATTTCGTCATCCGGAATTGCCGCCAAGGTCATCACTGATCTGGGACGGATCGGCAACAGGGAAACCCCGGTAATCCTGTCCATCCTGGTCTTCGAGGACCTGGCCATGGCCGTCTACCTGCCCATCCTGACGGCCACCCTGGCCGGCGTCAGCGTTCTCATGGGCCTCCAGACCGTGGGAATTTCCCTGGCAGTCGTAACTTTTGTCCTGGTCGTGGCCTTGCGCCACGGCCACCATGTGTCAAGGGCTGTGCACAGCGAGAACTCCGAGGTGTTCCTTCTGAACCTGCTCGGCGCCGCGCTGCTCGTGGCCGGGCTGGCCGCCGCCCTGCAGGTCTCCGCGGCTGTGGGCGCCTTCATGCTCGGCATTGCCATCTCCGGTGCCACGGCCCACAGCGCCACCCGGATCCTGGAGCCGCTCCGTGACCTCTTTGCGGCGATTTTCTTCGTGGTCTTCGGCCTCAACACGGACCCGACAACCATCCCGCCGGCCCTCGGCTGGGCCGTGCTGCTGGCCGTCTTGACGGCGGCCACCAAGGTGGTCACGGGAGTCTGGGCTGCCAGGCGGTCAGGGATAGGTGTGCCCGGTCGTTTCCGAGCCGGGGCGGCCCTGATTGCCCGCGGCGAGTTCTCGATCGTCATCGCAGGCCTTGCCGTGGCCTCCGGCGCCGTGCCCCACGAACTGGCAGCCCTGGCGACCGCCTACGTGCTCATCATGGCCATCATGGGCCCGCTCGCCGCGCGCTTCGTGGAACCGATCGTGCGGACGTTGCGCCGGCCTGCCAAGAGGGCCGCCGTCCGGGCGGCAGGGCCGGCCTAGCTGAGGCTGCCGGGCAGGCTGCGCCTTAGATCTCAGTGCGGTGGAAGTTCAGGTGGCTGCGGCTGGCTGTGGGACCGCGCTGGCCCTGGTAGCGGTTGCCGTACTCGCCGGATCCGTAGGGGTGTTCCGCGGCCGAGGACAGCCGGAAAAAGCACAGCTGGCCGATCTTCATGCCCGGCCACAACTTGATCGGCAGTGTGGCCATGTTGGACAGCTCCAAGGTGACGTGGCCTGAGAATCCGGGGTCGATGAAGCCAGCCGTCGAGTGCGTCAGGAGGCCCAGCCGGCCCAATGAGGACTTGCCTTCCAGCCGGGCGGCGATGTCGTCCGGCAGGGTCACAGTCTCGTAGGTCGAGCCGAGGACAAATTCCCCCGGGTGCAGGATGAACGGTTCCCCGGGCTCGACCTCGACGAGGCGGGTCAGGTCGGGCTGCTCCTCCGCCGGATCGATGTGGGCGTACTTGTGGTTGTCGAAGAGCCGGAAGAACCTGTCAATCCTGACGTCCACCGACGAGGGCTGGACCATGACAGGGTCGAAGGGCTCCAGAACAATCCGTTCGGAGTCGATTTCAGTACGAATGTCGCGGTCAGAGATCAGCACAGGATCAAAAATACCGCACTCCTTGCCACGGACACCGCCCAGGCCGGCGCGCAGGCCCAGTGTTACCTCCGGGTTTGCCTGCCCCTGGTAGCCGGTACCCGGCTAATCTTCGGCGGACATGTCTTCCAGCACGGCCTTGAGCCGCTCCAACTGGCAGACCTCGGCCTTCATCCGCCGGCGGAACGAGTTCGTCACGCGGGCAAGGAATCCCTTGGCCTCGCATTCCAGGGCGAAACGGACGCGGGTGCTCGTTCCTTCCGTGCTCAAGTAGTAGCCGCCATGCGGGCGGGCCGATCCGACAATCACCTGGTACTGGATCTCGGCGCCTGGCCGGGCTTCGGTGATCTCAAAATCGGTGGCAACGGTTCGGCCGCCGGGTCCGGCGGAAGTCTGCCGGTACACGGCTCCCTTGGCCCCCGGCGAGCCCGCTTCAAGGTCGACGCTGCGGATCCCTTCCCGCCAGCTCGGGAGATTCCTGGCGTCCAGCAGGAAGTTGTAGACGCTCATGGCACCGCGGTGAATGACGATGTCGTACTCTGCGAATGCCACTGGGATCCTTGCTCGGCGGACGGCTGATGGGCGTAGCCCGCTTCCCCGGAACTGCAGCTAACTGGATCAGGATATTCAGTGGCGGCGCCCATTCCGCGGCGACTCAGGAGCCTTTACCGAAGAGTTACCCATGGGCTGCCACTACATCAGCGGGCCCCCACTCGCCGGGCAGAAAAGTGGAGGGACTACGTAGGGCAGCCCTTGATGGGGATGCCAGCGCCTGAAGTCCGGAATTCAGGGGCCCCGGGGTCCGGCGGAGCGCGGTGCTGGACGTGTGCAAGATGTCCCGGGAAGAGACTCTGCTATCGCCTCATCCAGGTAGCGGATGTGCCGGACGATGTCGAGGCGCTCGGCCTGGGGAATTACCGGCGCCCGGCCTTTCGTCTGGATCAGCCGCTCGTCCGTAACGACTCCGGCGATCGCGAGATGACAGTGCGCCTTCGCGTCGCCGAGCAAATTGAGATGGCCGGCATGGAAGAGGTCAAAGGCTCCGGCTGCGTTGCCTAATCGGCTGGTTACGCCACCTCCTTTCAGTAGGCGCCGACTGGGCTGCGCATGGCTTTGAAAGTCCTCCACATGATGATCAGGTCCCCGGTAAGCGACCAGTTCTCCACGTAGTAGAGATCCAGGCGGATGCTCTCCTCCCACGGGAGGGTGGAACGGCCGTTGATCTGCCATAACCCCGTTATTCCAGGTTTAATGAGCAGCCGGCGGTTGGTGAACTTCTCGTAGCCTTCGACTTCCGTGGGCAGCGGCGGGCGGGGTCCGACCAGGCTCATTTCGCCGGTCAGGACATTCCAGAACTGCGGAAGCTCGTCCAGCGAATACTTGCGCATCCATCGCCCGCACTTGGTGACCCGTGGATCGTCCCGGATTTTGAAGAGCAGTCCGGAACCCTCATTGAGCTCACGCAGGGAATCGAGGTCCTTTTCGGCAGTCTGAACCATCGACCGGAACTTCAGCATGTGAAATGGAATGCCGTTTCTGCCCGCCCGTAACTGGCGGAAGATGATGGGGCCGCGGCTGTCCCGTTTCACGACGATGGCGAGAACCAGCAGGAGGGGCGACAACACCAGCAGCGCCAGGGAAGCGGCGGCGATATCCACGACACGTTTCAGAACATGCTTGCCCCCTGCGTACTGGGGCAGCTCCACGTGCACGAGCGGCAGTCCGTCGACCGGACGCCAGTGGATTCGGGGACCGGCAACGTTGGTGAGGCTGGAGGCCAGGACCAGCTCCGTTCCCGTGGCCTCGAGTTTCCACCCAAGTTCCCGGATGTACTTGCTGCCACCCGGGACCGGCCCTGCGACGATGACGGCGTCCGCACCCGCCACTTCCACCATCCGCGAGACATCGGCCAGGGTAGATACCACCGGGACCCGGTACCACGGGGGCCGCAGCTCCGTGGACTTCTCCAAGGTCGGGAGCGCCACTCCGGAGACCTGGTAACCGGCGGTTGAGTTCTTTTCGATCTGGTTGATCACGTACTCGACGTCTGTCGCCTCTCCGATCACAATCACTCGGGAAAGGAACTCGCCCCGGCTCCGCTTACGGTTCAGCCAGTTGCGCCAAAGCCATCGGGTGCCTGTGAGCAGAAGCAGCCCCAAGGGCAACGCGACGGCGAAGTAGCCACGCACCACGTCAAACCGGACAAAGACCATCGCTATGGCCAGCGCGCCGAACAGCTTGAGCGTGGCTTGTGCCACACGCTTGTATTCCGCGGCGCCGACACCAAACGTCCGGCTGTCACGGGTGTGGTAGACCTCCAGGACAGCGATCCAGGCCACAAGGAGCAGTATGGAGACCACCAGATATCGCGCTTCGAAGTCCACCCCGGTGGGGGTCGTTGCATCGGCGCCGAACCGAAAGACGTATGCCGAAGCCACCGACACGGCAATCGCTGCCGTGTCGGTGATTCGAAGACGGTTGGCGAACTTCTTCCACCGTAGGGTGGCGGCGCTCCTTGGCGCCGTGGTGTCAATCCGGGATTCGTCGTCCCACGTCGCATGCAGGGACCCAGCAGACGGGCGCGGGCGCACCTGGAGCCGCGCCGGATCCCTCAACCGGGCCGCCGCGTGGAATGGCCGGCGCTGCTTGAGTTCGCTCATGGCCGCCGCCGAAGGGCGCGGGCAGCTTCCGCATCGCCTTGGGAGACGGGGCCGGAGTGTCTGGAGATAAAACCTTGCTGGCCCAGTCCATCCGATGGCGGGGAAGGATGGACTACCATCAACTTCTGGTTAAACATGGCGCGACCTTCTAGCGAGTGGGTTGGCTGTGCTCTGCCAAGTAAAATAGATGACTTTAGGGGGCACACGAGTGTGCTCTACGCCTCTTTGATTTGCTGACCACTCGCCTCTACCTGCACGAATCACCCAGCTCTGAGAGAGTGCTACCTGTTCGTCGGCGGGGTGTGCCCCAATATTTTTTTGGGGCCGGAAGAACATGCCGCCGGAAGCGCACAAGCAAAGCCGCGAAATCTGGTCGGCCCGCGGCTCAGGTGTTCAAGGAGCGCGCCAGACTGAGGTATTGTAAATCTCGTTGTTTCACCGGGATTATTGACCAGATTATTGGCTAGTCCCACTGCGGCTGTAGCTCAATGGTAGAGCGCTAGCTTCCCAAGCTTGATACGCGGGTTCGATTCCCGTCAGCCGCTCCAATTCCCCCGCCGGGGCCCGCCCCGCGGCCGCTCCAGTCCCGCTGGGAACCCCGTAGTGCAGGGCACCTGGCCCCGCCGGCATCCCGTTAGGTCATTACCTGTATCGTCAGGAGTCAGGAACCCCTCGGTTCCGCTACAGGAGCGATCATGGCTGACAAATCCCCCCGTCAAGCAGCATCCAAGAAGTCCGGCAAATCCCTCAAGGAAAAGCGCGCTGACAAGAAAGCCGCCTCGGCGCCGGCCAGCTCCCTCGACAAGGTAACCGCCACCAAGTCCGCGAGCCCCAAAAAGAAGTGACAAGTGCACCGAAGCACCTCACTCTTGGAGTCGTGGCCAGCGCGCGGAAAACCGCCGAGCGCCGCCTCCCGATCCACCCGCTCCATATTGACCGAATCGCCCCGGAACTGCGCCAGCAGCTGATCCTTGAAGAAGGCTACGGCGAACGGTTCGGCGTTTCCGACGCCCATCTGGCGCCGCTCGTGCGGCGCATCGTGCCGCGCGCGCAACTGCTGGCGGATGCCGACGTCGTACTCCTGCCAAAGCCCCAGCCCGCAGACCTTGCCGAGCTCCGTGACGGCCAGATCCTCTGGGGCTGGCCGCACTGTGTCCAGGACCGGGCGATCACCCAGCTGGCGATTGACAAGAAGCTCACCCTGATCGCCTTCGAGGCGATGAACCACTGGGCCAGCGACGGCGGCTTCGGCCTGCACGTGTTCCACAAGAACAACGAACTGGCCGGTTACTGCTCCGTGCTGCACGCCCTGGCGCTGACCGGTTCCACCGGCGTCTACGGCCGGCGCCTGAGCGCCGTTGTCATCGGCTTCGGGGCCACTGCCCGCGGCGCGGTAACGGCACTGAATGCCCACGGCATCCATGATGTCCAGGTGTTGACCAACCGCGGGGTCGCGGCCGTGGGGTCACCCATCCATTCGGTGCGGATCGCGCAGTTCGACCACGATGACCAGGCCCCCTTCCTCAGCGAGGTCATCACCGAGCGCGGGCGCGTGCCGCTGGCTCCGTTCCTCGCTGAGAGCGACATCGTGGTCAACTGCACCCTGCAGGACCCCAACGCGCCGCTGACCTACCTGCGGTCCGAGGACCTGGACGCATTCCGTCCGGGCAGCCTGATCGTGGACGTCTCCTGCGACGAGGGAATGGGCTTCAGCTGGGCGAAAACCACCACCTTCGCCGAACCCATGTTCAAGGTCGGCGAACACATTGACTACTACGCGGTGGACCACAGCCCGTCCTACCTCTGGAATTCCTCCAGCTGGGAAATCAGCGAGGCGCTGCTGCCCTTCCTGGAGACCGTAGTCTCCGGCCCCGGGGCGTGGATGAAGAACGAGACCATCCGCCGGGCGATCGAAATCCGCGACGGCGTCATTCTCAACAAGGACGTGCTGCAGTTCCAGCAGCGGGCGCCGGAGTACCCGCACCCGCCCCTCGCGGACTAGCAGCCCGGGTGTTCACGGGCACTCGTTTTTGCGCTATGAAAATGGACAGCCGCTGCGTGGATCCATGCAGCGGGTGTCCGAAAACGGTGCGGAAAGCTAGGGTGTGGCTACTGACTGCCGACCCGGGTGCTTCACGATCCGCAGCAGGCGACGCCGGTCCTTCAGGTCGACCCTGAGCATCAGCTGGCCCCGCCGTGCCAGGGCGACGGCGACCGCCACTGCCGCCAGCACGGGCACCCCGCCGGCGATGAGGACGGCGGTGTGCGGGTTTACGTGCTCGGCGAGCCAGCCCATCATCGGGCCGCCGATCGCCTGACCGCCGATCAGGACCATGATGTACAGGCTCATGATCCGTCCGCGGATGGCCAGGTTGGAGCTGATCTGGACCAGCTGGTTCGCGGCGGTCAGGAACATCAGGCACCAAAAGCCGGACAGCACCATGGCCGCGCCAAACCACGCCATTGACGGCGCCATGGACGCGAGGCAGAGCATCAGTCCGTACATCCCTGCCCCCAGGACTACGGACCGCAGCCGGAGCTGGCGGCGTCTCGCCGAGGTGATGGCGCCGGCCAGCGCGCCCAGTGCCACCAGCGCGTTCAGCAGTCCGTAGCCGGCCGCCCCGGCGTCGTACACGTGGTCCGCAAACGCAGCCAACAGCACGGGGAGACTCATCGCGAACACCGCCACGAAGCCGGCCATGAGCCACGGCCAGTAGATGGTGGGTTTGCTCAGCGCGTAGTCGAGCCCCTCCTTCAGCATGCCTTTGCGCTTCGGGACCGGGGCGCTGACATGCAGCTGGTCCTTGCGGAGGATCAGGAGCATGCCCACCGTGGAACAGCAGGCCAGGGCGTTGGCGGCAAAAGCCCAGCCGGCGCCAACAGCCGTAAGCAGCAGGCCAGCGAGCGCCGGGCCGATCAGGCCCCCGAGCTGGAAGGTCGTGGAATTCACGCTGATGGCGTTCCGCAGATACGCGGGTCCGACCAGCTCATTGACGAAAACCTGCCGCGACGGCTGGTCCAGCACGGTGACCAGGCCCAGGACCAGGGCAATCGAGTAGACGTGCCAGACTTCGATCTGCTGGCGCAAGGCCAGCACCGCGAGCACTGCCGCGAGCACTGCAGCCACCGACTGGCACAGCATCAGGATCTTGCGCTTTGCGAAGCGGTCCGCCATCATCCCTGCCCACGGCCCGAGGAACAGAGAGGGCATGAACTGCAGCGCAACGGTAATCCCGACGGCAGTGACGGATCCGGAGAGCTGGAGCACGAGCCAGTCCTGGGCGATCCTCTGCATCCACAGGGCGATGACGGCCACGAAGTGGCCCACTGCGAAGATCCGAAAGTTGCGGACCTTCAGCGAAATGAAAGTGTGGCGCCACGGAAGGCGCTCGTTGACGACGGCGATCGGTTGGGTGACGGTATCCGGAAGGTGGGTGTCGGAAGCCTGCAACGGCGGAGGGGGTGCCACGGAAAGTCCTCAAGGGAGCGGGTGAGTGGGATGGACTTAACGCTAGGCTGGCCCCAGGGGATTGCGGAAGCCTATTCCCCGCATAACTAGCATTACAAAACGCAATGCACCGTCCGCGACACCAATCCGGAGACCTCATGTTTGAACCCGCCCAGCTCCGGTCCTTCCTGGCTGTGGCCGAAACCCTGAGCTTCACGAGGGCGGCGGAGCGCCTCGGCCTCGCACAGCCCACGGTCAGCCAGCACGTCCGAAAGCTCGAGGCAGCCGCCAAGCGGGTCCTGATCGCCCGTGACACCCGCGATGTGCGCCTCACGGACAACGGCGACGCCATGGCCGGCTTCGCCCGCAGCATCCTCTCCGCACACGACGCCGCCTCGCGCTACTTCTCCGGGTCGGCCATGCGCGGGCGCCTGCGCTTCGGCACGGCCGACGACCTCGCCATCACCGGCCTCCCCCGAATCCTGCGTGAGTTCCGCCAGATCTATCCCCAGATCAACCTGGAACTGACGGTGGGCCAAAGCGACCAGCTCTACAAACGGCTCAACGCCGGCCAACTGGACCTGGTCTTCGTCAAGTGGGTGGCAGGGGCCAAAGACGGCACCGTGGTCCAGCAGGATTCCTTCGCATGGGTCGGCCTGGAACAGACCTCGCTGGACCCGGGACACCCGGTTCCCCTCATTGCCTACCCCTCCCCCAGCTTGAGCCGGAAGCTGGCCATCGATGCACTCGAGTCCACGGGCCGGACCTGGCGGATTACCTGCACGACACGGCAGATCAGCGGTGTGCTGGCAGCCGTCCGGGCAGGCATCGGGGTTGCCGTCATGCCCTCCTCGCTGGTGCCGGAGGACCTGAAGATCATCACGCGGCGCTTCGATCTCCCGCCTGTGGGCGAGGTCGATTTCACCCTGATCCGCAACCCCCTGGCCAATACCGAGGTGATCGATGCCCTCACCCAGGCGATCGTGGGACGGACCCTGAAACGCTCCGCCTGACGCTGGGAGGGATCCGCCGGGCAAGTAGAAAGCAGCGCCGAGTACCTACGGGCCGTACTACTTACTTGTGGACCGTACTTACTGGCCCATTGAACGGCGCCAGCACTTCATCTATCCTGACAGTGTTAACGGTCAAGCAGAGGCCGATGACAACGATTCGTAAACGAACGCTGTCCATCGCTCATGCCGTGCGGCTGGAGCACCGGAGCGTTCGGGATAGGCCGACGATGATGCCAGCCACGAGCAGTCCCCATCTTCCCGCAGCCCAGGCGGTGCACGCGCTGAAACCGGCGCGGCCGACGCCTCCGGTGGCGCGTGCCGGATCTCCCACTGTTCATCGTGGTGCGCCCGCGGAGCATCCGAGCCTGGGCCGGGCCGATGCCCACCGCGCCACACTGGGGGATGCCGACTATGTCAGCAACCCATACTGCGAGCGCTGCGGCACCGATGAATTCATTTATCTGGAGACCTTTGTCCCTGCCACGCACAGGCGAGACGGTTCTGTTGCCAAGCTGGGAGAAGTCACGTACTTCTGCTCCGGTTGCGACGACTTCTCTGCCCACGCGGTTCCCGCTACCTGGGTGCCGCCGGGCTGGTACTTCGGCTAAGCCACAGCGACCCACAGCCTTAACGAGATCGCCGCCGTGCGTGCACCCGAGGGCGCGCACACGGCGGCGATATCCGTTACCGGCAGCGTCTGGAAGGGACCTAGATCAGGCTGTCCGAGATGTGGTTCGGCGTGCCGAAGCGGTGGGCCGTGATGCTGATGGCTTGCTCATGCAGGAACGGCAGCAGTTCAACGCGTCCTGCTTCCGTGACCGGGTGGAGGTAGACCGCGAGATCCGGCCGTCCACCGGTGGCCTCGGCAAGGGCCTTCGCGTCTCCGCCGATGAGCCGGATGCGGGCGCCGGAGAGTTTGCCGGCGTTGGCGAGCCTGCCGGCGGAGGCGAGCCAGTCGGCGTCGTCCTCCACGGTGGAGACGATGCCGAGGCCGGACAGCACGGCGCGCAGCTGGGCGGGCAGCTCAACGGCGCTGGAGACAGTCAAGGCCGAGCCGGCGAGGACGCCGGCCGCGATGGTCCGGACGAGGTCGGCGAGCGGCTCGCCCGCGGAAAGGCGCACTGTGACGGGCAGGGCCCGGTAGCGGAAGATGTTGCGCTCGGCGCTCAGTCCGGAGACGTCCTTGGCGGTGCCGAATTCCTTGGCCCAGGCGAGCGCGTCGGAGGCCAGCGCCCGCTGCAGCGGCGCCAGTTCGTCGGCGGCCAGGAAGCCCTTGGCAGCGTCCTCGATCCGGCGCACGCCGGAGTGTGCCGGCGCAGAGTCCGGCGTGCCGGCGGCGGTGCTGGCTTTGGTGGTCCATTCGCCGAGTCCGACGAGGTAGTTCGGGCCCCCGGCCTTGGTGCCGGCACCGACGGCCGACTTCTTCCAGCCGCCGAAGGGCTGGCGCTGGACGATGGCGCCGGTGATGCCGCGGTTGACGTAGAGGTTTCCGGCCTGCATGGTGTCGAGCCAGAGCCCGAGCTCCTCGGTGTTCAGTGAGTGCAGGCCGGCCGTGAGGCCGTAGTCGATCTGGTTCTGGATGGCGATGGCCTCTTCCAGCGTGTCCGCGGTCATGACGCCGAGGACCGGGCCGAAGAACTCGGTGAGGTGAAAGTACGAGCCGCGCCGGACGCCGGAACGCACGCCCGGGCTCCAAAGCTTGCCGGTCTCATCCAGCTTCCGCGGCTCCACGGCCCAGCTTTCCCCTTCGCCGAGGGTGGTGAGGGCGTTGAGGAGCTTGCCGTTGGCAGGCTCGATGATCGGGCCCATCTGGCTGGCCGGGTCCTCGGGGTAGCCGACCTTCAGCGATGTGACGGCGTCGACCAGCTGGTTGTGGAAGCGCTTGGACTTAGCCACCGATCCGACGAGGATCACGAGCGACGCGGCGGAGCACTTCTGGCCCGCGTGGCCGAAGGCGGAGTAGGCCACGTCCTTGGCCGCGAGGTCCAGGTCCGCGCTCGGGGTAACGATGATGGCGTTCTTGCCGCTGGTTTCGGCCAGGAGCGGAAGGTCCTTGCGGAAGGAACGGAACAGCTCGGCGGTCTCGTAGCCGCCGGTCAGGATGACGCGGTCTACGGCCGGGTGGGAAATCAGCTGCTGGCCCAGTTCCCTCTCGCCCAGCTGGACCATGGTGAGGACGTCGCGGGGAACGCCGGCCTCCCAGAGGGCTTCGATCATGACGGCACCGCTGCGGCGGGCCTGCTTGGCGGGCTTGATGACGACGGCGGAGCCGGCGGCGAGGGCCGCCAGGGTGGAGCCGGCCGGGATGGCGACCGGGAAGTTCCATGGCGGGGTCACGACGGTGAGCTTGGCCGGGACGAACGTGGCGCCGTCGACGTCGTCGAGCTTGCGGGCCGATTCGGCGTAGTAGTGCGCGAAGTCAACGGCCTCGCTGACCTCGGGGTCGCCCTGGTCGATGGTCTTGCCGGTCTCGCTGGCCATGACCTCGAGGAGGTCGGCGCGGCGGGCCTCGAGGACGTCGCCGGCGCGGTGCAGGATCTCGGCGCGCTCGGCGCCAGAGAGGGCACCCCAGGCCTTGCCCTTCTCGACGGCGGTCTCGATGACGGCGTTCAGGGTCGCCGCATCGTTGATCGTGGCGGCCTCGACGGCGGCGTTGCCCAGCGTTGAGGTTCCCACGCGGCCCAGGATGGCGCGGCCCCAGTCGCGGTTCGCGGGCAGCGACGGATCGGTATCCGCGGTGTTCTCGAACGAATCGTGCGGCAGCGGCGCGGCCGGGAGGGCACGGTTCTGCCGGCGGTTCGGCGGCGGAACCTCGTCGTCGAGCTTGGCGAGCGAGGCCAGGAAGCGCTGCTTCTCACGCTCGAAAAGAGATTCGTTCTCGCTGAGTTCGAAGACGGCGGACATGAAGTTGTCCTGGCTGGCGCCCTCTTCGAGGCGGCGGATCAGGTAGGCGATCGCGACGTCGAACTCGGCGGGGTGGACCACCGGGGTGTAGAGCAGGAGGGAGCCGACGTCCTTCTTGACGGCTTCGGCCTGGCCCTGGGCCATGCCGAGCAGCATCTCGAATTCGATGCCGGACTCCACGCCGCGCTGCTTGGCCATCAGCCAGGCAAACGCGATGTCGAAGAGGTTGTGGCCGGCGACGCCGATCCGGATGTTGCGGATCCGGTCAGGGTGCAGCGAGTAGTTGATGACGCGCTTGTAGTTGGTGTCCGAGTCCTGCTTGGTGTTCCAGGTGGCGAGCGGCCAGTCGTGCAGGGAGGCCTCCACCTGTTCCATCGGCAGGTTGGCGCCCTTGACCACGCGGACCTTGATCGCGGCGCCGCCGTCGGCGCGGCGGGCGGCGGCCCAGTCCTGCAGGCGGATCATGGCGGACAACGCATCCGGGAGGTACGCCTGGAGCACGATGCCGGCCTCGAGGTCCTTGAATTCGGGCTTGTCCAGGATCCGGGTGAAGACCGCGATGGTCATGTCCAGGTCCTTGTATTCCTCCATGTCCAGGTTGATGAACTTGGCCCTCTGTCCGCCGCCGGCGAAGGAGGCGGCGCGGGTGAAGAGCGGGGTGAGCTTCTCGACGACGTGCTCCACGGCCTCATCGAACGCCCAAGCGGAGTGCGGGGCCACGGTGGAGGAGACCTTGATGGAGACGTAGTCGACGTCCGGGCGGGAGAGCAGGGCGTGGGTGCCCTCGAGCCGGCGGGAGGCCTCGTGCTCGCCGAGGACTGCCTCACCGAGGAGGTTGACGTTGAGCTTGATGCCGTCCTTGCGGATCTTCGCGATGGCCGGGCCCAGCTTGGCGTCGGTGGCGTCGACAATCAGGTGGCCGACCATCTCGCGGAGGACACGGCGGGCGACCGGGATCACCACCTGCGGCAGGACCGGGGCCATGGTGCCGCCGAGGCGGACGGCGCTGCGCATGTACCAGGGCAGGAACGCCGGAACCTTGGGGGCCAGTGCAGCCAGGTTGCGCGCCGCGACCTGCAGGTCCTCGGGACGGACGACGCCGTCGACGAACCCAACCGTGAAGTCCAGCCCGTTGGGGTCCTTCAGGACACCGGCGAGCTGCTCGGCGGAGGCGTCGACGGGGACCTTCGAGGCCTCCGTGAGCCAGTGGCGCACCAGCGCGGTGGTTTCCTCGGCGAGGGCCGCGGCCTCAAGGACCGGGGAGCCTTCGGAAACGGCGGCGTGCGCGGCTTCATTGCCTGCGCCGCTGCCGGTGGACACGCCGGACTCCGTGGAGATGTTGGTCATGGCTGGTTCTCGTGCTTTCTCAAGATGTGGACCTCTTATGAATCAGTATGGGACGGGATTTTCATAAGATAAAGCGATGTTTTCTGAGCAATACTGGTTAGAAAAAGCGAACGTACCCGCCTCCCCTCGCCACCCTCCCTCAGCTCCTGCAGGACCACAGGCCACCCTCCCTCACCTTTGGCCGAAAAACGGCAAACCCCCTCCCACATAGGCGAGAGAGGGTTCGTCGGTATTGGACCGGACCTGCGGGAGCGTCCCCGGAATAACCGCCGGACCTGAGGGAGCGTCCCCGGAATAGCCGCCGGACATGAGGGAACGTCCCCGGGAAAGCCGCAGGACGTGAGGGAGCGTTGGCGGTTAGCCGACGTGGCGGTGCATCTCCACGGCTTCCTCATGCCGCGGGCTGTCCGGGTTCATCAGCGAGTGCTTGCGTCCGTAACTGAAGTAGATGGCAAGCCCGATGATGAGCCAGACCACGAAGCGGACCCAGGTTTCCCACGGCAGCTGGAGCATGAGCAGGCCCGAGGCCAGCACGCCGAACGCGGGAACCACCGGCATGAGAGGCAGCCGGAACGTCCGCGGCGCATCCGGCTTCTTGTACCGGAAGATGATGACCGACAGGCACACGACGACGAACGCCGCGAGGATGCCGATGTTGGTGAGGTCGGCCACGGCCTTGATCGGGAACACGCCGGCCAGCAGGGCCGAGGCGACGCCGGCGATCCAGGTCACCCGCTGAGGGGTGCCGTGGCGGTCGGTCTTGGCGAACCAGCCCGGCAGCAGTCCGTCGCGGCTCATGGAGAACCAGACGCGGGTGACGCCGAGCAGGAAGGTCAGCATCACCGTGAGGATGGACAGGACCGCGAACACCGAGATGATCGTGGCAATGACCGGCAGCCCCACGCCGTTGAAGGCGGAGGCGAAGCCGGCCTTGGGGTCGATGTCCTTGTAGTTCTGCATGCCGGTAAGCACCAGGGTCGCGGCGACGTACAGGAGCATGGCGATGATGAGCGAAATGACGATGGCCTTCGGCATGTGCTTCTTGCCGTCCTTGGCTTCTTCCGCCGCGGTGCTCATGGCGTCGTAGCCGAAGACCGCGAAGAACACGGTGGCGGAGCCTGCAAGCACGGGGCCGAACCCGCTGGGCATGAACGGGTTGTAGTTGTCCGCCTTGATGTAAAACATGCCCAGTCCAATGATGAACAGGATCAGCACCACCTTGATGGCTACCGCCGCCAGTTCAAACCGGCCAAAGGCCTTGGTGCCGCGGCTGAGGATCCAGGTGACGAGCAGGCAGACCAGGATGGCCGGAACATTGATGATTCCGCCCTTTCCCTCGTCAAACGTCGAGGTCATCCAGGTGGGCATGTGGATGCCAATGCCGGAAAGGAACGCGTCGAAGTAGCCGGAGATGCCGATGGCCACCACCGCAACGATGGCAATGTATTCGAGCAGCAGGTCCCAGCCGATGAACCATCCGATTACTTCGCCCAGGGCCACGTACCCGTAGGTGTACGCCGAACCGGCGCGCGGGATCATGCCGGCAAACTCCGCGTAGCTCAGCGCCGCTGCCGCCGATGCCAGGCCGGCAATGAGGAAGGAGAACAGCACTGCCGGCCCCACCCCCGGGGAACTCTCGCTTCCGTGGGCCACGAGGCCAGCCAGCGAAAAGATGCCGACGCCGATAATGCCGCCGACGCCGATGGCCGTCAGCTGCCACAGCCCCAGGCTCTTGAACAATCCGCTGTGTTTGTTTTCTTCTTCTATGTCATCAATGGGCTTACGCCGCATGATCGACTGGGTAGGGTCTTTTGCATTCATCAGGGTCTCCTGCTTAGGTGTGGTGCCCATCAATCCACCCTGTGATGGGGGTTACCGAGTCACAACAGTATGCAAGGCTGATTGCATTAGATAAAGTGAATTCTCCTAATCAATAACCATTAGAATTCACAAAGGAATAGCGATGCTCGACGTCCGGCGTTTGCGCCTGCTGCGCGAACTGAAAATCCGGGGCACACTGGCGGAGGTCGCAGAAGCACTCCAGTACAGCCCCTCGTCGGTCTCGCAGCAGCTCGCCCTGCTGGAGAAGGAGGCGGGGGTCGAGTTGCTCCGGAAGACCGGACGCCGTGTGCAGCTCACGCCCCAGGCCGAAGTCCTCGTGATCCATACGGCCCAGCTGCTGGAGACCCTGGAACAGGCGGAAGCGGATCTGGCGGCGTCCTTGACCACCGTGACGGGCACGGTCCGGATCGCCGTCTTCCAATCCGCGGCGCTGGCCCTCATGCCGGACGCCCTGACCCGGATGTCCTCGAGCTACCCGGAGGTCAGGGTGGAAATGACGCAGCGGGAACCGGAGACCGCCCTCCATGAGACGTGGGCGCGGGACTTCGATCTGGTGATCGCCGAGCAATACCCGGGCCATGCCGCTCCCCGCTATGCCGAGCTGGACCGCATCGCACTGACCACCGACGCGATCCGGCTCGCCGTTCCGCCGGCGTCTCCGGAGCGGGCCGCCATCACCACGTTGGCGGACACGGCCGCGCTGCCCTGGGTCATGGAGCCCCGCGGCGCTGCATCGAGGCACTGGGCCGAACAGGCCTGCCGCAGCGCCGGCTTCGAGCCCGACGTCCGCTTTGAAACGGCGGACCTGCAGGCGCAGATCCGGCTGATCGAGTCGGGCAATGCCGTCGCCCTGATGCCGGACCTGGTCTGGACCGGCCGGGGAACCACAGCACAGCTGCTCGACCTGCCGGGGGATCCGCACCGGACAGTCTTCACGTCAGTGCGGCGCTCCAGCACGAAGCGGCCTGCCATCCTCGCGGCCCGGGAGATCCTGGCTGCGACGGCAGCCTCTATCGCCCCGGCGGCGAAGACCCTGCCCGCCTGAGCAGCGGCGTCACGCTGCGGCCCGACGTCGGGCGGAAGTCAGGCAGGCGGTTCCCGCCTGAGCAGCGGCGGCGAACACGCCGGCGTCGGCCCTGCTCACGCCAGCCTCCGTGTGCCGTGGGCCACAGCGCGAGTCCCGGCCCCGCGTTAGACTGGTGGGGTTATGAATCGCACAATATTCAAATCCAAGATCCACCGCGCCACGGTCACGCACGCGGACCTGCACTACGTCGGTTCCGTCACGGTGGACCTGGATCTGCTCGAGGCCGCCGACATCCTCCCCGGCGAGCTCGTGGCGATTGTCGACGTCACCAATGGCGCCCGGCTGGAAACGTACACGATTGCCGGTGAGCGCGGTTCCGGCGTCATCGGCATCAACGGCGCGGCGGCGCACCTGATGCACGAGAACGACATCGTCATCCTAATCACGTATGCCCAGATGACCACGGACGAGGCGAAGGCCTACAACCCCAAGGTCGTCCACGTGGACAAGGACAACAAGATCGTGCAGGTCGGCAACGACCCCGCGGACGGGATCACTCCGGGGCTCATGCGCCCTCCGCACGCACTGAACAACGCCTCCCTGAACTAACAGCCAGCCTCCGCCACCACCGGGGGCGGCACGACCGCCGTCCGACGCCGGGCCGCCGTCGGGCGTAACAACGCCGTTTGGTCAATAAAGCTGATTAGTCTGGGACGGTGATCCTTCCCGCAGCCCCGACCGCCGCCGTCCGGAGTCCCTTCCGCCGGCCTGGGCGGAGGCCCGCGTGCTAGGGGTTCTCGAGGGCTTCTTCGTCGTGTGGTGCATCATCCTCGTGGGCATGTTTGTCGGCCGGCGGAAGATCCTGGGTGAGAACGCCCGCTCAGTGCTCAGCGCCCTGACGTTCTTCGTCGCCAGCCCGGCCCTGTTGTTCGAGACGCTCAGCAAGGCGAAACTCCACGACGTCTTCGCGGCCCCGCTGCTCGTGACGGCGGTCGGCGCCATCGCGACGGCGGCGCTGTTTTTTGGAGTCGTTCGTGTCATGCTCAAACGGAGTGTGCCGGAATCCCTCATGTCCTCCATGAGCGCTTCGCTGGCCAACTCGGCCAACCTGGGCATCCCCATCGCCGTCTTTGTCCTGGGCGACGCCAGCTATGTGGCGCCGCTGCTGATCTTCCAACTGGCCTTTTTCACACCCCTGTTCCTGATGGCCCTGGACACCACGACGAGCGCGCACCGCACCACTTTGCCCGGGTTCGGGCTCATGATCCTGCGGAATCCGATGATCGTGGGCTCGGCCTTGGGTCTGACAGTGGCCGGGAGCGGCTGGCAGGTGCCAGAGCTGGTCATGCAGCCCATCCACCTGATCGGCGGCGCCGCGATTCCGGCCATGCTGATCGCGTTCGGCATGAGCCTCAATGGCTCCCGCCCGCTGCAGGCCGCCGCCGGTCGCCGGCTCGACACGCTGCTGGCCAGCGGCTTCAAGCTCGTCGTCCACCCGCTGCTGGCCTATCTTTTTGCCCGTTTTGGCCTCGGCATGGACGGGCACGGGCTGTTCGCTGTGGTGGTGACCTCGTCCCTTCCCACCGCCCAGAACGTCTTTGTCGCGGCCAGCCGCTACCGGACCGGCCTCACCGTTGCCAAGGACACCGTCCTGACCACGACGGTGGTGGCTGTGCCGGTCATGATCGGCGTGGCCCTGCTCCTCGCCTGACGCCCCGCCCGCGCACTGACGGGCACACCGGAAAGCCGCCGCCACACCCTGGAGGACCATTGAGAACAACCCTGGATACGGTCGTCATCGGCGGCGGGGCCATGGGCTCCGCCACCGCATGGGCCCTGGCCCGGCGTGGCCGTCAAGTGACCCTGCTGGAACAGTTCGGACCGGGCCACCGCAACGGCGCCTCCCACGGCACCACCCGCAATTTCAACCCCGGCTACGCGGATCCTGACTACGTCGCCATGCTCGCCGAGGCCGTGCGGCTCTGGAACGAGCTTGAGACGGACAGCGGCGAGACGCTGTTGTCCCGCACCGGGGTTGTCAATCACGGCACCGACCCGCGGCTGGACGCGATCCGGGATGCACTCCTCGGGGCCGGGCTGCGGGCCGAACTCCTGGCCGCCGAGGAAGCCGCCGAGCGCTGGCGGGGCATCCGTTTCGACCAGCAGGTGCTGCACATGCCCGACGGCGGCCAACTGAACCCCGACGCCGCGCTGCCGGCCCTGCAGCGCCTTGCCGCCCGCCACGGCGCCGACGTCCGCCACCATGTCAAGGTTGTGGACCTGAAGATCCTCGACGACGGGGTGACTCTCACTCTCGAAGAGGGCGGCCGGACCGAAGTGCTGGCCGCCCGGCAGGCCGTGGTCACGGCCGGCGGCTGGACCTCGAAGCTGCTCGCCGGCGTCGCCGGGCTGCCCCGGCTCACGGTCACGCAGGAGCAGCCGGCGCATTTCGCGATCACGGACGAGGGGGCGGTCTGGCCCGGGTTCAACCACCTCCCGGGGTCCGGAGAGGCATACCACTACTGGTACTCGCCCATCTACGGCATGCACACCCCCGGCGAGCGTATCAAGGCCGGCTGGCACGGGGTGGGGCCGGTGACGGACCCGGACCGGAGATCGTTCGCCCCGGAGCCCAGGCAACGCGCGGCGTTGCAGCACTACGCGCGGGACTGGCTGCCGGGCGTGGACGCCGATTCCCTTACCGACATCAGTTGCACGTATACGAGCACAGCGGACGAGGACTTTATCCTGGACAGGATTGGCCCGATCGTCATCGGGGCAGGTTTTTCCGGCCACGGGTTCAAGTTCACGCCCGTCGTGGGCAGGATCCTGGCCGACCTCGCGACCGGCGCAGGCAGGGCGCCGGTGGCGTTCTCGGCTGGCCGGCCGGGGCTCCGCTGATTTCCGCGGGGATACCGACGTTCTGTGCGGACCCGGAGCAACGGTGGGCCACCCCCCGCCCCTCCCGGGCCGCCCACCCAACGGGCACGGCAAAAGCTCAGCCCTTCGGGCTGTACCCGCACCCACGTGGACGACCGGGCCCCTTCGCCATGGGCCCAGACAACCGGACCCCGTCTCACCACGAGACGAGGTCGGCTTTTCCTCCGGCTCCGGCTCCGGCTCCGGACGACAAAGACCACCGCGGCAAACCACCCAGGACACAAGAAATGGCCAGGTCCTACTCAGGCAATGGGCTTCCGATGAGCTGACACAGAGGCGTCAGGCAGGCCACGCTGCTTGCCGTCGTTTCCGGTCCCGGACAGTCCAGGCGATGAGGGCGGCGAAAACGATCACTGCGAGGGCGGCCGAAACCCCCACCATGACGTCAATTGGCAGCAGATAGACCAGGACGGCCCGCGCGCTGGCTTCAGCAATCAGTCCCCCACCCCAAACGGCGGAAATCTTCAGGTGCCAGCGGTGCACGGCCGGTTTGCTGTGGAATTCCCGGTCCATTTCCCCGGCGCGCTCCGGACTCCAGGTCTTGGCCGCGTCCAAAGTCAGGGGATGTCCCAGAGCGGCCAAAACCAGGAACGAAACTCCAATGCCGCCGGTGATGGCCGAGTCCTTGAGCAGCAGGAACCGCGGGTCACCGGTGAGGAAAGACAGGCCCAGACCCAGTCCGAAGACGATGACCATCAGCATCGCAAACGGGTTCAGGGAATGTCCCTTGAACGCGGTCCAAACCAGCCGGCAGGCGGCGGCTCCCGTCGCCGCCAACAACGCGGCCCAGTCCGTGGCACCGGCCACGTGCAGGACGTAATAGGCAGCCAGCGGTAGCCCTACGTCCCAAGCCAGACCGCGGACCAGCGTACGCGTCACCAAACCCGGACGTGACTGTCCCGAAGCCTGCCCAGCGTTCATCGGGGTGCTCCATCCCCCTTTTCGGATGCGGGTTCAAGATCCTGATCTCCCAATTATGGCTAGATCCGACCCCCAAACCAATGGCGACGACCCTCTTCGGAATCTCCTTTGCATGATGTGACGCCTAGAGGAGCATCAGGGGCGCGACATGGCCCCGCGTTGCTGTGTGCGGCGGTAGGCTAGGACCGGTCTTAAGCCGCTCCTGGATGCCAGGGGCAACAGCATGAATTGGGGAAGAATTGCACAGCGTCCAAGCAGACAACGACCGGACAGATAACCGCCCATCACGGCGCGCCGGCGGCAGGAAAATCGGGGCGGTCGACTGGATCGCACGCGGCCTCGCCGGACTAGTGCTTGTTTCCGCCACGGCCTGCGCCGGCCCCGGCACGGTTCCGGCCGCGGCCCCGACGGCGAGTACCCCGGCGACCGCGTCCGCGGCGGCCAGCGTGTCCCCGTCCGCTGCCCCGGCCGCGTCCGACGCAGAACCGCTGGATCCCGACACAACGGCCGCGGTCACCGTCGCCGGTGCCAGTGCCCCGCACCAACAGCCCGCCTTCGCCAGCAAGGCCCTGGCCGTGCTGGCGACCCTGCCCGTGAAGGGCCGGGCGCCCAAGACCGGCTACTCGCGCGAGCAGTTCGGCCAGGCCTGGGCCGATGTCGACCACAACGGCTGCGACACCCGAAACGACATGCTGCGGCGGGACCTCAAAGCCCTCGCCCTGAAGCCCGGGACACATGACTGCGTGGTGCTCTCCGGTGTCCTGAACGACCCCTATACGGCGACCGCCATCAACTTCGTCCGCGGCAACAGCACCAGCACCGCGGTACAGATCGACCACGTCGTCGCCCTCAGCGATGCCTGGCAGAAGGGGGCCCAGCAGCTCAGTCCGGCCCAGCGCCTGGCCCTGGCCAACGATCCCCTGAACCTCCTGGCTGTGGACGGCCCCACCAACACCAAAAAGAGCGACGGCGACGCCGCGACCTGGCTGCCGCCGAACAAGTCCTACCGCTGCGATTACGTCGCCCGCCAGATCTCAGTTAAGTCCAGCTACGGGCTCTGGGTCACCCAGGCCGAGCACGATGCCATGGCCCGGGTCCTGGGCGATTGCCCGGACGCCCTTGCCCCAACGGACCAGGCTGGCCCGCCGGCAGTAGCAGCTCCCGAGCCGGCTCCGGCCCAGGCCCAGCAGGCGGCACCGGCAGCAGCACCGGCCCCGGCCCCCGCACCGGCACCGGCCCCCGCGCAGGTCCAGATGGCCCCCGCACCGGCTGCCGCGTACTACCCGAACTGTACCGCGGCCCGCGCCGCCGGCGCCGCGCCCCTCTACGCGGGCCAGGCCGGCTACCGCCCGGAGCTTGACCGCGACAAAGACGGCGTTGCCTGCGAATAAGCGCCGCCCCGGCGTTTCCCGGAAGCGCCTCAGTTCTTCTGGTGCTGGTCCAGCACCCGCGCGCAGCGGATGAAGCCCAGGTGTGAGTAGGCCTGGGGGTGGTTGCCCAGATGGGTTTCGGTGCCGGGATCGTATTCCTCCGGCAGCAGCCCCGTGGGACCGAACAGGTTCACCAGCTGGTCGAACAAGTCCCATGCCTCCTCGATCCGGCCCACCGCCACGTACGCCTCGATCAGCCAGGTGGTGCAGATGTGGAAGCCGCCCTCGAGTCCCGGCAGACCGTCGTCGTACCGGTACCGGAAGACCGTGGGGCCCACCCGCAGCTCCCGCTCCACTGCCGTGACGGTGTCCAGGAAACGCGGGTCGCTGACGTCCAGCAGCCCGGACAGGCCGATGTGCAGCACGGCGGCGTCCAGGTCCGGGCTGTCATACGCCACGGTGTAGGAGTTGGCGGTCTCATCCCAGCCTTCGCGCAGGACTTCCTCCCGGATGGTGGCGGCCGTCGGCGCCCACGCCGGAAGGGGCTCCCGGCCGTGGCGTACCGCCGTGCGCAGTGCCCGGTCCAGCGCCACCCAGCACATCACCTTCGTGTAGACATGGTGCCGCGGTGCCCGCCGGGCCTCCCAAATCCCGTGGTCCGCCTCATGCCACCGGGCCAGGACCGCCGAGGCCATCTGGACCATCAGCTCCCAGTGCACATCGGACAGGACACCCCTGCGCGCGCTCAGTGCGTCGATCAGTTCGGCTACCGGGCCGAACACGTCGAGCTGGACCTGGTGGTCGGCCGCGTTGCCGATCCGGACGGGGCGTGAACCCGCATAGCCCGGCAGGCTCTCGATGATGGCCTCCGTGGACAGCGGCGCCCCGGTCACCGAGTACAACGGGTGGAGCCATTCCGGCCCCGGCGTGTGGGCCAGGATCCGCCCGAGCCAGGCCAGGAAGCCTTCAGCTTCCAGCGTTGAGCCCAGATCCACGAGCGCGTTGACCGTCATGGATCCGTCGCGGAGCCAGCAGTACCGGTAGTCCCAGTTCCGGGTACCTCCGATCCCCTCCGGCAGCGACGTGGTTGGTGCGGCCAGCACGGCGCCGGTGGGTTCGTGGACCAGGGCACGCAGCACCAGTGCCGACCGGCGCACCAGGGACGGTTTCACGCCGGGCAACTGCAGGTCCTGGACCCAGCGCCGGGAATGATGCGCGACGGCGGAGCGCCGCCCGGTTTCGTCTTCGGGTTCGGCGGGCTGGGGTTCCGTATCGCCGCAGCGCAGGTTGAGGACAACGGGACCATGCCGGAGGTCGATTTCGGCTGTTGCGGTGGCATGGCGGCCGTTCGAGGTGATGGAGAAACTCACCCCGGGCGCCAGGAGGATGATGGGGTCCGCCGTCCCGACGACATGCAGCTCTGTGCCGCGGGCCTCCATGCTGAACGGCGCATTGGCGTAGTCGGGGCGGGGTGCAAAGACAATCCTGGCCATGCCGGTGCCGGAGAGCACCCGGACCAGGCTGGTGATGCCTGCCGGCGCCGGCTCGAGATAGTCGGTCACGGTGACGTCCGCCCAGCGGGTTTCGACGATCATGGTGCTGTCCACGTAGCGCTGGCCGAGGACCTGCGAGGACTTCACAGGTTCCACGGAAAAGTGTCCGGCTGCGTCGCCGCCGAGAAGGTGGGCGAAGAGCGAGCCCGAGTCCGGCAGCGGGTGGCTCATCCAGCAGATCTTGGCGTCGGGGGTGATGAGGGCGGTGGAGGAGCCGTTGCCGATCATCGAGTGCCGTTCCAGGCCCACGGCGTCTTCGCCGAACAGCCACGCCCTGCGCAGTTCAAAGAGGATGGCCAGGACACGGGCGAAGGACTCCGGGTCCCGGAGCCGGTGGGCGGCGAGGGTCGGGCCCTCCCCCACCCTCAACGCCATGTCCGGACCACGGAGGGTGGCCATGGCGAGCTCGTCGCTGGCGGCATCGCCCGCGTAGAGGGCGGCACTCACGCCGAGCACAGAGCGGAGGTGTTCCATGGCAGCAGCCTTGGACGGTTCGACGACGGAAAGGTCCAGGACTGAGCCGTCGACGATGAAATGCAGCCCGAGTCCCCGGGCGATTTCCTCCGCCTGCTCTCGCGCCCGGGCCACAATGTCCGCCGCCGCATGCCTGGCGTGCACCGCCACGGCAACAGGTTTGCGTTCGATACTAATGCCCCGGTAGGCCCCCACCGTTTCGGCGAGCGCCTGGCTGGCCTGCTGGAGGACGGACTCGGTGGCCAGCGAGAGTCCGTGCGCATAGCCCATGTCGAACTCCGCGCCATGCGAGCCCACCAGATGGACTTCCGCGGGCAGCCGTGAAACGGCGGCCAGATCGCGCAGGGACCGGCCGGAGATGACGGCGGCGTGGGTATTGGGCAGCGCCGCGAGGGCGCGGAGGGCGATCGCGGCGCTTGCCAGCGGCAGGGTCTCGGTGGAGATGCCCTCCGCGGTGCAGAGGGTGCCGCCATAGTTGCAGGCCACCAGGAGCCCCGGCGTGCGGGCCAGGATCTTGAGTTCGGCCAGCAGGTGAGGCGTCAGTCCGTCGTCCGCGGCGTTGGTCTGCACAAAGGCGCGGAGCAGGCCTAGCGGAAGGGATTTCGTCAGGAGGGCAGAGTCAGCCAGCGACTGGTTGAAGGGGGTGGGCATATGTGGAGTCCTTCGGATAGTCCCCAATGCCTGAATGAGAATCGTCCGTTAAGGACATGACTCCAGTATCCTCCCGGACCGGTTTCGCCTGCGTGTCCCGGCTGTTGCAGCTCTGTAACATCCGCAACCGCCGGGATCTCCCGCCGCACCACCGGTCCGCCCTCCGCCGGGCCCGGGGCCGCCCCGGCCTGGCCGTCGCGGCGTTTACGGCGAGGGTGTCCAGACCTTCGAAGGCGAGCCCGGTCCGCCGGTCGCCAATCGAAGCCTGGCCAGTGTGGAGCGGTCCAGCGGGACGCGGTTTTTTGCCGTCGTTAGCTGCGGGCGGCGCGGTAGAAGTACATCTCCCTGGATCCGGAGGGGGCATCCCAGCCTTGAGCGAACATCCAGCTTCCGCCGTATTTGAGCAGCCCTCCCCACGCGAGCGACCCTCCGCGATTGACCGCCTTCTGGGTGAAGGGTTGGTCCACGTCGTACTGGGCCTGGGCCGCGGCAAACTGGCCGTTGGCGTCGCCGTAGAAGAAGTCCAGGACCAGTCTGGCGCCTCCTTGGCCGTCGCCGTCCTCGACGATGGCGCAGGCCACTTCGTGCAGTGAGCCGCCCAGCGGTCCAAGGTCCAGATAGTCTTCCGGTTCAAACGTCCAGTTGACCAGGTCCGGGGACCGTCCCACGTGGGTGGTACCCCCGCACCCCTCAGACAAATACATCAGGTACTGGCCGCCGATCTTGACGGCTTCGCCCTGGGCGTTTCGGGGGATGACCGCCCCCTTGGCCCAATACTGCGAAACCTCATGAGGGACAGCGAGGCCGAGCTTTTCCCAATGAATCAGGTCATCGGAGACGGCAACATTGATGTCGCAGCCAACCTCGCCCAGAGGATAAACGTCGGGAACCTGGCCGGCTGGCTCATCGCTGCGCTCGATCGTCCAGATCCCGTTGTAGAACATGTAGTAGCGGCCCCCGGCCATGTACACCTTGGGATCTTCGCAGCCGAGGATCTCATTGTCCTGGGTCGGGTAGATCACTGGGTTGGAGGGGTTGTCCTGCCACCCGGTTTCGGGATCATAGACGGCAACACCGACGCGGCTGGAGACCGACTCCTTGCGCGGGGATGCCCGGTAGAAGAGGTAGAGCTTGCCCTCGCGCTCCATGATGGAGGGATTGAAGATTGAATCCGCGGTCCAGCCGATTCCGGTTGGGTCAGCCCAGTCCTGGACTTGGCGGAAAGTCAGGGAGTCGTCCTTGTGGAAAGGGCCCACAGCCCATTCCGGGTGCTCAGGGTACTCGGAGGAGAACTGATCGGTGGATATGGTGTCGGTCAGCGGATTGCTGAACTTGAGCGCTCCTTCGTAACTATCGAGCAGTGCTGCGGTGGTGATTTTCTGCATGTGGGCTGTTCCTGTCTTTGGATTGTGGGGCCGGCGGCAGGGCTCAGGGGTCCCTCCGGCGGCGGCGTTGGCGGGGACTAGTTGCGGACGAAAGTGACCCAGGTGAATCCGCCCGGGGCCACGGTGACGCGGCCGGAATGGTCTGCCCCGTTCTGGTCGGGACGGGGGGTGAGGCTCTGGCCGTTGGCATCAAAGGCTTGCTGGCTCAGATGGAAGCCTTGGGGGAGGTTTACTTTCCGGTCCAGGCTTCCGCTGGCTGCGCTGATGTACAGCGTTGATTGGCCTGCGGAGCCGGAGACGGAAACCGAAGAAATCTTTGGCTGCAGCAACACGCCGTCGATCGACGCGTCGCTTCCGGCCTTGGCATCCACGCTGTTCTCGCCCGCCGGCAGGGCCCGATCAAGGGAGAACGGGAAAAGTATGCCCGGAGCTGCCGTGATACCTTGCGCGCCTGCCCCGCCGTTGGCCGTGGTGCCCAGGAAAGTGCTCCCGGAGGTCCACGACGTCGTTCCCGCAGTTTCGGGCCGCTGGTTAACGATCGGGTACACATTCCGGTCCTGGTCCGAAGCCGGGACCGGGATCTTCACGGTGCCACCGGCGTTGAGCGCGACGTATGCGCCGCCGGACCAGTTCGCTTCACCGGTCCACGCGGAGGCGGGTTTGATAACGGCCCCGCCGGCGATGGTGCCGGATTCGGCTTCGGCGACCTTGAGCCCGTCGGTCCCCACGGTGCTGCTGATCCCGAGGGCCTTGGCCTTGAGCTCCGGATTGGCGTCCAGGGCGAGCATCGAGAGCAGGGTGTGGATGGTGGATTCGGCCCCGGAGTTGGGGTTGACGCGGCCATCGGCTTCGATGCCGTCGATGGCGGTGCCGGTTGCCGGGTTGTAGGCCGGCTTTCCGCTGCGGTTCGCGCCGAAGTACCAGCCGGCCGCCACTGCTGCAACATCGAGCAGTCCGGGAGCGTTCGCGGCCCTTGCGGTTGCCACGAGACCCTCCACCCGGGAGTCGACCCCGTAGGCTATCTGCGCCTCACCGGGGACGGGGCTCCAGGCATTGTCCGGCCCGCCCGCGGCGAGGAGTTGGGGAGTGAACTGGGCGGAGTCCTTTACCGCAGCAGTCAGCAGATCAGGTCGGTGCAGTAACGGTGACGCGCTGGCGACGGCGGCCGCGGTCATGCCGCCCCAGGCGTGCCACAGGGTCCGGGACTGGTTCCAGGGAAGGATCGCCCCAAAGGGCCACTGCTGGACCGATCCGGAGGACATCGCGGCGATACCTTCAGTGAGCTTGCTCAGTGCACCGGCGGCGACGCTATCACCGGGTGCGGCCTTTGCGTAGGCGGAGAGTCCAAGCACGGCCTCGGCGGACGCATCCGCGCCTCCGGTGATCAGCCATGCAGGGACTTTGGCGCCGTCAGCAACGTCGTATTTTCCGTATTTTGCAAGGGATTGCTTGTTCAGGGACGCGACGGCGAGATCCAGCCTGGTCTGCAGGAAGGACGCAAACTGGGGATCTGCCGACTTGAACGCGGCATACCCTTCCCCCAGCGCCCACACGGTCCGTGCCAGCCAGTATGACTCGGCTGAATCGGAAGGGTCGGGAAGTTCGACCGGTTTGGCGCTCGGCGTCAACGTGCCATCAGCCTGCTGCCAGAGGACCACGTTGCCGGCGTTGGGACCGGTTGTTGTCTGCAAATACGTCAGCTCGCGCAGCACGTCGAAGGCGCGGTCGCGGCTTGAAGCATCCCCGGTCTGCTGCCAGTGACGGAGGTAGACCACCGCGGTCCGGGCAATGTCATCGGCGTTGAAGGCACCCTGGCTCCAGCGGCCCGTAGCAGCGTCCTGCGACCCTCCGCCGACACGGGTGTAGCTGCCGTCCGCGTTCTTGTTGGAATAGGTCCATGGCGCCTGGGCGGACGGTTTTGTGTCCAGTTGGTACGTCGTGTGGCCATTCACGGCGTGGAGCGGAACGGTGTCGAGCAGGAAATTCAGGTGGGCGAGATTGGTCAACGGCGCCTGAGAGGCGGCGGCCGGCGCCGGCTGGGTCGCGGACGCCGCCCCTGCCCCGGTCAGGAGCATCGACAGAGTTGCAACGACTGCGACCGGGGCAGATTTCAGTCGTGCATGAACAGCAAAACGGGTCATGTCTAACTCCTATGGCTGTGGAATGTGGCGGACCTGCCTAAAGCGCCGTGCTGCCTTGGACGCGGTCCAGTTTGGCGACCCCGATTTTCGAATCAGCCATGCCATAGAACACGAACAACTGTTCGCCGATCTTCTCGATTGCGGTCGGGAAGACGACGTTGGGCACGATGCCCGACATCTCATCCTCGGTTTCGGGCGCCAGGAGCGGCTTGTCGCTGCGGGCGATGACCCTGGAGGGGTCGTCGGCATCGAGGATCATGGCAGCGGCGGTGTAATTAACGTTCTGCTGGTGGTCGAACGCGGACTTCGCCAGCTCACCGGAAACGCCGTGGTGGATCAGCAGCCAGCCTTCGTCGACGCGGATCGGCGCGGGACCGCCGCCGATCTTGAGTTCCTCGAACGGGAATTCACTCAGGGCGACGAGGCGGTGCTTGGCCATGTGGACGAGGTTGCGGATGTCCTTTTCGACGTCGGCGGCGGCGACGTAGGAGATCCAGATGCCGGGGCGGGTGTCGGTGACGCCGGCCGGCAGGTGTTCGCCTTCGCCCTCGCGGATCCAGCCAAGGTCCCACATGGGGCGGTGCAGCATCGCGTAGGAGGGGACGCCGTCGGGGTCGTTGACAGGCTCCGGGAAGAACACGGCGTCCTTGTTCGCGAACAGGTTCAGGTCCATGGAAAGATCGGCCTGGTATTCAAAATGGCACGGGCCCAGCCGTTCCCAGTTGCGCAGGTCCTCGGAGTAGGCGAACGCCAGCCGCGGGCCCAGCGGGCCGTACGCGACGTAGGTCATCAGGTGCTTGCCGAGGCTCGGCACCCAGGTGGTGCGGGGGTCTTCGGTGCCGGCGTTGTTCAGTCCGCGCTCCCAGCCCTCATCGGGGGCCAGGACGATGCCCTGGCGCTCGACGCCGGTGGGCACGCCGTCCTCGATGATGACCTTGGCCAGTCCCACCCGGGAGACGTTGCCCTTGGCGACGAGGCGGGGCAGCAGGTACAGCTCGCCGTCGGGTCCGCGGCCGCTGGCAGGGTTGAGGACGCCTTCGGCTTCGAACTCGTTGCCTGCTTCCGGGGTCATGATGACGCCGGCGCGGGTGAGGGTGAAGGGGACGGTGGGCAGTGCGGAGGTTTGGGGGGAGGTCATAGATTAACCCTTTACGCTTGAACCGATATTGGTGGAAATGAACTGGCGCTGGAAGAAAATGAAGAGTGCGACGGCGGGCGCCGCGAGGACGCAGGCCCCCGCCAGGATGGCGCCGAACGGGTTGGACGCCGTGGCGGCGATGTTGGAGATGTAGTTCGCCAGGGAAACGGCGAGAGGCTGGATGGAATGGTCCTTGGTGACCAGGAACGGCCACAGGAACTCGTTCCACGGTCCGATGAAGGTCAGCAGGACGGCCGTGACAATGGCGGGCCGGACCAGCGGAATGGCGATCTGCCACAGGATCCGCAGCTCCGACGCCCCGTCGATCCGGGCCGCCTCAAACAGGGTCGAAGGCAGCTGCATGAAGTACTGGCGGAAGACGAACACGGCCGTCGAGTTGATCGCGAACGGCAGGATCATGCCCAGGTACGTGTCCGCGAGCCCGTAGTCCCGCACGATCATGACGTACAGCGGGATGAGGAGCAGCTGGAACGGAACCATCTGCACCAGCAGCATCATGCCGAACACCAGGCCCTTGCCGCGGAACTGCATCTGCGCCAGGGCGTAGCCCACCAGCAGCCCGAACACGACGGTGAAGAAGATGACGCCGCCGGTGAAGATCCCGGAGTTGAGCAGGCCCTTGAACAGGTCGATGGAGTTGTTGATGTTGGTGTAGTTCTCGCCCGTAAAGTTCGCCGGGTTGGGGAACGCGCCGCCCGCGGACGTGTCCGGGGAGGTCTGCAGCGAGCCGATGAACATGTAGTAGAACGGGAAGAGGAACACGAACGCGCCCACGGCCAGCAGCACGAAGCTGCCCGCGCCCAGGTTCTTGCGCTTCTCCACACCGGAGGCTTCCCCGGAAGGGGCGCCGCGGTGGGACGACCGCGCGCCGGGATGCCCGGCGTCGTCGTTCCGTTCGTTTTCGTTGTTGGCGGCCGTTGCCGCATCGATGATCGACATGTCAGTCCTCCTTCCCGCCCACGAGGCGTTTTTGGATCAGGGCAATCAGCAGCACGCCGATCACCAGCACCACGCCCAGCGCGGCGGCCACGTCCGGGTTTCCCTGCAGGATGCCCTTCTGGTACATCAGGAAGACCGGGGAGCTCGAGGCGCCGTCCGGGCCGCCGCCGCCGGTGAGCAGGTACGGTTCGGTGAACAGGTTGGCGCCGGTGATGGTGGCCAGCAACGTCACCAGCACACTCGCCGGGCGCACTCCGGGAACGGTGATGTTCCAGAACTGGACCCACTTGTTCGCACCGTCCACCGAGGCAGACTCGTATAGCTCGTCCGGGATGTTCTGCAGCGCGGCAAGGTACAGCAGGATGAAGAACCCCAGCTGCTTCCAGGTCACGTACAGCGCCACCGTGGGCATCGCGAGCCAGGAGTTGGTCAACCACGAGGGATTCGGTGCCAGCGGCCCCAGCAGGGCATTGACGAGGCCGTTCTGCTGGAACAGGAACAGCCAGACCCCGACGACGGCGACGCTCGCCGTGACGTACGGGACGTAGTAACTGACCCGGAAGAAGGTCTTCAGCCTGCTCACGCGGTTAAGGGCGTTGGCCAGGATCAGCGACAGCCCCACAGTCAGCGGCACATTGATCACGAGGAAGACGCCGATGTTGGCGAACGAGCGCTGCACTTCCGGATCCGACAAGACGGTGATGTAGTTCTCGACCCCGACGAAGGGCCGGTCAACCTGGACGCCGGGAGCGGTGAAGTAGAACTGATGGAACGAGATGTAGACGGCGTAGCCGAGCGGGTAGGCCAGCACCGCCAGGACATAGATGACGTAGGGTGCGCTGAACAGCAGTCCCAGCGGCTGGCGGCCCAGGAAGTTCTTGCGCTTCCTGGGCGCCGGCTGCCGGTCCACCCCGGACCCGGCGGTGTCCCGTGTGCCGGGGCCGCCGTCAGCTGAGCGAAGTGACATGGGAAGTCGCCTGCTACTTCTGTGCTGCCAGTTGGTTGATCTTCTCAGATGCACCCTTGAACGCGTCATCGATGCCCTGGTTGCCGAAGATCACTGACTTGCCCCATGCATCACGGAAGGTCTGCCAGATCTGCACCGAGTTGGACACGTTTGGAACCTCCACGGTGCGGCCGGCCTCTTCGGCGAACTGCTTGTAGGCAGGGTTCTGGGTGAAGTAGTCCGCGTAGGCCGTCGTCAGATCCTTGCGCATCGGCATCTGGCCGCTGGCGGAGAGAAGCTTTCCGTCCTGCTCCTTGCTCGTCGCGAACTTCATGACCTCCCATGCGGTGCCCTGGTTCTTGCAGGCGGAATACATGGCGACGTTCTTCGCGTCCGAGAAGGTGGAGCCGGCGGACTGGGCCTGGGCACCCGGGACCGGAACCGTACCCCAGTTGACCTTGTCCTTGTACGTGGCGACGGCCCACGGTCCGGCCAGCGACATTGCGGCTTTGCCGTCCGCAAAGGAGTCACCCTTATAGGCTTCCTTGGAGGCCAGGTTTTCCTTGTACAGGGTTTGGAACATGGTGGCGACCTGCTTGCCCTGATCGCTGTCGAAGGTGGCCTTGCCATCCTTGAGCAGCGTGGTGCCGCCGGTGTTGGCGGCATAGAACGGGTAGAAGTCGAACCAGGACTGGTAGAAGTCACTCGCGGGAGAGGGCCACACGGCGTTGGCCACGGCGCCGGACTTCACGAGGGTGCGGGCCGTGTCCAGGAACTCGGCCTGCGTGGACAACTTCGGCTTCTCCGGGTCGAGGCCCGCCTTGGCGAAGAGGTCCTTGTTGTAGAACAGGACCACGGGGTTGGACTTCCACGGCAGCTGGTACATCTTGCCGTCCGAGGACTTGTACTGGTCCGCGAGGTCACCGGTGCGGTCCTTGATGTACTGGGCACCGTCCGGGAACGAATCCAGCGCGACCAGTCCGCCCTGCTTCTGGAACTGCGGCACGGCCACCGGTGCGGTGTTGAACACCAGGCACGGTGCGTTGCCGGCGGTGATGGCAGCCCCGATGACCTCCTCGGAGCTCTTGCCGGCCGGGATCTCCTGGGCGTCGACCTGCTGGTCCGGGTGGGCGGCGTTCCACGACGCCACCATGTCCTTGCCCCACTTCACCTCGAACTCGTTGTTGGAGTACCAGATCTTGATGGGGCCCTTGGCAGTGGTGGCGGAGGATGCCGCGCCGCCTCCGGTCCCGCCGCCGCAGCCTGCCAGGCCGGCTCCCATGATGGTGAGGGCGGCCACGGACAATACGCGCGTGGCAGTGGTAAAGCGCTTCATTGCGACTCCTTGGGAGGGGTTTGACGGGATTTGATGTTTACGGGGTTCGGGAGAAATCGGTGTGGCGGGACCTACGGGACCCGGCCGGCGTACCGGTCAGGCGCCGGACCGGTGGAGGCCCTGACCACCAGCCGGGGCGCCGGCAGCGTGGTGTCCTCGACGCCCTGGGCGCCGGCAAGCTGGCTCAATAGGACCTGGGCGGACACCCGCCCCCACAGCATCGGATCCGTGGCGAGGGTGGTCAGCGGCGGATTTAGGTACTGGGTGAACTCGGCGTTGTCATAGCCGGTGATGGACAGGTCGCCCGGAACGCTGAGGCCGAGGGACTGGGCGTAGGACTGGCCCGCCGTCGCCATCAGGTCATTGGCGTACACAATGGCCGTGGGGCGGTCGGTCCGCCGAAGCAGCTCGGCGGTGGCTGCGACGCCTCCGGCTGCGGTGAAGTCGGCAGCCGCGAAAAGGTCGGCCCGGAGGCCGGCGGCGGTCAGCGCGTCCTCCCAGGCCCCCCGCCGGCTCCGGCCATGGATGTATTCCTGGGCGCCGCCCACATGGGCTATGCGGGTATGTCCGAGGGCCAGCAGATGGTCGACGGCGGCTGCAATGCCTGCCGATTCATCCACGGACACCGCGGGGAACGGCGATGCGGCGTCCGGCCGGTTCAACGTCACGGCGGGAAGCTTGAGCTCGAGCAGCAGTGCGATACGGGAATCAGCGTGGCGGACGTCAGTGAGGATAACGCCGTCGACCCTGCCGTTGTCGGCGAGTTTTCGGTAGCAGCGTTCCTCGGCTCCGGGGGCGGTGGCGACGCTCAGGACCAGTGTGTACTCGTGCTCGGCGAGGGCGGTTTCGATCCCGGCGATGAAGGCAGGGAAGAACGGGTCCGTTCCGAGCAGGGAAGGATCCCTGGCGACCACTAGGCCCAGCGCGTAGGCCTTGGCCGAGGACAAGCCCTTGGCCCGGAGGTTCGGGGTCCAGCCGAGGTCCTTGGCTACCCTGAGGATACGGTCCCGGGTGTCCTGGCTGACGCCGGGCTGGCCGTTGAGGGCGTAGGAGACAGCACCCTTGCTGACGCCTGCCGCCTGGGCGACGTCGCTGATGGTGACTGCCATGGGCCGGTCCCTCCGGGTCAGGTCCAGCGCCGAAGTTTCTCGCTGAACCGGTTAAGTGATGTGCACTACTAAACCGGTTCAGCTGATACTTGTCAAGGGCGCCGGGAGTGGCGCGGAACTTCCGGCCGGGGTCAGCAGTTCGCCGGCTTGTACTCGTAGGCCCCCGAATCGGCCGCGCCGGCCCCCTGGCAGCCGCCACCCGGCGCCACCGTCCGGCCCTCCAGATCCTCGGGGAATCGGGCCGCCCCGGCCCGATCAACCGCGGGGCTGGCGCCCGTCAAATGGAGGTCGGCGGGCGCATTTACAAAGCCCGCCGGCGCGGTGGTCGACGTGCCGTCAGGGGCAACATTGCTCGGGCCGTTGATCACGTTCTGCTGTTCCGTCCAGCCCGAGCCGTCCATCCACAGGGCGTTCCGCACCGCCACCAGGATGTTCGCCCTGATCACCGTGGAGGCCGGGCAGGATCCGTGGCAGACGACCGCCTGGGAGTCGGCCCCGTCCAGCCAGACCGTGTTGTACTCAAAGGTGGTCCCGTTGGTCGGGCCAAAGGGCGACGACGGTCCCCGCGCGATCAGGCCCATGGCCTGGGAGCAGTCGGCCCCGCAGGTGGCCTTGATCAGGTTGTAGCTGTAGGTGTTGGCGTCGGCGGCCCTCCCGGAGCGCCCTATTTCCGAGAAAACGTTGTTGTCCACGCTCACGTTGTGGTGGATTTTGTTGCGGCTGCCGTTGAATATTTCAAACGCACTGCCGTCGCGGCCGAAATCAAAGGACGCCGCCGAGGAGCCGGTGACGGTGTTGCCGGAGAACTCGTTATCGCTGCCGTTAATGAGCACGCCGAAGGCGCCCGAATCATCACTGCACTGGACGGCCTGCGCCGTTCCGCAGCCCGTCCCCTGCGTGTTGACGTTCATGACATTGTTCCCGGCCAGGGTGTTGTGCGTGTACCTGCCGAAATCAGAACCGTCGCCCACCTTGAGGCCCACTGCATTGCGGGCCGCGGCGGAGTTTGTGACGCTGACGTTGTCGCCGTAGACACTGAAGCCGGCGTATCCGCACGCCGCAGCGCGCAAACCGTCCACCGCGATGAAGCTTCCGTTGAGCCGCACACAATTTCCCGCCTCGCCGCCGGTGATCAGGGGCAGGTCCCCGCTGCCGTAGCTGTTGAGGGTGATCACGGAACCGGGGGTGCCGTTTTGATCGACAACCACTCCGCCGGTCCACGTATCGCCCCTGCGGAAACTCACACTGTCTCCGGGCTGCAGGACTGTGCTGTTGATTTTCGCGAGTGATTGCCAGGGCGAGCCGGGCGACGTGCCCACGTTGCCGTCGTTTCCTTCTGCACTCAGGTAGTAGGTCGTGCCGGGCGCCGATGCCGTCAAAGAGGCCCCGCCGAGCAGTCCGCCCAGCGCCAGCAGGACCATCAGCACGGCTGCAGTTGTGGCCTTGATCTTCATGGTTGCACCTGGACTGGAACGTGGATCCGGGACTGTGGGTGCTGCCGCAGCAACGCGGGCCGAGTCGACACCCTGAAAGGCTTAACCGTAGGGGTGCAGCGCGGGCGTAGTCAACGGTGCGCCCGTCCTTGTGCAGGACGAAAGCGGCGACGGCTAATGTTCTTTTTTGCCTCTTGACGTTCTTTATTGTGCGATTATGATAGATAATTATGTGAGCTGCTTCACATCGCCAGCGTTTGCTTTCAAAGGAGAAATCATGACCCTGCACGAAGACGCCCTGCTCCGAGCATCGAGCCAGGGCGGGTGGGACCGGCGGACGCTGCTCAAGACGTTCGGGGCCGGCGCGGTAGCCCTGGCAGGCATTCCCCTGCTTACAGCCTGCACGGGCGGCAGCACCCCGTCGGGCAGCGCCGGTGCCAAAACGGCGACGTTCGGATCGGGTTCCTCGGATGAGGTCCCCAAAGCTGCTTACAAGGCCGTCACCGATGCCTTCGAAAAGAAGTCCGGCGTCAAGGTCACCACCAATGTGGTGGCCCACAATGACTTCCAGAACAAGATCAACACTTACCTCCAGGGCAGCCCGGACGATGCCTTCACCTGGTTCGCCGGCTACCGCATGCAGTACTACGCCGGCAAGGGCCTCCTCGCGCCGATCGACGACGTCTGGGAAAAGGTCGGAGCGAACTACTCCGACGCCCTGAAAAAAGCCTCGACCGGTGCCGACGGAAAGATGTACCTGATTCCGAACTACAACTACCCGTGGGGTTTCTTCTTCCGGAAGAGCCTCTGGGCAGAGAAGGGCTACGCCGTACCGAAGACGTTCGATGAGCTCAAGACCCTCTGCGCCAAGATGAAGGCCGACGGCCTGATTCCGATCGAATTTGCGGACAAGGACGGCTGGCCGGCGATGGGCACGTTCGACTACCTGAACATGCGCCTCAACGGCTACCAGTTCCACATGGACCTTACAGCCCACAAGGAGAGCTGGGACCAGAAGAAAGTCAGCGATGTTTTCGATACGTGGAAGGCGCTGCTGCCGTTCCAGAACCCGAACGCCCTCGGGATGACGTGGCAGGACTCCGCAAAATCCCTCGCCGATAAGAAGTCCGGCATGTACCTGCTCGGTTCCTTCCTGACCCAGCAGTACACGGACAAGGCCGTTGCCGACGACATCGATTTCTTCCCGTTCCCCGAGGTCGCGATGGAGGGCCAGGACTCGATCGAGGCCCCCATCGACGGTCTCCTGCTCTCCAAGAAGGGCGGCCAGAACCAGGCCGCCAAGGATTTCCTGGCGTACCTCGGCACTCCGGAAGGCCAGGACGTCTACGCTGCCGTGGATTCATCGAACATCGCCACGGCCAAGGGAGCGGACACTTCCAAATTCACCCCGCTGACCAAGAAGCTGGCCGATTCAATCAGCGGCGCGAAGAACATCAGTCAGTTCTTTGACCGTGATGCCCTCCCCGCGATGGCGAACAACGTGATGATCCCGGCGCTGCAGTCCTTCATCAAGGACGGCAACGTCGACGTGAAGAACCTCGAAGCCCAGGCCAAGTCCCTGTACGCCGCCCAGTAGCGACGCGCCGCCCGAAACGCATGTCACAAGCGCAGGTCCGAAAGCAAGGAAATCCCATGAGTGTCTCTACCAGTCCGTCCGCGCGGGGGCGCGATGCCGTCGCTGCCCCCGCGCGGCGGGTCCGGCGGCTCTCCAGCCGCGACAAGGTGGTGCTCGGCGTCATGGTGGGCATCCCCACCCTGATCCAGCTCGTCCTCGTCTGGATCCCCACCCTCATGTCCGTCGGGCTGTCTTTCACCCGCTGGAACGGGCTCGAACTTACCGATATCAAGCCCGCCGGCGCCGGGAACTACCAGTTCGTCTCCCAGGACTACCCGCCCTTCTGGCCCGCCGTGCAGCACAACGTGCTGTGGCTCGTGTTCCTGGCACTCGTCGCGACGCCCTTGGGGTTGCTGCTGGCCGTACTGCTGGACCAGAACATCCGCGGCAGCAGGATCTATCAGAGCATCTTCTTCACCCCGGTCATGCTCTCCCTGGCCCTTATCGGCGTCATCTGGCAGCTGTTCTACAACCGGGACAGCGGTCTGCTGAATTTCCTGCTCGGCACAGCGGGTACCCCCCACGCGGTTGACTGGTTCGGCGATTCCAGCATCAACATCTGGGCAGCCCTCTTTGCCGCGACCTGGCGGCATGCCGGTTATGTCATGATCCTGTACCTGGCCGGCCTCAAGGGCGTCGACCCGACCCTCCGCGAAGCCGCCCAGATCGACGGCGCCAACGCCGTGCAGACCTTTTTCCGGGTGGTCTTCCCGGCCATGCGCCCGGTCAACGTCGTCATCATCGTCATCACCGTCATCGAATCGCTCCGGGCCTTCGACATCGTCTACGTCATCAACCGCGGCACCAACGGCCTGGAACTCATCAGCGCCCTGGTTATCCAGAACCTGGTCGGCGAAGGACAAGTGATCGGAATCGGTTCGGCCCTGGCCGTGATCCTGCTGGTCATCTCCCTGATCCCCATCACGTTCTACCTGTCCCGCGCCTTCGGAAAGGACAAAGAGGCATGAGCATCGCACATCCCACCGATGCCTCCGCAGCAGGCACCCCGGCAAGCGCCCGGCCGGGCCGGGCCCGCCAGGGCCGGGCGCGGGCGGCCCAGGCCGCGAACAACAGGCAGGGCAAAAGGCACTACGGTACCCACATCTTCCTGATCGTGATGGCAGCCGTCTGGCTGGTCCCGCTCGTCTGGGCGGTTTTCACGGCGCTCCGGCCCAAGGCCGACACGGACAAATACGGCTACTTCAGCGTCGACGGCACCTTCAACTTCGACAACTTCGCCCAGGCGTGGACGCAGGGCGGCTTTGCCCAGTTGTTCTGGAACTCCGTGCTGATCACCGTCCCGTCCGTGATCCTGATCCTGCTTTTCGCGTCCATGATGGCGTTCGCTGTCAGCCGGGTGAACTGGAAGTTCAACATCACGCTGCTGATCATGTTCACCGCCGGGAACCTGCTGCCGCCGCAGGTCCTCGCGGCACCGCTCTTCGAAATGTTCAAGCACTTCGAACTCCCGTATGCCTTCAGCGATTCCGGGAACCTGCTCAATACCTACATCGCCGTGATCGCAGTGGACACCGCATTCCAGATCGGCTTCGTGACCTTCGTGCTTTCCAATTACATGAAGGCCCTCTCGCCCGAACTGACGGAAGCCGCGCTGGTCGATGGCGCCGGCATCTGGCGCCAGTACTGGGACATCATCCTGCCGCTCTGCCGCCCGGCGCTGGCCGCCATGGGCACACTCGAGGTCATCTTCATCTACAACGACTTCTTCTGGCCCCTGCTCTTCATCCAAAGCGGCGACCGCCTCCCGGTAACGACCGCCATCAACAACCTCCAGGGCCAGTTCCTCTCGAACTACAACCTGATCGCAGCCGGCGCCATGATCACCGCTGTTCCCGCCCTCATCATCTACCTGCTCCTGCAGCGACACTTCGTGGCCGGCCTGACGCTCGGCTCCAGCAAAGGATAAACGTGGACTTCAACAACACCGCCGCCATGGACTACATCACCGCCCGCCTCGGCTCCGAGGGATCCCCGATGCTGGCGTTCGGCGGAGACTACAACCCGGAGCAGTGGCCCGAGGACACGTGGGACGAGGACGTCCGGCTGATGCGGGAGGCCGGCGTCAACCTCGTCAGCGTCGGTATCTTCAGCTGGTCGCTGCTGGAACCCTCCGAAGGGGTGTACGAGTTCGGCTGGCTGGACCGGGTCCTGGACCTGCTCCATGCCAACGGCATCCGCGTGGACCTGGCCAACGCAACCGCGTCCCCGCCGCCGTGGTTCAGCCACAAGTACCCCCAGTCCCTCCCGGTCACGGCCGACGGCGTGCGGCACAGTTACGGTTCCCGGCAGGCGTTTGCTGCCTCCAGCCCCGACTACCGCCGGGCTGCGGCGGCACTGACCGAGCAGATCGCCGGCAGGTACAAGGACCATCCCGCCGTCGTGATGTGGCATGTGCACAACGAGTACGGATGCCACAACCAGCCGGACTACTCGGACAGCGCCGCGGCCGGCTTCCGGACCTGGCTGGAACACCGTTATGGGACGCTCGAGGGACTCAACGCGGCGTGGGGCACCGCGTTCTGGTCGCAGCGCTACTCGGCGTGGGAGGAAATCCTGCCGCCACGGACCTCGGGCACCTGGGTAAACCCGACCCAGCAGCTGGATTTCGCCCGCTACTCCTCGGACGAACTGCTGGAGTGCTACAAAGCCGAGGCCGCGATCATCCGCTCGCACTCACCGCTCCCGGTCACCACGAACTTCATGGGCTTCAACATGGGCCTGCACCAGCCGGTCGACTACTGGCGCTGGTCCGAGGAGATGGACGTCGTCTCCAACGACCACTACCTCATTGCCGAGGATCTGCGGAACTTCCAGGAGCTGGCCGCGACGGCCGACCTGACCCGCGGCTGGGCCAAGGGGAAGCCCTGGCTGCTCATGGAACATTCGACGTCAGCCGTCAATTGGCAGCCCCGGAACATCGCAAAAGCGCCCGGCGAAATGCTGCGCAACTCCATGCAGCATGTGGCCCGCGGCGCCGACGGCGCGCTCTTCTTCCAGTGGCGGGCCTCCCGCGCCGGGGCGGAGAAGTTCCACTCCGGGCTGTTGCCGCACGCCGGGACGGATACCAAGGTGTGGCGGGAAGTGGTCCAGCTGGGACAGGCGCTGCGCAGCCTGGCCGAAATCAGCGGCTCGCGGGTCACCGGCGGATCCGGGCGCGTCGACGTCGCCATTCTCCATGACACCGACGCCCGCTGGGCGTCGGAACTGGATTCGCACCCGAGCGTGGACGCCTCCAACATCGCGGAAACCCGGCGCTGGCACGACGCCTTCTACCGCGCCGGCATCCCCACCGACTTCCGCCAAACCACTGACGACCTCTCCGGTTACCGGATTGTCGTGGCCCCCCTGCAGTACCTCGTGACCGACGCCGGAGCGGCAAACCTGGATGGTTATGTGCGCTCCGGCGGCCACCTCGTCGTCACGTATTTCTCCGGGATCGTGGACGAGAACGACCACATCAGGCTCGGCAGCTACCCCGGCGCGTACAGCGGTTTGCTCGGCGTGCGGATGGAGGAGTTCTTTCCGCTGCGCGAGGGGGAATCGGTCCGGCTCAGCACCTTCGGCACGGGTACGCGCTGGAGCGAACTGGGGTCGGCAACGACCGCCGAGGTCCTCGCCGCCGTCGACGCGGGCCCGGTCGCCGGCTCACCGGCGGTGACCCGCAACCGGGCAGGAAGCGGCCGCGCCTACTATGTCGCCACGACGCTGGCGCCGGAGGGCCTGAGTGAGCTGCTGGCCGTCATTTGCGCCGACGCGGCGGTGCTCCCCCTCATTACCGGCCTTCCGGCCGACGTCGAGGTCGCCCGGCGCAGCAAGGACGGCACGGACTGGACCTTCTGCATCAACCACGGAACGGACGAGGCCAAGCTACCCCTGGCGGGCTTTGAGGTCATCAGCGGGGAAGACCTCGACGGCGGCCTCAGCCTCGCCGCCGGCGCGGTCGCCGTCATCCGGTCCCGCACCTCCGTCCCGGCGGGCACCTCACGCCAGTCCGGCCACGAAGGATGAAAAGATGTTAGCCGCAGCCCGCCACTCCGCGATCCTCGCGGAGGTCCAGCGCGAACGCATCGTCCGGGTCGCGGACCTCGCCCGGATGCTCGGGGTCTCCCTCATGACCGTCCGGCGCGACATCGAGGCCCTCGACGCCGCCGGCGCACTGGAGAAAATCCACGGCGGCGCCAAACTCCC